>DASVFV010000168.1:0-18988 GCA_036379875.1 Burkholderiales bacterium | reverse complement strand
GCGCCGAGCTGCTTGCACTGGCTGCGCGCGTACTGCGCGCCGATGCCGAAGTCGTCCGGCCCGCCGTTCACCTGCACGATCTTCTCGTGGCGGAAGAAGAACACCATCGGGTAGAAGCCGCTGTACGCCCCGGAGCTGTTCTTGTCGTTCACCCACACGCACGCCGCCCAGCCGTAGTGCATGTCGCGCATCGCGACCTTGCGCTGGTACATCTGCTGCGGCTCGGTGCGGAACTCGACGATCGCGTCCTTGGGGTCGGTAAGGCGCAGCTTGAGGTAGCTCTTCACCTCGTCCTGCCAGCGCGTCGGCTTCGGGCCGTAGTCGAGCCCGGCGGTTTCTTCCTTGGTGACCGGCGCCGCGCAGGCGGCGAGGATTGCAGCGAGGATCGAGATGACTGCCAGGCGCATGAGCCGCTCCCTCTGGTAGAAAGATGAATTATGCAACGCTGGGTCGAGCGTTCGGAGGCCCGCTGGGCGCTGTGGGCGGGAATAGTGGGCGCGCTGGCCACCGCGGCCCTGTCCACGAAGATGATCCTCTCGCACGGCAGCGCGGGCGCGGGGCTCGGCTTCGTGTTCCTGCCGCTCGTCGCCGCGGCCGCGGCGGTGCCGATCGGCATCTGGGGCGCGGCGCTCGGCCACGTGGTCGAGCACCTGCGCGGCCGCGCGCCGGAGCCGAAGATCGTGTTCTGGGCGGCGCTCGCCGCGGCGGCCTCGCTGCCGGCGGTGGTGGCGAGCGAGGTCTGGCACGGCAAGTCGCTCGAAGCCGCGGTCGCCGAAGCGCGGCGCATGGACTCGCGCGGCCTCGAGCGCGCGTTCGAGGAGTCGAAATTCCGCCGCGACAAGTACTTTCTCGGCGCGCTGGCCGGCAATCCGGCCGCCGGCCCGGCGCTCCTCGATCGCATCGCCAGCCTCGAGGACCCGGCGCTCGAGCAGCCGATGTGGTCGCTCTGGGACGTGATGGGCGACAACCGCAAGGGCGAGGCGGTGATGCGCCTGGTCGAGCGGCATCCCAACGCCTCGAGCGCCACCGTCGCGCGGCTCAAGCGCGGTCGTTGAGGGTGCGCGCCCCGCGGTAGAGCAGGAGCATCGCGGCGAGCTGGATCACGTGGTAGAGGTCGTTGTGGTTGAAGCTCGGGTGCGGCGCGAAGCCGCTCGCCTGCACGGCGGCCGCCGCCACGGACACCGCGACGCCGGCCAGGATCCAGCCGTTGAAGCGCCACAGGTGCATCGCGGCCACCGCGCCGAACGCGATGCCGGTGTCGATCACCACGTAGATGAAGTCGTCGCGGCCGAGCATCCACCACCAGTACGCGATCAGCTTCAATCCGGCGAGCCACAGCACCGCGTCGCGCGCGCGGCCGCCCAGCGCGGCGAAGCTCGAGCCGGCCACCATGGCGAAGCTCGCCACGCCGACCGACAGCACGGTCGCTTTCCAGAGCAGGTCGTTCTGCAGGAAGCCGTGCCAGGTGCCGCCGAGGAACGCGCCGGCGGCGAGCGCCATGAAGGCATAAGCCCACCAGCGCACCGCTCTGTGGAAGCTGCGCCGGTACAAGAGCACCGCCAGCCAGCCGGTCACCGCGGCGAGCAGGTAATCGGTGGCGAGCGTCATCGGCTCGGAGATAGCCGCCTCCGGTGCGAAAGGCCCACGGCGATGACGAACGCCGCCAGCACCCAGTGGAAGACGATCGGGATCGGGTGGTCCCAGAGCATTACGGCGCGCGCGAGCATCGCCGCCAGGTAGACGTAGCCGAACCATAGCCAGCCCGTGGCAAAGAAACCTTTGCCTTCGAAAAAGAAGCCTCGTTCGCGCGTGAAGTCGATGCAGATCTTCGCCATGACGGCGATCAGCACGATCTGGGACGGCAGCAGGTATTCGTAAGGCATCAGCCCTGAGTACCACGCCTCCATCGGCGGCAGGAAGCTCACGTTGAAGAAAGCGACCAGGACCTGTCCGACGACGCGCAGGACGAACAGGAGCAGCAGGAACCAGAGCAGGCTACTTGTGCTCGTACATCCTTTCGTAGTGCCGGTACCACTCGCTCTGGAACAGCTTCTGGGGGTCGTACTTCAGCTTCAATTTGAGGAATTCCTGCATCTGCGGGAAGCAGGCGTCGACCTGGCGGCGCAGCGCATAGCGGTTGTAGGTCGGGTAGTAGCTGCCGCCGTGCTTGAGCCCGATGTCGATCAGGCGGCGGAACACGTCGCCGGCCTTGATCAGGCCGCTCGTGGTGTGCTCGACGTGCACGTTGAAGATCACGCACGCATACGGCTTGCGCGCCCAGGGCATGAAGCTCTCGCGGTCCTGCTCGATCAGGCGCACCGTGCCGTAGATGATGTCCACCTTGTCGCGCCGCGCGTAGTCGCGCACCTCGGCCATGAAGCGCTCGAGCGCCTCGCGCTCGCAATAGATCTCGGTGATCGCCTCGGTGGCCTTGACCTGCGCGCCGACGCGCTGGTCGAGCGCGCGGTGGTAGCCCTCCGGGTAGATGCTCATCTGCATCTCGTCGGACCAGTAGACCTGGCCGTTGGTCGCCACGTAGTGGCCGGCGTAGCGGCGGAACGCCTCGCCCTTCGCGTGGTGCGCGAGCGTGAGCAGCTCCACCCAGTCGCGCTCGCCGAGCTCGCGCGCGCCGCTGATGATCGGCGTCTGCGGATCGACCGGCCGGTAGCACGAGAACACGCCGCGCGACAGGAAGTCCGGCGAGGCTTCGTCGATGGAATACTGGAAGTCGCCGTACAGGAAGCCGTCGCGGATGCGCTCGGCGAAGGCGCGCGGCAGCCCGTCGACCGAGCGCACCTCCACCACGCGCTCCATCTTGCGCCGCTCGACGAGGCGCAGCGTCGCCGAGGTGATCAGGCCGAACAGGCCGTAGCCGCCGATCGCGAGGCGGAACAGCTCCGCGTTGTCGGTGCGGCTGCAGTTCAGCACCTCGCCCTTCGCGTTCAGCAGGCGGAACGACTCCACGTCGCCGATGAAGGGCGGCAGCTTGAGGCCGCGGCCGTGCACGTTGGCGGACAGGCAGCCGCCGATGGTGAGCTTGTCGGCGCCGGTTTGCTTCTGCGCGAAGCTCCACTGGCGCTCGCGGCCTTTCTGCGCGCCGACCAGGTACTGCAGGATCTGCGGCCACTGGATGCCGGCCTCCACCTCCAGGTGGCCCTTCTCGGCGTCGAAGCCGAGCACGCGGTTCATGCGCCGCGTGTCGATCATCAGCCCGTCCATGAGGAACTGCTGGCCGCCCATGGCGTGGCGCGCGCCCGAGATGCAGATCGCCTTTTCTTCCTTCTGCGCCGCGCGCATCGCCGCGCGGATGCCCTCCAGCGACTCGGGCTGCACGATGCGCCACACGCGCGCCGAGTTGAGCTGCGAGTGGACGTCGTTGACCAGGATGCCCGGCGGCGGCTTGTCCTTCTTCGCCGCCTGGGGAAAGGCCGCCGCCGGCCATGCCAGCGCAGCGGCCTTCAGGAAATCTCTACGCTTGAACAAAGCCCTTGCGCGTCACTTCTTGGCGCCGAACACGTGCGAGAGATCCACCTCGTCGAGCTTGACCGCGGCCTTGTTGGCGGCCTCGATCTTCGCCTTCATGCGGTCGGTCTCGCGGGTGGCCTGCTCGAACGCGTCGGCGAGCTTGAAGCTGAACGCGGCGAGCGCCTTGGGGTCGGGCTTCTTCGCCTCGGAGGAGGCGAGCGTGCCGTACACCCGGCTCGAGAGCTGCACGAAGATGCGCTCGGCGAGCTCGACGTACGGGTCCTTGGCCGACGCCTGGGGCGCCGCTTCCTTGGGTGCGGGTGCGTTCATGATCCTTCCGGTTTGATGACCGCCATCCTACGCTGATCTTCGCTCAGCGTGCGCGCCAGCTGGTCGCGCAGCTCGTTGGAAACCGTGACGTGCGCGTCGGGCCGGGTGCGGTGCACTTCATAGAGCTTCGCCACCACCTCCACGTCGTGCTCGGCGAAGGTCTCGGCGGTGCGGCGCGCGCGCTCGGCGTCGCCGCTCGCCTGCGCCACCGCCAGCTCGCCCAGCTTGAGCGCCGAGAGCCAGGTCTCGCGCTCGATGGTCTCCACGCCCGCGTCGCGCAGCGCGAACATGTGGCGCATGTCGCGCGCGCGCGCGATCACGCGCATCTTCGGGAAGTGCAGCTTCGCGACGCGCGCGAGCCGCGAGGCGGCGTCGGCGTCGTCGAGCGCGATGACCAGGAAGTCGGCGCTGTCCGCGCCCGCCGCGTGCAGCAGGTCGAGGCGCGTGGCGTCGCCGTAGAACACGCGGAAGCCGAACTTGCGCGACTGCTCGACGTGGTCGGGGTCGTCGTCGAGCACCGTGGGCTCGAAGCCCGCGCCGTGCAGCATGCGCGCCACCACCTGGCCGACGCGCCCCAGGCCGGCGACGATCACCTTGCTCGCGCGCGGCGTGTCGGCGGCGCGCTGCACGGCCGCATCGGCGAAGAAGCGCGGCGCGAGGTGGTCGTGCAGCGCGAGCAGGAACGGCGTGAGCAGCATGGAGATCGCGACCGCCAGCGTGAGCGCCTGCGCGGCCTCGCCTTGCATGGCGCCGAGCGTCACCGCGAAGCCGAGCAGCACGAAGGCGAACTCGCCGCCCTGCGCGAGGAGCAGCATGAAGAGCGGCCGCTCGGCGCGCGGGATGCGCCACCACAGCGCGATGCCGTAGAGCACCGCGCCCTTGAGGAGGAAGAGTCCCGCGATCAGGCCGAACACCAGCCACGGATGCGACACCAGCACCGCGAAGTCGGCGCTCATTCCCACCGCAATGAAGAACAGCCCCAGCAACAGGCCCTTGAACGGCTCGACCGCGGCCTCGATCTCGTGGCGGTACTCCGACTCGGCGAGCAGCACGCCGCCGAGGAACGCGCCGAGCGCCATGGACAGCCCGGCGTGCTCGAAGGCGAGCGCGATCACCAGCACGAGGAGCAGCGCGAAGGCGGTGAAGATCTCGCGCAGGCGCGTGCGCGCGATGTGCCGGAACACCGGGCGCGCGAGCAGGCGCCCGCCGCCCAGCGTGACCACGATCACCGCGCCGGCGAGGCCGAGCTTGTGCCAGGAGAAGCCGCCGCCGCTCGCGCCCGCGCCGAGCAGCGGCAGCAGCGCGAGCATCGGGATCACCGCGATGTCCTGGAACAGCAGCACCGCGAAGGTGCCCTGGCCGCCCTGCGTGGCAAGCGCGCCGCGCTCGGTGAGCGGCGCGAGCGCGAGCGCGGTGGAGGAGAGCGACAGCGCCATCGCCGCGACCAGCGCGGCGCGTACCCCGAAGCCGAGCGCCCAGCCGGCGAGCGCGATGACCGCGATCGAGCCGAGCACCTGCGACAGCCCGAGGCCGAGCAGCTTGGCGCGCATGCTCCACAGCCGCCTGGGCTCGAGCTCCAGCCCGATCACGAACAGCAGGAACACCACGCCGAGCTCGGCGAGCGCGCGGATCTCCCCGCCGGTGTCGACGAGCTGGAAGCCCCACGGCCCGATCGCGATGCCGGCCAGCAGGTAGCCCGCCACCGAGCCCAAGCCGAGCTTGTGCGAGATCATCACGGCGCCCACCGCCGCCGAGAAGTACAGCGCGGCCTGGATCAAAAAATCGTTGCCGTGTTCCACGGACGAAGTATATTTGCAGCGGGGGTTTTTCAAGAACATGGACTCTGCCGAAGCAGAGCTGCAGGGGCGGGTCGCGCGGCTGTTCGCGCACCGTCCCGAACTGTGGCGCTTCACCGTACGCGATCGCAGCGGGCTGCCGGATCACCTCGATCCAACTTCGCTCAGCGGCGAATTCTTCATCTTCGAGATCGGCCTCTCGCCGCGGCGCGACCGCTCGCACTACGACGAGGTCTACGACGACATCGCGCGCGCCATCAGCGCCGCGGTCAAGGCGCAGCCCGACGCGCGCCGGCTGCTCACCGGCAGGACGTTCGTCCGCGCGCTGCATTAGACTTGGCCGGTGCAAGCCGGCATCCGCTATACCGTGCCGACGGGCGACAAGCTCGTCAACGAGACCTTCGGTCCGAACAACATCCGCAGGCGCACCAGCGGCGCGGAGGAAATTCACGCGGTCGAGGTTGCGGACGGCCGCGCCGCGGCCGAGCCGTTCTCGCTCGATGCCCACGGCTTCCTGCTGGTCGGGCACCCCACCGCGATGCGCGACTTTTTCGATGCCGAGGAGCTGAAGCGCGTCTACTACCCCGAAGTCGCGGCGCTGATCGCGACGGTCTCGGGCGCGAAGCGCGTGCAGGTGTTCGACCACACGCTGCGCTCCGGCGACGAAGCGGAGCGCGAGGCGCGGCTTTTGCGCGAGCCGGTGCTCTCGGCGCACAACGACTACACCGAATGGTCGGGGCCGAACCGCGTGCGCGAGGTGATGGGCGAGGAGGCCGAGGCGCTCCTGCAGCGGCGCTTCGCCATCATCCAGTGCTGGCGCGCCATCAACCGCCCGATCGAGTCGAACCCGCTCGCGATCGCCGACGCGCGCAGCATCCCGCCGCAAGACCTGCTGGTCGCGGAGCGGCGCTACCCGCACCGCGTCGGCCAGACCTACCGGCTGAAGTACAGCCCCGGGCACCGCTGGTTCTATTTCCCGCGCATGCGGCGCGACGAGGCGCTGGTATTCAAGGTCTACGACTCGGAGACCGACGGGCGCGCGCGCTTCACGCCGCACACCTCCTTCGACGACCCCGGCACGCCGCCGGGCGCGCCGCCCCGGCAGAGCATCGAGGCGCGCGCGCTGGCGTTCTTCTAGCGGGTCAAAGCGACGGGCGCTTCGGCTTTCGGGCGACGATGAAGAACAGCGACCCGGCGGCCGCCAGCGCGGCGAGGATGGTGAAGCCGGCGCGGTAGTTGCCGGTGATGTCGGCGAAGATGCCGGGGATGATCGGGCCGCCGACCTGGCCGACCACGATGATCATGAACGACAGGCCGAGGATCATGCCGATCGCGCTGCGCCCGAAGTAGTCGGCGCGCATCGCCTGCATGAACGGCCCGCGCAGGCCCCAGGCGGTGCCGTGCAGGACGGCGAAGGCGATCACCATGACGACCGAAAAGGCGTAGGTGAGGAGCAGCAGCCCGAGCGAGTGCGCGAGCATGCAGGCCGCCGCGATCAGGCGCTTCTTGTAGCGGTCGCCGATCGCCCAGCCGAGCAGCACGCCGACGATCTGGAACACCGTCACCAGGCTGATCACGAGCGAGGCCTGGGCGACGGAATAGCCCAGCCCTTCCTTGAGGTGCGTGATGGCGTGCACCGAGACCGCGTGCACGACGAACAGCGCGAAGCCGTGTCCGAGCGCGATCAGCCAGAACGCCGAGGTGCGAAGCGCTTCGCGGGCGGTGAAGTCGCGGGTGTTGTCCGTTTTTTCAGAAGCGCCGGCCGCGGAGACGGATTGTTCGGCAACCCCGTCGACGACCTCGCCGTGCTCGTGCGGGCTGTTGCGGATCATCATGGCGAGCGGAAAGCCGACGCCGATCGCGATCAGGCCGGAGGTCAGCGCGGTGGCGCGCCAGCCGAAGGTGGTGAGCGACTCGGCGACGAGCGGCACCATGATGCCGCCGAACGCGAGGCCGATCGACATCGCCGAGAGCGCGCGGGCGCGCTTGCGCTCGAACCAGTGGATGAGCGCCACGTTGAGCGGGAAGAAGCCGCACAGGCTGGAGCCGAGCGCGATGACGATGAACGCGCCGTAGAACTGCGGCAGCGTATGCACCTGCGAGAGCAGGCACAGGCCGGTGCCGAACACCACCACGCCGGCGCGCACGAACACCTTGGGGCCGAAGCGGTCGATCAGCCAGCCGAGCACCGGGCCGAGCAGCGCGACCTCCATCTGCTGCAGCGCCGCCGCGCCCGACAGCGCGGTCTTGCTCCAGCCCTGCTCCTCCGAGAGCACCGCGAGGTAGGCGCCGAAGGCCTGCGAGACCAGCCCGGCCTGCAGGAACTGCAGCCCGACCGCGGCGCCCACCATCCACCAGCCGTAGAAGATCTTGCGAGGCGGTTTCCCGTCGTTCAAGCCCGACAGCATAACCGCCGCGGCGACGTAATTGCGGGTCCGTTACTTGCGGCAGACGAAGCCATGAAACCCGCCCAGCTCGGAAGCCTGAATACCGATCTCGCCCCGATCGAGGAGGACCTCGCCGTGCGCGTCGAGGCGATCTTCGACCGCTGCCCGCAGCTCTTCGGCTTCACCGTGCAGGATTCCTCGGCGCTGCCCGAGGAGCTGCGCGCCATCGCGCTCGAGCGCGAGCTGGTGGTGAGCGATATCGGCGTCTACCCGTACCTGAACGCCGACCAGTGCGAGCAGATCTACAACGAGATCGCGGTGGCGCTCCTCGACTTCATGTTCGAGCGCCCCGCGGCCAAGGACGTGCTACGCGGCCGGACATTCGTCCGGACGCTCCATTGATTTTCCTACTCGACTAGCGAGACGCAGGCCTCGTCGAAGCGCCCCGCACCCATGGTGCCGGGCTCGAAGATCTCGCGCTCGGCGACCCATTTGAAGGACTCCTCGAACACCTCGCGCGTGTAGGGCTCGAACACGATGCGCTCGCCGGGCCCCCAGCGGCGCGTGTCCATCTGGGCGTGGAAGCGCTCGGGCATTTCCCTGCGGTAGTAGTGCGTGTAGAGCTCCGGGCGCAGGTCGATGTCGCGCTGCGCGCGGCGCAGCGCGCGGAAATACTTGCGCACGTCCTGCGGATCGGGATCGCCGTTCAGCATCGAGGCCATCATGAAGGTGGTGTCGATGATCTTGCGGAAGCCGAGCTGCTCGGCGAAGTAGTACGGGCCGCTGAACAGCGCCGCCGCCGGCACCTGGCGGTCGATCAGCTTCTCCATGCGGCCGAACAGGATGCCGTCGGCGAACGAGAGCTTGATCTCGCTCTTCGGCAGGTACTGCTCGAGCGCCTGGATGGTCGAGTAGTGGCTGCCCGACTGGTGGCCGACCGAGATCGGCACGTTCTTCAGGTCGGCCGGCTCGCGGATCGGCGACTCCGGCGGCACGAACACGCCCGAGGGCGAGATCGAGTAGGCGTCGGCGTACATCTTTCCGCGTCCCTGCGAGGCCGCGACGTTCACCGTCCAGTGGCACGCGCAGCTCACGTTGGTCTCGCGCCCCTGCTCGAAGCTCGTCATCGCGCCGATCTTGTTGGGCGTGGCGTGGGTCTTGAACACGTTGCGGAACTCGTAGTCGAGCCCTTCGTCGCGGAAGTAGCCCTTCTCTTCGGCGACCCACTCGTGCAGGCGGAAATGGGGGGAAATCACGAACTTGGCCATGGCGCAGCTCCTTGGTTCCGGGTTGCCAATTATGTCTCAGCACTGACAGTTCCTCATCCGGGTGTCGTTGTGCGCGTGACAGGAGGCGTAACGCAACGTAGCCCGCCCGGGCCCTCCGGGCCGCGGGGCGGTGCAACGCGCAAGGGCTAACGTGAATGCCATGAAAACCGAGCGCCAGTTCCAGGAGCAATTGGAGTCGCTGTTCGCTCGCTGCCCGGACCTCTGCGGCTTCGCGGTGCGCGAGGAGGCCCAGGAGCTTTACGTGAGCGACATCGGCATTTCCCCGCGGCTCTCCGCGGAGCAGTACGGCGAGATCTACCAGGACATCGCCGAGACCCTCGGCGAGCTGATCGAAGACGAGCCGCGCGCCGAGGAATGGCTGCGCGGGCGCACGTTCGCGCGCACTTTGCACTAAGTCCCTGATTTATCCCCCTATCTAGGGGTCTGGATGTAGTGGTTTAGGGGATTCCCTTATAGGCCGTTTAGCTACAAGGCCTTAGAGTGGATCTCCATGAAAACCCCGCAACCGCAGTACGACAGTTTGCTCGGCCGGCTGGAAGCCGACGTGCAGTCCCGCATCCGCTCGCTTTTCGCACGTTGCCCGACCCTGCACGGCTTTTCGGTCCAGACCCGTTCCACGCTGCCGAAGGAAGTCGACCAGAACCGCATTCCGGACGCCGATCTGTTCGTCACCGACATCGGCATCTATCCGAAGATCGATTCGCAGTACGACGAAATCCACGACGAGATCACGCTCGCGATCTCCGACCTCGTGCACGACCAGCCGCACGCCTACGACTACCTGCGCGGCAAGACTTTCGCGCGCTCGCTGCACTGATCAAGAAGTCCTGACTCACCGAACTCGAAGGGGGACCTGAGAGCGCGCGCGCCACGGCCTGGGAGGGCTGTGGCGCGCGGCGCCGCAAGGTCTCACAAAGTCTTTACCTCCGCTGCGCGCGCCTCGGTTATTTTTGGCCTCGCGTGAGCTACCGCATCGAATACAGCGTGACCGGCAAGGTGCTGATGGCGACCATTTCCGGGAGCTGTCCCACGCCCGGATTCGTGGCGCGCGAGATCAGCCGCCAGGTGCGCGAGAACTCGGCGAGCTACCTGCTGGTCGACGTGCGCGGCCTGCGCGACCGCGCCGGCCGGCTGCGCGAGGTGCTCAACAACCGCAGCATCCCGTCCCGGGTCGCCGTGGTCGACAGCGCCGCGAACGAGCGGCTCTACCTCTTCGCCGAGGTCGACGCGCGCATGCGCGGCTGCGAGCTGCGGCGCTTCGACACCCCCGACGCCGCGCTCGAGTGGCTGTGGGGCAAGCCGGTCAAGTAAGTCAGCGGTAGCGGTACACCACGATCTTGTCGGCGCCGGATTCCGGCGTCCAGACCTCGCCCTTGCGGCCGTGGATCTGGCGCACGTTGGGGCGCGAGCTCGACGACTTGAAGACCTCGAACTTCTCCGTTGCCGGATCGAAGCGCAGCATCACCTGCGCGGTCCACTCGGACGCCCAGACCCTGTCGGTCTCGTCGACGTACACCGCGTAGACGTGCGGCTCGTGGCCGGGCGCCTGCCACGTCGACCACTTGCCGGTCTTCGGCTCGTAGCGGCTGAGATTTCCGGCGTTCCACTCCGCCACCCAGACGTTGCCCTTCGAGTCGGACCACACGCGCCGCGCGCCCTGCCTTGCGGTGGGGGGATTGATGACTTTGACTGAATCCCCTTCGATGCGCCCAATGTACGAGCCTGCAAGGGAAGCGAAGTAAACGGTGCCATCGGGCGTGGCATGGATGCCGTAAGGGCCGCGGCCCTTCGGCGCGTCGAATATCTTCATCTCGCCGCTCTTCGGGTCGAGGCGGCCGTAGATGCCGCTCTGCCCGGTAAACCAGTGGATGCCCTTGGCGTCGAAGATCGCGGTGTTGAGGTTGGTGTAGCCGCTGTCCTGAGGAAGCTTGTAGGCCTTCACCGCGCGCGTCTTCGGGTCGACGCGCACGATGGCGTTCTGCCCGCCGTCGGTCAGCCACGGCGCGCCGTCGGCGCCGGCGACCACGCCGTGCGGCGAGGAGCCGCGCCCGAGCGGCACGAACTCGATCTTGCCGCTCTTCGGATCGAGGATGCCGAGGTTGCCGCTGCCCTGCGCCGAGATCCACACCGGCCCGCCGGGATTCGCGTCGGCCCAAACGTCGTGCACGCCGTGACCCGGCGGCACCTTGTATTCCTGCACCGTGACCTGGGCCAACGCGGGAGCCGCGACGAGCAACAGAACAAGCAGTCTCATGATTTCGCGATCTCCTTTTTCGGATCGATGAACGGCATCGGCACGACCACCGCGCTGCGGTTCGCGTCCGGCGCCTGCACCTCCAAACGAGTGCCGGGCTTCGAATATTCCATCGCCACCATGGCGTAGCCGACGTTCTTCTTCAGCCGCGGCGAGTGCACGCACGAGGTGATGAACCCTGCGCCGCGAACTGGATAGCGGGTGAAGTTCATGTCCGTCTTCGTGCCGGAGATTTCCACGCCGACCAGCTTGCGCTTGACGCCTTCCTTCGCGATGCGCTTGAGCGCCTCGCGGCCGATGAACTCGGCCGGTTTCTCCAGGTTGACCAGGCGCTCGAGGCCCACCTCGTATGGATTGTTCTCAAGCGTCATGTCGATGCCGTAGTTGAGAATGCCGGCCTCGATGCGGCGGATGTCCGAGGGGCCGGTCGGCGCGATGTTGTAGCGCTTGCCCGCTTCCATGACGCGGTTCCACAGCGCGACGCCGCGCGCCGGGTCGAGGAGGTAGAGCTCATAGCCGAGCTCGCCGGTCCAGCCGGTGCGGGTGACGATGACTGGAACGCCCTCGATCTTGGTTTCAAAGAAATGGTAATACCCCAGTGTCCCGACCCGCGCCCCGCACAGATCGGAAACCAGCTCGCGCGACTTCGGCCCCTGAACCTGGAGCGGCGCGACGTCGAGCTCGCGCAGCTCGACCTCGAGGCCGCTGCCGCGCGCCACGCCCTTCGCCCAGAGCAGCACGTCGCTGTCCGCGCACGCGAGCCAGAAGCGGTTCTCCTCGATGCGCAGCAGCACCGGGTCGTTGACGATGCCGCCGGCCTCGTCGGTGATGAGCACGTAGCGTCCCTCGCCGACGCGGCATCTGGATAAATCGCGCGGCGTGAGCAGCTCGGCGAACTTCGCGCCGTCGCGCCCGGCGATCTCGACGTTGCGCTCGACCGACACGTCCCACAGCGTGACGTCCGCGAGCAGCCGCTCGTACTCGGCCTCGAAGTCGGCATAGCGGATCGGCAGCAGCATGTGGTTGTACACCGTGTAGCCCAGGCAGCCGGCGCGCTGCGTGGCGGCGAAATAGGGCGAGCGCCTGAGGCGGGCGCCACGTTGGATCAGGGCGGGATCGAATATCATCTGGGCATGAAAGTCCATGAGAACTTCATCAACGGAGCATGGGCAGGTGCGCCCGAGCGGGCGCCAAATATTAACCCCTCGAACCTGTCCGACGTGGTCGGCGAGTTCGCGCGCGCCGACGCCGCGCAGGCGCGCGCCGCGATCGCGGCCGCCCGCGCCGCGTTTCCGGCCTGGTCGCGCGGCCCGGTGCAGGCGCGCGCCGACATGCTGGACCGGATCGGCGCCGAGATCCTGGCGCGCAAGGACGAGCTCGGCACGCTGCTCGCGCGCGAGGAGGGCAAGACCAGGGCCGAGGCGGTCGGCGAGGCGACGCGCGCCGGCTACCTCTTCAGGTTCTTCGGCGGCGAGGTGCTGCGCCAGGCGGGCGAGGTGCTGCCCTCGGTGCGCCCCGGCATCAAGGTCGAGATCACGCGCGAGCCGGTCGGCGTGGTCGGCATCATCACGCCGTGGAACTTCCCGATCGCGATCCCGGCATGGAAGATCGCGCCCGCGCTTGCGTACGGCAATTGCGTGGTGTTCAAGCCGGCGGACCTGGTGCCCGGCTGCGCGTGGGCGCTCACGGAGATAATCAGTAAGGCCGGCGTCCCGGCCGGCGTGTTCAACCTGGTGATGGGCCGCGGCTCGGTGCTGGGCGAGCTCCTCTCCACCGACCCGGGCGTCGACGCGGTGAGCTTCACCGGCTCGGTGGCGGTGGGCAAGCGCGTCGCGCAGAACTGCGCCGCGCGGCTTGCCAAGGTGCAGCTCGAGATGGGCGGCAAGAACCCGCAGGTGGTCCTCGACGACGCCGACCTCGACACCGCGGTGAACCTGTCGCTGCAGAGCGCGTTCTTCTCCACCGGGCAGCGCTGCACCGCTTCGAGCCGCCTGATCGTCACGGACGGCATTCACGACCGATTTGTTTCCGCTCTTACTTCGAAAATGAAGTCATTGAAGGTTGATGACGCATTGAAAGAGGGAACGGATATCGGGCCAGTGGTCGACGAGCGCCAGCTCGAGCAGGACCTGAAGTACATCGAGCTCGGGCGCAAGGAAGGCGCGAAGCTGGTCGGTGGCAACCGTTTGGAGCGGGAAAAGCAGGGTTACTACCTGGAACCCGCGCTCTTCCTGGAGAGCACGCCGCAAATGACGATCAACCGCGAGGAGATCTTCGGCCCGGTCGCCTCGGTGATCCGCGTGAAGAACTACGACGAGGCGCTCGCGGTGGCGAACGACACGCCGTTCGGCCTCTCCTCGGGAATCGCCACTACTTCGCTCAAGCACGCCGAGCACTTCAAGCGCAATTCGGCCGCCGGGATGGTGATGGTCAACCTGCCGACCGCGGGCGTCGACTACCACGTGCCGTTCGGCGGGCGCAAAGGCTCGAGCTACGGCCCGCGCGAGCAGGGCCGCTACGCGGTGGAGTTCTACACCACCGTCAAGACCGCGTACGTCAGTCCCTGATGCTCGATCTCGACCTCAAGGTTGGGAAATACGACATCGTCAAGCTGCTCGGCAAGGGCGCGACCGGCACGGTCTACCTCGCCAGGGACACCTTTACCGGCAAGGAAGTCGCGCTGAAGACCATCGAGCCCGAGGTGTTCCGCGACCCGGAGTTCGGCACGGTGTACCGCTCGCAGTTCCTGAACGAAGCCTCGCTCGCCGGCAAGCTGCGCCATCCGTACATCGTGAACATCCTCGACGCGGTGGTGGGCGAGGATTCCGGGCACATCGCGATGGAGCTGGTCACCGGCGGCGACCTGTCGAAGCACGTCACCACGGGCAAGCTGCTCTCGGTGAGCGACGTGCTGCAGATCGGCTTCAAGTGCTGCGGCGCGCTCGAGTACGCGGCGAAGGAAGGCATCGTGCACCGCGACATCAAGCCGGCCAACATCATGATCGCTGCCGGCACCGACGTGAAGATCTCCGACTTCGGCGCCGCGGTGCTGAAGAAAAGCCAGGTGGTGCAGACCGCCGCGCTCGGCTCGCCCTACTACATGTCGCCCGAGCAGATCGAGGGCAAGGCGCTTACCTTCCACAGCGACATGTACTCGCTGGGCGTGGTGCTCTACGAGCTCCTCACCGGGCACCGCCCGTTCTCCGGTGCGAACCTCGAGGCGCTGGTCGCGGCGATCCTCAAGACCGATCCGCCGCCGCCGAGCGAGCTGCGCAAGGACCTGCCGAAATCGATCGACGCGCTGGTGCTGCGCGCGATGAAGAAGGACCCGGCGCAGCGCTACCCGACCTGGACCGAGTTCGCGCTCGAGCTGTCGAAGGCGGGCGAGCTGGTGCTGCCGCCCGGCTCGATCCCGGACAGCGACAAGTACGTCACGCTGAAGAAAGTGCCGATGCTCGCCGTGCTCGGCGACTCGGAGCTCTGGGAGCTGGTGCGCGCCGGCAACTGGCGGCGCATCCCGAAGGGCAACCTGGTGGTGCAGGAGGACGCGAAGGGCAAGAGCTTCTTCTTCCTCGCCAGGGGCGAGGCCAAGGTGACGAAGAAAAAGAAGCTGCTCAACATGCTGAACAGCGGCGAGTACTTCGGCGAGATGGCCTACATCGGCGGCGGCGAGCAGCCGCGCCACGCCACGGTGGAGGCGATGACCGATCTGCTGCTCGCCGAGTTCGAGCCGGGCGCGCTCGACCAGATGAGCCTCGGCGCGCAGCTGCACCTCACGCGCGCGCTGGTGCGCAACGTCACCGACCGGCTTGCCCTCGCCAACGTCCGGCTCGCCCGATAAGGGCCTGAGCACGGAGCAGATCGCGGAAAAGATGCGCGCCGAGCTCGGGCGCGCGCCGAGCCCGTTCGAGGAGCGCATGATCCGGGAGGTCGCGTCCCGGGCCGCTCAGGAAGCGGAAAAGCCGGTTTCGGCCTGGATCCTGGTCGCCGCCAACCTGGTGCCGGTCATCGGCGTGCTGTTCTGGGGCTGGAACGTGTTCGCGCTGCTCGCGCTGTTCTGGATGGAGAACGTGGTGGTCGGCGTGTTCTTCATCCTGCGCATGCTGTGCGCCGATCCGGCCGATCGGGCGCTGTGGGTGGGCAAGCTGTTCATGATCCCGTTCTTCTGCTTCCACTACGGCATGTTCACCGCCGTCCACGGCTTCTTCGTGTTCCATCTGTTCGGCGACAAGAAGTACGACGTGGTCGACCCGTGGCACGTGCTCGAGCCGGCGACTCGAGTCGCGTCGGACTACGGGCTGTGGATCCCGGTCGCGGTGCTGTTCGCGAGCCATGCCTTCTCGTTCCTGTCGAATTACCTCTGGCGCGGCGAGTACCGCAGGGTTCAGCTCGCCAGGCTCATGGCGTCGCCCTACGCGCGTGTGGTCGCCCTGCACATCGCGATCATCCTCGGCGGCATCGGCGTCGCGGCGCTCGGCTCGCCGGTCTGGGCGCTGCTCGTACTGGTGGCGGTGAAAATCGCTATTGACTTGAAGGCGCACCTGAAAGAACACTCGGTGCCGTCATGAAAAAGATCATCTGGACGTGCATTCTCGCGGTGGCATCTACCGTTGCAACAGCGCAGCCCTATCCGTCGAAGCCCGTGCGCCTGGTGGTGGGCTTCGCGCCCGGCGGCGCGGCGGACTTCGTGGCGCGCGCCTTCCAGGAGCCGCTCTCGAGAGCGCTCGGCCAGCCGATCGTGGTCGAGAACCGGCCCGGCGCCGGCTCGAGCATCGCGGCCGAAGCCGTGGCGAAGAGCGCGCCCGACGGCTACACCGTGCTGATCGCGAGCCCGTCGAGCATCCTGGTGAACCCGCTCATCTCGCCGAAGGCCGGCTTCCAGCCGCTCAAGGACCTGGTGCCGGTGAGCAAGGTGAGCTCCTCGCCGCTCATCCTGGCGGTCAACCCGGGCCTCGGCGTGGCGAGCGTGAAGGAGCTCATCGCGCACGCGAAGAAGAATCCGGGCAAGCTGAACTACGCCACTTCGGGGAACGGCTCGGCGCCGCATATGGCGGCGGTGCTGTTCGTGCGCCTGGCGCAGGTCGACATGGTGCACGTGCCGTTCAAGGGCGGCGCGCCGGCCGTGCAGTCGGTGCTGGCGGGCGACACGCAGCTCGCCTTTGCCACGCCGCCCTCGGTGCTGCCGCTCGTGCAGGCCGGGCGCCTCAAGGCCCTCGCGATTACGAGCCGCAACGCCACGCCGCTCATTCCCGGCGTGCCGGGGATGGGCGAGGCGGGATTGCCCGATTACGAGATCGGCTTCTGGTACGGCTTCTTCGTGCCGGCGGGCACGCCGCCCGAAGTGGTGCGCAAGCTGTTTGAAGCAACCGCGCAGGTGCTCAAGGCGCCCGAAACCGCGCGCGTGCTCGCGAAGGAGGGCACGGAGACCGCGGCATCGGCCTCGCCCGAGGATTTCTCGGGCTTCCTTGCGGACGATGCGAAGCTCTGGGCCCGGCTGGTGAAGGAGTCGGGCGCGAAGGCGGACTAGAAGCTTTTACAGCCTGCGGCCGAGCACCGTATCCATGTTGCCGCCGGTCTTCATGCAGGCGGTGAACAGCTCCTCGGCGAACTTCTGGCTCGACGCGCCGCCCGCCGCGCTGTCCTGGCGGTACGCCGCGTCGAGGATGTCCCTCATCAGCTCGCGGCCGCGCGTCGATTCCGAGACGTCGTAGATCCGCGCCATGATCGCGGTGGCCTGCGGCCGCTGCACGGCCTCCTGCGCGAGCGAGCGCGCCACCACCGCCATGTCGGCGGCGATGCCGCATTCCATGGCGCTTTCGGCCTTCGGCGCGGCGAGCGCCGCTGCGCTCGCCGCCGCCAGTACTGCTGCTGCGAGTGTCTTCACTGTTTCTGTCCTGGTTTGTCGCCCACGCCGCTCGTGCTCGAGCCGCTCTGCGTGCCGCCCGGGCCGACCGAGCCGCCCATGCCGCCCGTGGTGCTCGGGCTGCGCGCGTCCTTGTCGACCGTGGCGCCGGCCGCGGCTCCGAGCGCGCCGTATTCCTGCTGCGACAGGCGCCCGTCGTTGTCCGTGTCGAGCTCGCTGAAGCGGCTGTTCCACGCGGCGTCGCGCGCTTCGTCGCGCGAGATGTAGCCGTCGCCGTTACGGTCCATCGAGGTGAAGCTACCGGCGGTGGCGCCGGCGGCCGCGCGGTCCTGGGTGCCATAGGTGGCGGGCGGGGCCGCGGGGTTGGAATCCTTCGGGTCGGTGGTGGTGCGGCCGGGCGATTGCGCGAGCGCCGGGGCCGCGAAAGCGGCCGCGATTGCCAGGGTGATGAGCTGCTTTTTCATCCGGACCTCCGTTGAGAAAAGGGCGTCGAACCTCCCGCAATTGGCGTGCCGTAATCCGGTAGGATTTCCCTCCTTCCAATGGAACTAGGCATTCAGGGCCGCACCGCGCTCGTCACCGGTGCAAGCATGGGTATCGGCCGGGGTATCGCCACCGCGCTTGCCCGCGAGGGGGTGCGCCTGGCCGTCGCGGCACGCCGGCGCAACCTGCTCGAGGAGCTGCAGAAGGAGCTCGGCGTAAAGCTGGTCATCATCGAGCAGGACTTCATGCAGGAAGGCGCGCCGGAGAAGATCGCCAAGGCCGCGCTGGGAGGCCTCGGCTCGGTCGACATCCTGATCAACAACGCGGGCGGCAGCCGGCGCTTCACGCTCGAGGCGAGCGAGGAGCAGTGGGAGGAGGCGCTGACCCTCAACTTCACGCGCCAGCGCCAGCTCGCGCACCGGCTGCTGCCGCAGATGATGGCGCGCAAGTGGGGCCGCATCATCAACATCACCGGCAAGTCCGAGCCCGAGGGCCTGAACGGCGCGTTCGCCGCCAAGGCGGCGATGCATTCCTGGGCCAAGGGCCTGTCGCGCGAAGTCGGCAAGTTCGGCATCACGGTGAACTCGATCCCGCCCGGGCGCATCGACAGCGAGCAGATCCGGCGCAACTACAGCCCCGAGCGGCGCGCGAAAGAGGAGCGCGAGGACATCCCGGTCGGCGAATACGGCAAGCCCGAGGACATCGCGCACCTCGTGTGCTTCCTCGCCTCGCCGCTCGCGCGTTACATCACCGGCACGGTCATTCCAGTGGACGGCGGCATGCGGAGGTATCAGTTTTGAGGATCTTTTTGCTGGCAGTTTTCCTGGCGTTCAATGCGAGCGCGCAGAACTACCCCACCAAGCCCATTCGCCTGGTGGTGCCGTTCGCGCCGGGCGGCTCGAGCACCATCGTGGCGCGCAGCGTGGCGTTCGAGATGGAGAAGGCGCTCGGCCAGAACATCGTGATCGAGAACAAGGGCGGCGGCGGCGGCAACCCGGCGATGCTCGACGTGGCGCGCGCCGACCCGGACGGCTACACGCTGCTCATCACGCACATCGGCAGCCTGGCGCTCAATCCCTATCTCTATTCGAACCTGCCGTTCGACGTGAACCGCGACTTCG
>DASVFV010000167.1:0-42830 GCA_036379875.1 Burkholderiales bacterium | reverse complement strand
ACCCCGGTGGGGCAGGAGCTGGCGCGCCTTCCCCTCGATCCGCGGGTTGCCCGCATGCTCGTCGCCGCGCGCACCGAAGGCTGCCTTGCCCAGGTGCGCATCATCGCCGCCGCGCTCTCGGTGCAGGACCCGCGCGAGCGGCCGCTCGACAAGGCGCCGCTCGCCGACGAGCGCCACGCGCGCTTCGCCGACGAGCGGTCGGATTTCCTCGCGCTGCTGAAGCTGTGGAAGCTGCAGGAGGAATCCGGCCTGCGGCGCATCTGCCCCGAGAACTTCCTCTCCTACCCGCGCATGCGCGAATGGCGCGACGTGCACGAGCAGCTCAGGCAATCGCTGGAGTGGCCGGAGTCCTCGGTGCGGCCGGAAAAGGCGGAGGGCTACCGCGCCATCCACCGCGCGCTGCTCGCCGGCCTGCTCGGCAACGTCGGCATGAAGGACGAAGAGGGCGCCGGGGCGTCTTCCTATATTGGCGCGCGCGGCATCAAATACTTCGTCCACCCGGGCTCGTGGACCAAGAAGCCGGGCAAGTGGATCGTGGCCGCCGAGCTGGTCGAGACCACGCGCCTGTTCGCGCGCACCGTGGCCTCGGTCGAGCCGCGCTGGCTGGAAGAAGTGGGCGCGCACCTCATCAAGCGCAGCCGCAGCGATCCGCACTGGGAGAAGGACCGCGGCGAGGTGGTGGCGCTCGAGCGCGGCACGCTCTACGGCCTGCCGCTGTACGTCAACCGGCGCGTGCCGTTCGCGCCCCACGACCGCGACCTGGCGCGCGACATCTTCATCCGCTCGGCGCTGGTCGAAGGCGACTTCGACAGCCGCGCGCCGTTCTTCGCGCACAACCGCCGCCTGGTGGCCGAGATCGAGCGCCTCGAGCACAAGTCGCGCCGCCCGGACATCCTGGTCGACGACGAGCTGATCCACGCCTTCTACGACGAGCGCATTCCCAGGGAGATCCATTCATCCAAGAGCTTCGAAGCCTGGCGCCGCCAGGCCGAAGCGGCGCAGCCGCGGCTCCTGCACCTCGCGCGCGAGGACCTGATGCGCCACGAGGCGGCGGGCATCACCACGCAGAACTTCCCGCCCACGCTGGAAGTCGGTCCGAACCGCTACGCGCTCGTGTACCACTTCGAGCCCGGCTCGGCGCGCGACGGCGTGACGATGAGCGTGCCGCTCGCGCTGCTCGGCCAGGTGCCGGCCGCGCGCATGGAGTGGCTGGTGCCGGGGCTGCTCAAGGAGAAGGTCAAGGCGCTCGTGAAATCGATGCCGCAGCGCCTGCGCCACAAGCTCGGCCCGCTGGAAGAGTTCGCGGAGCGCTTCGTCGCCGAGGTCCCGCCTTCCGACATGTCGCTCGCGGAAGCGCTGCGCCGCTTCATGCGCAGCGAGCTCAACCTCGACGTGCCGGTGGACGCGTTCCGACCCGACTCGGCGCCTCCGCACCTGCACATGAATTTCCGCGTGCTCGGCGAAGACGGCCGGCAAATCGACACCGGCCGGGATCTGGCGCAGCTGAAGCGCGACCATGCGGCGCCGGCGGAGGCGGTGCTGCAGGAGCTCGACAAGCACACCGGCTGGACGATGGGCGATCTACCCGAGCTGATGGAGCTCGAGCACGGCGGCCACCAGCTGTTCGGCTATCCCGCCCTGGTCGACGAAGGCGACGCTGTCACGCTGCAGGTGTTCGACTCTCCGGAGAAGGCCCGTGAATTGCATCGGGCCGGCGTGCTGCGCCTGCTCGCCATCGCCTTCCGCGACCGCGTGCGCGACCTCGAGCGCTCGCTCGCCAAGGACATCGTGCTCGGGCCGCTGAAAGCCGACGTGGTTGGCGCCGCGCTGGCGCGCGCCTTCCTGCAGGAATCGGTGCCGGTCACGCAGGCGGATTTCGCCCGCCGCGTGGAAGAGGGCCGCAGCCGCTTCAACCTCATCGCGCAGGAAATCGCCCGCACCGCGGGCGGCATCCTGGCCGAGCGCGCGGCGCTCGAGAAGAAATTGAATTCCCTGGAAAAGGCGCACCTTGCCGCGGTCGGCGAAATCCGCCAGCAGCTCGCCCGCCTGCTCGCGCCGGGCTGGCTCGCGCGCACCCCGTGGGAGCGGGTGCAGCACTTCCCGCGCTACCTCAAGGCGGCGTCGCTGCGCCTGGACAAGCTGCGCGCCGACCCGGCGCGCGACGCGCGCCTGGCGGCCGACGTGGCCTCCCTGGAGACGCCCTACCGGCGCGAGGCGCTGGCGCGGGCGCGGCACGGCGAGCCCGGCGCCGAGTTCGAGCAGTTCGGCTGGCTGCTCGAGGAGCTGCGGGTGTCGCTCTTCGCGCAGGAGCTGCGCACGCCGGTGCCGGTCTCGGTCAAGCGTTTAACAAAGCTCTGGCAGACTGTGCGGCGATGAACGTGCTCGGCGCAATCGGCTACGGCCTGGTCAATCTCTTCCACCCGCGCATGCTGTGGCTGATGGCCTGGCCGATGCTGGTTTCGCTCGCGATCTGGGGCACGGCAGCGCTTTTTCTTTGGACCAAGCTGGCGCTGTGGCTGGCCGGCGTACTGAAACCCTGGGTGGAGCCGGCGCTGGGTTACGTGCGCCTCGACTTCGGCGACGCGACGCTCATTGCGGCCAACGTGATCCTCTTTCTGCTTTTCGTGCCGCTCGTGTACCTGACCGCGCTCTTCATCCTCGGCGTGTTCGGCATGCAGAAGATGGTTGACTACGTGGCCGAGCGCTCGTTTCCGCAGCTCGAGCGCCGGCGCGGCGGCGGGGCGGTGGGCAGCGTGGGAAACGGCCTGATCGCGTTGTTCGGCATGATCGGCCTGTTCATCGTCAGCATCCCGCTGTGGATCCTGCCGCCGCTCTGGCCGCTTATCCCCCTCGCCATCCTGTCGTGGGTCAACCAGCGGCTGCTGCGCTACGACGCGCTCGCCGAGCACGCCGACCGGGAGGAGATGGCGCGGCTGTTCCGCGAGCGGCGCGGCGGCCTGTATGCGCTGGGCATCATGCTGGCCCTGCTCGCCTATGTTCCCTTCGTCAATTTCATCGGGCCGGTCGTGTTCGGCCTCGCCTTCATTCGCTACCTGCTGGGCGCGCTGGAGGCGATTAGAAGCGGCTATCGCGCCGATCCGAACAAAGAATTGGCTGCCGGGAACACCGTTCCCTAGACTCGGTCCATTCTTTTTTCGAGAGGGAAAGACCGTGCTGCAGAACCGCGAAGGCCAGAAAGTACCCCAGGCGAATTTCCGTGCCCGCACCGAAAGCGACTGGAAAACGATCAGCACCGACGACATTTTCAAGGGCAAGACCGTGGTGGTGTTTTCGCTGCCCGGGGCGTTTACCCCGACCTGCTCCTCCACCCACGTGCCGCGCTACAACGAGCTCGCGCCGGCGTTCAAGGCGAACGGTGTGGACACCATCGTGTGCATCTCGGTGAACGACGCGTTCGTGATGAACGAATGGGCGCGCACCCAGGAATGCGGCAACGTGCTGATGGTGCCGGACGGCAACGGCGAGTTCACCGAGAAGATGGGCATGCTGGTGGACAAGTCCGAGCTCGGCTTCGGCCGGCGCTCGTGGCGCTACTCCATGCTGGTGAAGGACGGCGTGATCGAGAAGATGTTCATCGAGCCGGAGAAGGCGGGCGACCCCTTCGAGGTCTCCGACGCCGACACCATGCTCGACTACATCAATCCCAAGGCCAAGAAGCCCGACCAGGTGGCGATCCTGACCCGCGAAGGCTGCGGCTACTGCGCCAAGGCGAAGGCGCTGCTGAAGGAGCTCGGCTACACTTTCTCCGAAGTGAAGCTCGACCACAGCGACCGCTCACGCGTCGTCGGCGCCATCACGGGCCGCGGCACCGTGCCGCAGATCTTCGTCAACGGCCAGCACATCGGCGGCCTCGAGGACCTGCAGCGCTGGAGCAAGAAGGCCGCGTAGCCGCTTGTTCGGCGCTTTCATCATCGGCGACGAGCTGCTGGTCGGAAAGCGCCAGGACAAGCACCTGCCGTTCCTCATCGAAGCCCTCGCCAAGCGAGGGCTTCGTCTTTCCTGGGCGCATTATCTCGGCGACGAGCCCGAGCGCCTCACGGCGGCGCTGAGACGCAGCTTCGATTCGCAGGACGTAGTGTTCAGCTTCGGCGGCATCGGGGCGACGCCGGACGACCATACGCGGCAATGCGCCGCCGCGGCGTTGGGCGTTTCCCTGCAAATTCATCCGGATGCGGAGCGCGAGATCCGCGCGCGCTTCGGCGGCGAGGTGACGCCGCAGCGCCTGCAGATGGGCGAGTTCCCGGCCGGCTCCAGCATCATCCCGAACCCGGTGAACCGCATTCCGGGCTTCACGGTGGGCCACCACCACTTCGTACCGGGCTTTCCGCAGATGGCCTGGCCCATGGTCGAATGGGTGCTCGATACGAAATACCGGGAGCGCTTCGACAGCCAGAAATGGAAGGAGCAATCCATCCTGGTATACGAAGCGGGCGAGAGCCAGCTGATCTTCGCGATGAAGGACGTCGAGGCGGGCTTCCAGGGCATCAAGGTGTTCAGCCTGCCGTCCATAGGCCAGGACGGCAGCCGCATCCACGTCGAGCTCGGCGTGCGCGGCGCGCCGGACCAGGTGGGGCCGGCGATGGAGAAGCTGCGCCGGCTGGTGAAGGACGCCGGCTTCCCGTACAAATAAAAAACCCGCCGGGGTTAGCGGCGGGTTTTGCGTTTCCTGCGAGTACTTTGCTTAGGCGGCTCTTTTGGTCTTCGCCATGCCCTTGACCGTCTCGGTCGCGGCGCTGACGTTCGCTTCCGCCATCTCGGTCGCCTGACGCGCGACCTTGGTGAAGTTGTCGTACGCCGAGTTGCCCGCGGCGAGCATCGACTTGATCGCGGCGACTGCCACGTCCGAGCCGGCCGGCGCGTTCTTCGACACCTTGTCGAGCAGGCTGACGAAGCCTTCGTTCCACTCGGCGACGCGGCGCTCGGCGACCTTGCTGAGCTCGGTGTTCGCCTCGGTGGCCACTTCGTACACGCTCTTCGAGTAGGCGATGGCCTTCTCGATGGCCGGCTGGGCGAAGGAGTTCTGCAGGCTCACGAACTCCTGCACGTCTTTCGCGCCGAGCAGGGCGCGGGTGTTGGCGATCGAGTCTTCGAAGGCGCTTTTCACGGCGCCGGCGCTGATGTTGGCCAGCTTCTCGAACGCGGAGAACTGGGCGTTCGCCACGGCGAGCAGCGCTTCCACGTTCGCCTTGTTGGCGGTTTGAATCTGTTCCGGGGTCACGTACATTCTCATCTCCTGATGTCTATCCAATTCGGTTTTGTGCAACGCAGCAAAACCGATTCTAGGCCAATGACCTGTAAAGTCAAGAAGTTTGTGCGTAGCAACATCAACTACAAAGTTCAGAGTTAGTGCCCGCTATCGATTACAAGCCGAACGATCCTGCGCTTCTCGCGGACCCGTTCCCCCTCTATCGGCGCCTGCGCGACGAGGATCCGGCGCATTGGAGCACCCGGCTCAAGGCCTGGGTCCTGACGCGGTACGACGACGTGAAGCGGGTTTGCCTCGACATGACCATGTCATCGGACCGGCTGCGCCCGTTCTTCGCCAAGCTCCCGCCGCCGGAAGCGAAGCGGGTGGAGGAGCTGGCGCGCTACCTCACCCTCTGGATGGTGTTCCGCGATCCGCCCGAGCACACCCGCCTGCGACGCCTCGCCGCGAAGGTGTTCCACGTGCGCTCGATCAACGCCCTGCGCCCGAACATCGAGGCCACCACGCGCTGGCTGCTGGAGGCAATCGGCGAGCGCGAGCGCTTCGACTTCATCGCCGACTTCGCCGGCCCGCTGCCCGCGCTGGTGATCATCGACATGCTCGGCGCGCCGCGCGAGGAACTCGGGCGGCTGAAGCACCTGTCCGACGAGATGAGCCTTTTCATCGGCAGCGCGCGCGACGCGCCCGAGAAGTACGCCCGCGCCGCCGCCGCGACGCGCGAGATGGCGGGCATCTTCCGCGAGCTGATCCTCGCACGCCGCGCCGCCCCGCAGCGCGACCTGCTGTCCGAGCTGGTCGCGCTGGACGACGGCGGTGACCGGCTGTCCGACGACGAGCTGGTCGCGACCTGCATCCTGCTGCTGTTCGCGGGCCACGAGACCACCACGCATCACCTCGCCAACGGCCTGCGCGCGCTGCTGCAGTTTCCCGACCAGCTCGAAGCGCTCAGGAGCAACGCCGCGCTGGCGCCGGCCGCGGTCGAGGAGCTGCTGCGCTACGACGGGCCGATCGGCGCCCAGGTGCGCATCGTCCAGGAGCCGCACGAGCTGCACGGCAGGCAGCTCAAGGTCGGCGAGCGCGTGTTCCTCTTGATGAACGCGGCGAACCGCGATCCGCGCGCCTACGACGACCCGGACCGCGTCGACCTGAAGCGCAGCGGCGTGCCGCATCTCACTTTCGGCTTCGGCGCGCACATCTGCCTCGGCTTTCCGCTCGCGCGCCTCGAGGGACAGATCGCGCTGCCCGCGGTCCTGGCGCGCTGGAAGCACTTTGAAATGGTTTCCGAACCCAAGTACCTGGATTCGATGGTGCTGCGCGGGATGCAAGCAATGCCGCTGCGGGCGAGCGCTTGAGCGCCGAGCCCGACCACCTGCCGCAGCGGCTGTGGTGGGTGCTCGCCGCGCTCACGCTTGCCTGGGGATTCAACTGGACGGCGCTCAAGGTCGCGTTGTCGGAAGTGCCGCCCTGGACGTTCCGCAGCATGTGCCTCGGCTTCGGCGCCGCGGTGCTGTTCGCCGCGCTGCGCGCCGGCGGACAACGCCTGGTGCTGCCGACCGGTCAGTGGAGCCGCCTGTGGCTGCTCGCGCTGCTCAACATCACCGCCTGGAACATGCTGATCGCGTTCGGCGTGGCGCTGATCCCGTCCGGCCGCGGCGCGATCCTCGCCTACACCATGCCGGTATGGGCGGTGCCGCTCTCGGTCTGGCTGCTGCATGAGCGCCTTACGCGCGCCAAGCTGCTCGGCCTTGCGCTCGGCCTGGGCGGGCTCGCCCTGCTGCTCGCCGAAAGCTTCATCGGCTTCGGCCACGCGCCGCTCGGCGCTCTGCTGATCGTCGGCGCCGCGATCTCGTGGGCGCTCGGCACGGTGCTGCAGAAGCGCTTTCCGGTGAAGATGCCGGCGGGCCTCTACACGGCGTGGATCATGCTGCTCGGCGGCACGCCCATTTTCATCGGCGCCCTCGTGTTCGAGGACTGGCGCGCGCTCAAGGACGTGGGGCTGAAGCCCTGGCTCGGCACCGCATACAACGTGTTCGTGGCCTTCGCCTTCGCGCACTGGGCCTGGATCAAGATCGCCACCTCGGTGCCGGTCAGCGTGTTCTCGATCAGCATGCTGGTCATCCCGGTGGTCGGCGTGGCGAGCGGCATCGTGTTCCTCGGCGAGCGCCCGGCGTGGACCGAGTATGTGGCGCTCGCCATGGTGCTGGCGGCGCTGCTTACGGTTCTGCGGCCTGGGCGCGGCGCGCGGGGATAAGGGCCGGGTCCCAGTTGCGCACTGCCTCCGCCAGATCGTCGGCCTGAGGCTGACCGAGGAACGCGAGCGCGCGGCGCAGCGCATCACCCCCGGCGCCGATGGCGTGCGCACCGGTCTGCTTGGAGAGCTTCTCCCCCGCGCGGTTCACGGCGGCGGGGATATGCAAATAGCGCGGCGTCGCGTAACCGAGCAGGCGCTGAAGCTGGATCTGGCGCGCGGTGGAATCGAGCAGATCCGCGCCGCGCACTACGTCAGTAATGCCCTGCTCGGCGTCGTCGACCACCACGGCGAGCTGGTAGGCAAACATGCCGTCGGCCCGATAGAGCACGAAATCGCCCACTTCGCGCTCGAGGTCCTGGCGCTGCTCGCCTTGCACGCGATCGGCGAACGCGATCGCCCCCTGGACGCGCAGGCGCAGCGCGCGCGGCGCTTTTCCGGGCGCGACGTCGGCCCGGCAGCTCCCGGGGTAGATTTGCGCGCCGTCCGCCGCAAGCCCGAGCGACGAGTCGGCGATTTCGCGCCGCGTGCAGCCGCACCAATAAGTGCGCTGCGCGAGCCTTTCGAGGGCGTCGCGGTAGAGCGCGAGGCGTCGGCTTTGGTATTCGACCGAGCCGTCCCAGGCGAGGCCCAGCCCGCCCAGCGTGCGCAGGATCTGCTCCGCGGCGCCGGCCTGGATGCGCGGCGTGTCGAGGTCCTCGATGCGCACCCGCCATCGCCCGCCGGCCGCCCGCGCGTCGAGCCAGCTTGCCAGCGCCGCGACAAGCGAGCCGAAGTGCAGCGCGCCGGTGGGCGAGGGCGCGAACCGGCCGACGTACATGATGGTCTAGAGTACACTGCCCCACTTTTCACAGAGGACGCCCGTGGCCACCGTCGAGCTCACCAAGGACAACTTCGAGAAAACCGTCAACGACAACCCGATGGTGATCGTCGACTTCTGGGCGCCGTGGTGCGGCCCGTGCCGCGGCTTCGCGCCGGTGTACGAAAAGGCCTCGGAGACGCACGGCGACGTGGTGTTCGCCAAGGTCAACACGGACGAGCAGCAGGAGCTCGCCGGCGCGTTCGGCATCCGCTCGATCCCCACGCTGATGGTGTTCCGCGACAAGGTCATCCTGTTCCAGCAGGCCGGCGCGCTGCCCGGCCAGGCCCTCGAGCAGGTCATCACGCAGGCGAAGAACATCGACATGGCGAAGGTGCACGCCGAGATCGAAGGCCAGAAGCAGGGCCAGGCGCAGGGCCCGCAGTAGCCTCGGTGCCGTAACATACGCCGCGATGAGCGGCTCCAGGCTCGAGAAGGACAGCTTCGGCACCATCGAGGTCCCGGCCGATCGGCTGTGGGGGGCACAGACCGAGCGTAGCCGGCGCTTCTTCCGCATTTCGACCGAGCGCATGCCGCTCGGCGTCATCTACGCCCTCGCCCACGTCAAGAAGGCGGCGGCGATCGTCAATGCCGAGCTGCAGCTTCTCGACCGGAAGAAGGCGCAAGCGATTGGCGAGGCCGCCGATGAAGTGCTGGCGGGCAGGCACGACAGCGAGTTCCCGCTCTCGGTCTGGCAGACCGGCTCCGGCACGCAGAGCAACATGAACGTGAACGAGGTGCTCGCCAACCGGGCCTCGGAGCTGCTCGGCGGCGAGCGCGGGCAGAAGCGTCTCGTGCACCCGAACGACGACGTGAACATGGGCCAGTCGTCGAACGACGTGTTTCCGACCGCGATGCACATCGCCGCCGCGCGCGCGGTCCATGAAGACGTGCTGCCCGCGAGCGCGACGCTGGCAGGCACGCTGCAGAAGAAGAGCGAGCTGTTCTCTTCCATCATCAAGATCGGGCGCACGCACCTGCAGGATGCGACGCCGCTTACCCTCGGCCAGGAATTTTCCGGCTACGTGGCGCAGCTCGAGCATGCGCAATCGGCGCTGCGCGCCGCGCTGCCCGGTCTCTACCAGCTCGCGCTCGGCGGCACCGCGGTGGGCACCGGCCTCAACACGCACCCTGAATTCGCGCGCCGGGTGTGCGAGCGCGTCGCGCGCGAAACCCGCCTGCCTTTCGTCGACGCGAGGAACAAGTTCGCCGGCCTGGCCGGCCACGAGGCGCTGGTATTCGCGCACGGTGCGCTGAAGACGCTCGCCGCGGCGGCGTCCAAGATCGCCAACGACATCCGCCTGCTGAGCTCCGGCCCGCGCTCGGGACTGGGCGAGCTGCGCATCCCCGAGAACGAGCCGGGCAGCTCGATCATGCCGGGCAAGGTGAACCCCACGCAGGCCGAAGCGCTCACCATGCTGTGCGCGCAGGTGATCGGCAACGACGTGGCCGTCGCGCTCGGCGGCGCCTCCGGTCACCTCGAGCTCAATGTCTACAAGCCGATGATCATCCACGCCTTCCTGCAGAGCGCGCGGCTGCTCGCGGACGGCTGCCGCTCGTTCGAGGAGCACTGCGCGCGCGGCATCGAGCCGAACGAGGCGCGCATCCGCGAGCTGGTGGAGAGCTCGCTCATGCTGGTCACCGCGCTCGCGCCGCACATCGGCTACGACCGCGCCGCCGAGATCGCCAAGAAGGCGCACCGCGAGGGCAGCACGCTGCGCGCCGCGGCGCTCGCGCTCGGCCACGTGAAGGCCGAGGACTTCGACCGCTGGGTGCGCGCCGAGCAGATGATCGGCCCGAAGCGATGAGGCGGCGCGCGTTCCTCGCCGCCGCGCTCGCCTCGCTCGCGCTGCCGGCGCGCGCGGCGGCAGCGCAGCGGTTCACGCGCGGCCTGCTGTGGCGCGTGGAGAAGCGCGGCGTCGCGCCGAGCCACGTGTACGGCACGATTCACGTGCCCGACGCGCGTCTCGCGCAGCTCCCGGTGCCGGTGCGCCAGCGCTTCGACGGCGCGAAGAGCCTGATGCTCGAGTTCGTGCCCGATGCGTACTCGCGCGAGCGCTTCCTCGAGGCGGCGATGTTCATGGACCGCCAGACCCTGCAGGACAAGATCGGCGCGCAGGATTTCGAGCGCGCGGTGGAGCAGCTCGCGCCCATCGGCCTGTCGCGCGAGGTGGTGAACAGGCTCAAGCCGTGGGGCGCGCTCCTCAACCTGCGCAACCCGCAGCGCGCCGACGACGCCGTGCCGCTCGACCGGCAGCTCCTCGAGCTCGCGCGCGCGCGGCGCATGCCCACCGAGCAGATCGAGGGCGTCGAGGAGCAGATCTTCACCTTCGACGAGCTGCCCATGCAGTCGCAGGTGGCGCTGCTCAGGCACAGCCTCGCGCACCACGACGAGCTGGTCGAGCTCGGCGAGCGCACGCTGGATGCCTATCTGGCCGGCGATCTGGCGGCGATCTGGCGCCTGCGCGAGGCGTTCGGCGCGCGCCACCCCGAGATTGCGCCGCATCAGGCCGCGCTCACCAAGCGCGTGGTGCACGATCGCAGCGTGGTGATGGCGTTCCGCATGCAGCGCGAGCTGCGCCGCGGCGGCGCTTTCGTCGCGCTCGGCGCCCTGCACCTGTACGGCGGGAAGGGCGTGCTCGCGCTCCTCGAGTCCGACGGCTACCGGACGCGCAGGGTGCTCTGACTTGGTCGTCGTCCTGATCTCCGGGCGCGGCAGCAACATGCAGGCGCTCATCGACGCCGGTATTCCGGTGAGCGCCGTGATCAGCAATCGCCCCGACGCCGCCGGCCTCGGCATCGCCGCCGGGCGTGGCATCGCGACCACGGCAGTCGAGCACCGCGCTCATGCCAGCCGCGAGGCATTCGAGGCTGCGCTGGCCGCCGAAATCGAGCGCCACAGCCCGCGCCTCGTTGCCATGGCCGGATTCATGCGCGTGCTGACGCCCGCCTTCGTCGGCCGCTATGCCGGGCGCCTGCTCAACATCCATCCGTCGCTGCTGCCGGCGTTTCCCGGCCTGCACACGCACGAGCGCGCCCTGCAAGCCGGCGTGAAGGTGCACGGCTGCACGGTGCACTTCGTCACCGCCGATCTCGACCACGGCCCGATCGTGGCGCAGGCCGCGGTGCCGGTGCGCCCCGGCGACGACGCCGTGGCGCTCGCGGCGCGCGTCCTCAAGCAGGAGCACGTGATCTATCCGCGCGCGGTGCGCTGGTTTCTCGATGGCCGCATCGACCTCGCCGGCGGCGCGGTTCGCGTGCGAGGGAGCGATGCGCAGTTCATTCTGGCCGCTGATTAGCCTCGCGGCTGCGTGCAGCGCCGGCGCGCAAGCGCCGCCGGTGGTGCACGTCGACATCGAGTACGACCTGCTGCGCGACGGCAGCAAGATGGCCGAAGTGGTGGAGCGCCTGGAATACGGCAACGGTGCTTACCGCATGACCGAAAGCTGGCGCGGGCGCGGCGTCTACGCACTGCTCGGGCGCGCCAAGCGCTCGAGCGAAGGCTCGCTCGGCGACGGCGGACCGCGGCCGCGCGAGTACGTCGACGAGCGCAGCGGCCGCGATACGCAGCGCGTCACCTTCGACTGGCAGGCGAACACCGTCACGCGCCGCTACAAGGGCGAGACGCGCACCGAGCCGGTGCCGCCGGGCACGCAGGACCGGCTCTCCTTCCTTCTCGCGCTGGCTTTCGTACCGCGCCGGGACGGACCGGCCAGCTTCCACATCGCCGACGGCCGCGGCATGTCGCGCCATACCTATCGAGCCGACGGCCGCGAGCGCGTCGCCACGCCGGCCGGCGAGTTCGACGCCGTCAAGGTGGTGCGGCTGGACGACGGCTCCAACGAATCGGCGCAAGTGTGGTGCGCGGCGGAGTACGGCTACCTGCCGGTGCGCATCGTGCTCGTGGAGAAGGACGGCACGCGCTACGAGCACCTCGCCCGGCGCATCTCCCGCCAGTGAGGCTCAGCCGGGGCGCGCTGGGCCACGCCGCCGCCGCGCTGGAGCGCATCCTGCGCTTCGACGCGCCGGCCGACCAGCTGCTTTCGCGTTACTTCCGGGCGCACCGCAACCTCGGCCATGGCGATCGCGCGCTGATCGCGGAGGCCGTGTTCGCGGTGCTGCGCCGCAGGCGCTCGCTCGAGGCGGCGGCCGGCAGCGCGCAGCCGATGGCGCTGGTCGCCGCGGCGCTGCTGCGCGTGCACGGCCTTTCCGCGCGCGCGCTGCAGGAGTTCTTCGACGAAAGCCTGTTGCGCAGGCTGCGCGAGGCCGACCCGGCCGGCTGGCCGCCGGCGGTGCGCGCCGATTTGCCGGATTGGCTCTGGCAGCGCCTCGCGCAGCAGGAAGGCGAAGCGCAGGCCGAGCGCATCGCGCTCGGGCTGGCCAATCCCGCGCCGCTCGACCTGCGCGTCAACCTGGCGCGCGTCGAGCGCGCGGTCGCGCAAGCCGAGCTCGCCGCGAGCGGCGTCGATTGCGCGCCGACGCCGTTTTCGCCGGCCGGATTGCGGCTCGCCGCCAAGCCGGCGATCAATCGCCACCGGCTCTTTGCCGAGGGCCTGATCGAAGTCCAGGACGAGGGCAGCCAGCTGCTTGCCTGGCTGCTCGCGCCGCGGCGCGGCGAAATGATCGCCGACTACTGCGCCGGCGCGGGCGGCAAGACGCTCGCCGCCGCGATGCTGATGCGCGGCACCGGCCGCATCTACGCGATGGATGTTTCGGCCCGGCGGCTCGCCGCGCTCGCGCCGCGCGCCGCGCGCGCCGGCGTGACCAGCGTCCAGACGCTCGTGCTCGGGGAAGACGACGCGCGCGCGCGGCGCCTGGCCGGAAAGCTGGATCGCGTGCTGGTCGACGCGCCGTGCAGCGGCTTCGGCACGCTGCGGCGCAATCCGGACCTCAAGTGGCGTCACGGGCCGCAAGCCGTCGAGGAGCTCTCGGCAAAGCAGCGCGCCATCCTGGCCGCCGCGGCGCGCCTGCTCAAGCCGGGAGGACGCCTGGTCTATGCCACCTGCAGCATCCTGCGTGAGGAAAACGACGCGGTGGTGGCGGCCTTCCAGGCCGAGCACGAGGAATTCGCCACGCTTTCGTGCGCGGAACTTTTCGCGGCGCAGCGCATCCCCCTCGACACGGGCGAGCGGCTGCGGCTTTTTCCCCACCTGCACGGCACGGACGGCTTCTACGCCGCGGCGTTTGTAAGAAATTCTTCTGGCAAGAGCCCTTAGGACTTGGGACTGGTCGCGCGCATTCGCGTAGAATGGCGCTCGCTCAATAACGACGACTAGGGCGTACGACCTGATGCTTTTCTCCGGCTTGCTGGACCTCCCCTGGTGGGGGTATGTGATTGCCGCGCTCGCGCTGACGCACGTGACGATCGCTTCGGTCACCATCTATCTGCACCGCTGCCAGGCGCACCGCGCGCTCGAGCTGCACCCGATCGTGGCGCATTTCTTCCGCTTCTGGCTGTGGCTCACCACCGGCATGGTCACCAAGGAATGGGCCGCGATCCATCGCAAGCACCACGCCAAGGTCGAGACCCCGGAGGACCCGCATAGCCCGCAGGTCTACGGCATCAACCGCGTGCTGTGGCTCGGCGTGTTCCTCTACGTGAAGGAGTCCTACAGCAAGGAAACGATGGAGCGCTACGGTCACGGGACGCCCGATGACTGGATGGAGCGCAACGTGTATACGCCGCACTCGATCCTGGGTCTGTTCCTCATGGGCGCGATCAATATCGCCGTGTTCGGGCTGATTCCCGGCATGCTGATTCTCATCACGCAGATCGCGTGGATCCCCTTCTGGGCGGCCGGCGTGATCAACGGTATCGGTCACTTCTTCGGCTACCGCAACTACGACGACGTGGCCGACGCGAGCCGCAACATCCTGCCGTGGGGCATCCTGATCGGCGGCGAGGAGCTGCACAACAACCACCACGCGTTCGCGGCTTCGGCGAAGCTCTCGTCCAAGTGGTACGAGTTCGACATCGGCTGGATGTACATCTGCATCCTCGAATCGCTCGGCCTCGCCACGGTGAAGCGCCTCGCGCCCACGCCGCGCTTCGCGCATCCCAAGGCCGCGGCCGACCTGGAAACCCTGCACGCCGTGATCTCCAATCGCTACGACGTGCTGTCGCGTTACGCGAAATCCTTCCGGCGCACCTACGCGCAGGAGCTGAAGCGCCTGCGGCAATGGTCGCCGCGCGACGCCGAGGTGCTGCGCTCGCTCAAGCGCGCGCTGCTGCGCGGCCAGGCGGCGGCGGGAAGCGAGGGCGCGCGGCTCGCCGAAGCGCTCAAGAATTCGCGCGCGCTGGCGACCGCGGTGGCGATGCGCCAGGAGCTCGCGGCGCTGTGGGAGCGCTCCAGCGCTTCGAAGGAGCAGCTGCTGCGCCAGCTCCAGGACTGGTGCCGGCGTGCGGAAGCGAGCGGGGTCGCCCCGCTGGTCGACTTCTCGCAGCGCCTTCGCTCTTACGCCTTAGCCTAGCAAGGCGCTTGCCCGCGTAGCGGCCGCCGCGTCGCTGTCACCTCTGCGGCGACAGCAAGATGGCCGCCCCTGCGATATCCATTCCGGAAATCGGCCGCTTAGCATCGAGCGGCCATCAACTTTTTCGGAACGGAGCATCATGAAACTCTCTTCACTCGCAGTTGCCGCCGGCGTTGCGCTCGCCGCTCCGGCGTTCGCGCAGACCACGGACACCTGGCGCATGCCGCACGAGCGCGGATTCTGGGGCCACGCCGGCGTCAGCTGGGGACATGGCGAGCTCGATGCCGATTGCCCCGGCGGGTTCGACTGCGATCGCAAGGACAGCCGCATCTGGCGCGCATACGTAGGCGGCAGGTTCAACAACGCCGTCGGCCTGGAGCTCGGCGCGCTGAACATCGGCGATTACACCCGGGGCGGCGGCACGACGGACGGATGGGGACTCGACGCATCGCTGGTCGCCGGGATCCCGATCGGCGCGAACTCGGCCATCTTCGCCAAGATCGGCGCCATCTATGCGAGGACCGAGGCGACCGGCGACGCGCCCGGCTTCGCGACCGGCAAGGAGCGCGGCTTCGGCGGGCGCTATGGCGTCGGCGCGCAACTCGGGCTTACCCCGCAGTGGGCGTTGCGCGCGGATTGGGATCGCTACAACCTACCGCTGCCCGGCAGCAAGGACGACCTGGATACCCTGACGATCGGCGTCCAGTACACCTTCCGCTAGCTCGAAAAAAAAGCCCGCCGGTCGGCGGGCTTTTTGTTGCCTACTTGAGCTTCGCCTCTTTGTAGAGGACGTGCTTGCGCGCCTTGGGATCGTACTTCTTGATCTCCAGCTTGTCCGGCGTGGTGCGCTTGTTCTTGGTCGTGGTGTAGAAGTGGCCGGTGCCGGCCGAGGACTCGAGCTTGATCTTTTCGCGCATGGTCAGGCTTTCTTGCGGGCTTTGATCTCGGCGAGCACCGCTTCGACACCCAGCTTGTCGATGCGGCGCAGCCCCGCGGTGGACACGCGCAAGCGCACCCAGCGGTTCTGGCTTTCCACCCAGAAGCGGCGGTAGTGGAGGTTCGGCTCGAACGTCCGGATGGTCTTGTTGTTGGCGTGCGAGACGTAGTGGCCTTTCATCGGCTTCTTGCCGGTGACCTGACAGACGCGGGACATTGCTCGGTGCTCCAAATCCGGAAAGGCGGCGATTTTACTATAACAATCCGCGCTCTGCGAAAGAAATGGCCTGGTTGCCCGCGATGATGAAGTGGTCCAGGACTTTCACCTCCACCAGGGCCAGCGACTCCTTCAGGTTGCGGGTCAGCAGCTCGTCGGACTGGCTGGGCTGCGCGACCCCGGACGGGTGGTTATGGGCGAAGATCACCGCCGCGGCGTTGCGCGCCAGCGCCTTCTTCACGATCTCCCGCGGGTAGACGCTGGTCTGGGTGAGCGTCCCGCTGAACGCAACCTCGAAATCGGTGGCGCGGTGCTGCGCATCGAGCCAGATGCAGACGAACACTTCCTCCCGGCGTGCGGATAGCTTGAGACGCAGATAGTCGCGCACCGCGCCGGGCGATGTCAGCGCGGTGGCGATGGCGAGCTTCTCTTCCAGCGCGCGACGCGCAAGCTCGACCGCCGCCGCGAATTGCGCGCGCTTCGCGGGACCGAGACCCTTGATCAACTCGAGGTCGGCTGCCGCTTCCAGGGTGCGCGTGATCCCGTCGCAGTGCTTGAGAAGGTCCCGCGCAAGATCCACTGCGCTCTTGCCGCGGACACCGGTTCTCAGCAGGACCGCGACCAGCTCGGCGTTGCTGAGCGCCTGGGCGCCGTGAGCGAGCAGCCGCTCGCGCGGCCGGTCCTCGGGCCGCCAGTCCGAAATCGCCATGTCGGGGGGATTCCCTTAGAATCGTTTCCCCCTTAACGAGGGTGGGTTGAATGGCGTTGACCGGAAAGCGGGTCCTGCTCGGCATCACCGGCGGCATCGCGGCCTACAAGGCCGCGGAGCTGGCGCGCCTGCTAGTGAAGGACGGCGCGGACGTGCGCGTGGCGATGACTGAGGCCGCGACCCGTTTTATCGGAACTGCCACCCTGCAGGCGCTGACCGGCCAGCCGGTGTGGAGCGATCTCTGGGATGCGCGGGTCGACGACGCGATGGGTCATATCGAGCTTTCGCGCGACCGCGAGCTGATCCTGGTTGCGCCGGCATCGGCGGACTTCATGGCCAAGCTCGCGCATGGTCTTGCAGACGATCTTTTGTCCACGCTGTGCGTGGCGCGGCGCTGCCCGCTCATGGTGGCCCCGGCGATGAACGTCGAGATGTGGCAGAACGCGGCGACCCAGCGAAACGCGCAGACGCTGCGCGCCGATGGCGTGCAGATCGTGGGGCCGGCGTCGGGCGGCCAGGCGTGCGGCGAGATGGGCATGGGCCGCATGACCGAGCCGGCCGACATCCTCGCCGACCTGCGGTTTTTTTTTCAGCCGAAACGGCTGGCGGGAAAGCGCGTGCTCGTCACGGCGGGGCCGACTGAAGAGCCGGTCGATCCGGTCCGCGTTCTCACCAACACCAGCTCCGGCAAGATGGGCTACGCGGTGGCGCGCGCCGCGCAGGAAGCGGGCGCGACGGTGACGCTGATCAGCGGGCCGGTGGCGCTGCCCACCCCCGCCGGCGTATCGCGCGTCGACGTGCGCACCGCGCAGGAGATGTTCGAGGCGGTGAAGAGGGACGCAAAGAGCGCGGATGTCTTCATCTCGGTCGCCGCGGTCGCCGACTACCGGGTGAAGAACCCGTCCAGGCAAAAGATCAAGAAAGGCAACGGCGCGCCGCGCCTCGAGCTGGAGGAGAACCCGGACATCCTCGCCTGGGTGGCGTCGCAGCCGAAGCCGCCGTTCTGCGTCGGCTTCGCGGCCGAGAGCGAGAACCTCGCGGCGAACGCGAAGGCAAAGCTGGCGAAGAAGAAGGTGCCGCTGATCGCGGCCAATATCGCGCAGGACGCGATGGGGCGCGACGACAACGCCATCACGCTCTTCGATGCGAAGGGCGAGCACCCGCTCGGACACGGCGGCAAGCTCGAGCTCGCCCGCCGGTTGATCGAACAGGTCGCCGACCGGCTCGAATGAGGAAGCTCGAGGTCAAGATCCTCGACGAGAGGATCCGCGCCATGCTGCCGCATTACGCGAGTGCCGGCGCGGCGGGCCTCGATTTGCGCGCCTGCATCGCCTCGCCGCTCACCCTTCAGGGTGGTGAAAGCCAGCTGGTCTCTTCAGGAATCGCCATCCACGTCGGCGACCCGGGCTATGCGGCGGTCGTCCTGCCGCGCTCCGGCCTCGGCGCGAAGAACGGCATCGTGCTCGGCAACCTGGTCGGGCTGATCGACTCCGACTACCAGGGGCCGCTCATGATCTCGGTGTGGAACCGCGGCACATCGGCGTTCACGATCCAGCCGCTCGACCGCATCGCGCAGCTCATCGTCATCCCGGTGCTGCAGGTCGAGTTCGAGGTGGTGGAGCAATTCGCCGCCAGCGCGCGCGGCGCCGGCGGCTTCGGTTCTACCGGGAAGAGCTAGGACCGGCCTGCCGGTCACTCATGCTCGCGCCGCAGCGGCACGAGCTGCCCGTCCCTCAGCACCGGAACGATGTCGCTGCGATCGAGCTGCGCGCAGAAGCGCACATCGTCGGCATAGCCGAGAGCGCTCAGGTTGCGGCCGGAGGCGCTGGCGAAGAAGTCGGCTTCCAGTGCCGCCGCCGCCGGCAGCTCGCCGTGCAGCCGCGCTTCCGGCACCGCGCGCGCAATCTCGCCGGCCGCCAGCGCGTCCTCGATCGCGTACTGGCTGTTGCGGCCCGCCATGAGCAGGGTGATGGGCGCGCCACGCTTGCGCGCGAGGCGCGCCGCGGCGCCGGCGACCGCGCGCCGGTTGAGCGTCGAGCCGACCAGCACGGTGCTGCGCGGACCTGCCGCGCCGAGCAGGCACTCCACTCCGTTCGTCGAGGTGAAGACCAGCGTCTTCCCCGTGTAGTTATAGCGCATCAGCTCGGTGGGGCTGCTGTTATGGCGGCAGTTGGGCAGCTTGCGGCCGCCGCGCTCACCGGCCGTGACTTCGCCGACGCACTCCTCGGGGCTGGCGACCGGCTTGACCGCCGCCATCCCGGCGTCGAGCGCGGCGATCATGGTCGAGCTCGCCCTCAGCGCGTCGATCACCACGACCACCCCGCCGCGCTCACGGGCCTCGAGCGCGCCGTGGATTCCCTGACCGACGAAGATATCCAGGCCGCGCAGATGTACCTCGCGAAACGTGTCGCCGCGCAGGCCCGTGCGCAGCGTGGCGAGCGCCAGGGCTTCCTCCGGCACCACGTTGCCCAGATTCACGCCGGCCCCGATGACGCGCACCATCCACAGCTGCTGCTCCTTGCGCGGCGCCTCGAACACCAGCCGCTCCCGGCCGACGCGCTCGACGATGGTGCCGATCAGGTCGGCCTCCGGCCTGCCCGCGCGGTCGTAGATGCCCACCGTTCCCGATTCGCGGGCTTCGAGGATCACCTTTTCGGCGCCGGCTTCCAGCTCCCTGACGATCGCCGCGCAGCGCTCGTCGATGCCGATGCGCGCGTCCTCGCCGGGATCCTTCTTGCCCACCTCGCTCCATACCGTGAAGCCGGCCGCGCGTACCTCGGCAATCAGTCCGAGCTTCTGGTCCTCGCTCATCGGGTGCACGCCGTTCGAGACCTCGACCATCGCCAGGCCGAGCTGGCGCGCGCCGTTGAGGAACTCGCGCACCCGGTCCTGGGCGAACGCAATCTCGAGGAAGGTTCCGCCGCTGCAGACCTTGATGCCGGCGGCCCGATAGATCTGGATCTTTTCGCGCAACGCGGCGACCGGCGTCAGCCTGGCCGTCGCCCAGCCGAGCTTGACGACGTCGATCCACTCGGCGGCCACCGCGACGCGGTCGCGGGCTTCAGCCGGTCCCAGGCCGCCGTCGAGCACGGCCGTGACGGCCGTGGTGCGCGGCTTCGCGGGAAGCTCCGGATAGTCGATCGCCGCGAACGGGTGTCGCGCCGCGGACGTCAGGACTCGCACTGGATCGCCGAGCATGTCCCGCCGAGCGTCTCACGGGGGGCGCCTGCCGTTAATGCCGGGATGCGCCGGCGTGAAAGACTTTCACCTGCGCGAAAGTCTTTTTACAAAGTACAGCCACTCAGGCGAGCGAGTCCGCCCAGATGGTGCGGGCCCAGTTCCACGCGAACTTGGCTTCGTCCTCGCTGCGCGCGGCCGACACGCCGCCCGATCCCTTCACCGGCTGCAGCGTGCTCCCGTCCCACTCGTGCACCGACGAGACGCGGATCGCCTCTTTCTCCGACACGAAGCTGTAGCAGGTGTTGATGATCTTGAGCGGCTGCGGCTCGCGACCGTTCAGCAGCTCGACCAGCGCCGCGGCGGCGATCTTGGCGTGATTGTTGGCCATGCTCGCCGATTTCGGCATGCCCGGCGCCGACAGCGTCGCATCGCCAAGCACGTGCACGCCCTTGACTGCTTTCGACTCCATGGTGCGCCAGTCGACATCGCACCAGCGGTTGTTGGTGGTGATCAAGCCGGCCTGGCCGGCGATCTGGCCCGCGCGGTGCGGCGGCACCACGTTCAGCACGTCGCCTTTCACGTCCTCGACTTCGAGCCGCACGATCTTGTTCTTGCCGTCGACGCCGACCGCGCGCGCGCCGCCGCGGTATTCGAGGATCCCGGCGTAAAGGTCGCTCCACGCGCGCTTGAACAGGCCGCCCTTCGAGGTCACGTCCGGGTTGGCGTCAAGCACCAGGACCTTGGAGCGCGGCTTGGCCTGCTTGAAGTACGCCGCCACCATGCTGGCGCGCTCGTACGGTCCCGGCGGACAGCGGTACGGCGCGACCGGAATCGACAGCACGTAAACGCCGCCGTCGGGCATCTGCTCGAGCTGGCGGCGCAGCGCCACGGTCTGCGGCCCGGCCTTCCAGGCGTGCAGTACCGCGCCGTCGGCCATCGCGGCTTCATAGCCCTGCACATCGCCGAACATGAAGTCGATCCCCGGCGAGACGATCAGCCGCTCGTAGGCGAGGTCGCTGCCGCTCGCCAGGCGCACGCTCTTCTTCACCGCATCGATCGCGGTCACTTCGTCGCGCACCACCCGCACGCCGTAGCGCTCGAGGCCTTCGCGGCCGCGGCTGATCTCCTGCATGCCGGTATAGCCGGCGAGCACGAGGTTCGAGATCGGGCAGGACACGAAGCCCGCGTCACGCTCGACCAGCACCACGTCGATCGACGGGTCCCACAGGCGCAGGTACTTGGCCGCGGTGGCGCCGCCGAACCCGCCGCCCACCACGACCACGCGGGCCTTCGCGGGCGTCGAGGTCGTGGCGCAACCGGCCAGGGAGACCGCACCGGCGAGCTTGAGAAAGTCGCGTCTTTTCATGGCTTACCTCTTCTGCGCGGCGTACCACGCCGCGATCGCGTCGATTTGCGGATCGGAGTAGCCCTTCGCGATCTGGTGCATCACCGTGGCGGGGCGCTTGCCGTCCCGGAACGCCCGCATCTGCGTGGCGATGTGGTCGCGCGGCAGCCCGGCGAGCGGGATGAGCGGTGCGCTCGGCGCCGGCTTCCCCTGGGTACCGTGGCAGATCGCGCATCCGGCGGCGAGGTTGCGCGCGCCGGTCATGTCTTGTGCGGCTGCGCTCAGCGAAACCGCGGCAAGCGCCGTGCAGGCCATGCTCCCGAGCTTCATTGCTGGACTCCCCCTTTGTTGTGAACGCTGCGAAAAAAGTCTCTGCCGCGCGAGCCGCGGCGTCAAGGCGCGGCGGGTGCCTTCGTTGCTGGCGAATAAAAAAGGCCGCGCGGGGGCGGCCTTCCTTTCCTTTGAGGCGGATACCGGGGGGAGTTATGCCACCGGCGCCGCTTCCTCCTCGAACTTGAGCTTGATCTTCTCGTCGGCGCCGATGTCGATCGTCACCTTGCCGCCGGACTGCAGGCGGCCGAACAAGAGCTCGTCGGCGAGCGCGCGGCGGATCGTGTCCTGGATCAGGCGCGCCATCGGGCGCGCGCCCATGAGCGGGTCGAAGCCCTTCTTGGCCAGGTGCAGCTTGAGCTCGGTGGTGAATTGCGCCTCGACCTTCTTCTCGGTGAGCTGCTCCTCGAGCTGCATGAGGAACTTATCCACCACGCGCAGGATGATCTCGTGGTCGAGCGCGCGGAACGAGATGATGGCGTCCAGGCGGTTGCGGAACTCCGGCGTGAACATGCGCTTGATCGCTTCCATCTCGTCGCCGGCCTTCACCGACGGGGTGAAGCCCATGGTGCTCTTGGCCAGCGATTCGGCGCCCGCGTTGGTGGTCATGACGATCCCCACGTTGCGGAAGTCGGCCTTGCGGCCGTTGTTGTCCGTCAACGTGCCGTGGTCCATGACCTGAAGCAGGATGTTGAAGATGTCGGGGTGCGCCTTCTCGATTTCGTCGAGGAGGAGCACCGAGTAGGGCTTCTTGGTGATCTGCTCGGTGAGCAGGCCGCCCTGCTCGAAGCCGACGTATCCCGGCGGCGCGCCGATCAGGCGGCTCACCGCGTGACGCTCCATGTACTCCGACATGTCGAAGCGGATCAGCTCGATGCCCATGCAGTAGGCGAGCTGGCGCGCCACCTCGGTCTTGCCCACGCCGGTCGGGCCCGAAAACAGGAAGTTGCCGATCGGCTTCTGCGGGTTGCCGAGGCCGGAGCGCGCCATCTTGATCGCCGCGGTGAGCGCGTCGATCGCCTGGTCCTGGCCGAACACCACGGCTTTCAGGTCGCGGTCCAGGTTGGCGAGCGCGCTGCGGTCGTCAGTCGACACGCTGCGCGGCGGGATGCGCGCGATCTTGGCGATGATCTCCTCGATCTCGGGCTTGCCGATCACCTTCTTCTGCTTGGCTTTCGGCGCGATGCGCTGCGCGGCGCCGGCTTCGTCGATCACGTCGATCGCCTTGTCGGGCAGGTGCCGGTCGTTGATGTAGCGCGCGGACAGCTCGGCCGCGGTGGTGAGGGCGTTCGCCGTGTACTTGACGCTGTGGTGCGCCTCGAAGCGGCTCTTCAGGCCCTTCAGGATCTCCACGGTCTCGTCGACCGAGGGCTCGACCACGTCGATCTTCTGGAAGCGCCGCGAAAGCGCGTGGTCCTTCTCGAACACGCCGCGGTACTCGTTGTAGGTGGTGGCGCCGATGCACTTGAGCTGGCCGGTCGACAGCACGGGCTTGAGCAGGTTCGAGGCATCCAGCGTGCCGCCCGACGCGGCGCCCGCGCCGATCACCGTATGGATCTCGTCAATAAAGAGGATGGCGTTCGGATTGTCGACCAGCTGCTTGAGCACCGCCTTGAGGCGCTGCTCGAAGTCGCCGCGGTACTTGGTGCCTGCGAGCAGCGCGCCCATGTCGAGCACGTACACCGTCGACTTGGTGAGCAGGTCGGGCACGTTGCCCTCGACGATGCGACGCGCCAGGCCTTCGGCGATCGCCGTCTTGCCCACGCCGGCCTCTCCGACCAGCAGCGGGTTGTTCTTGCGCCGCCGGCACAGCGTCTGCACCACGCGCTCGAGCTCCTTGTCGCGGCCGATCAGCGGGTCGATCTTGCCGGCGAGCGCGAGCGCGTTCAGGTTCTGCGTGTAATTGTCGAGCGGGCTGTTGGAGGTCTCGGCCTGGCTCTCCTGCTCGGCATCCTGGTCCGCGCTCTTGCCCTGGTGGGCCTGCGGCGTCTTGGTGATGCCGTGCGAGATGTAGTTGACCACGTCGAGGCGCGCGATGCCCTGCTGCTGCAGGAAGTACACCGCGTGCGAATCCTTCTCGCCGAAGATGGCGACCAGCACGTTGGCCCCGGTGACTTCCTTCTTGCCCGAGGACTGCACGTGCAGGATGGCGCGCTGGATCACGCGCTGGAAGCCGAGCGTGGGCTGGGTGTCGACCTCGCGGTCGGCGGCGATGCGCGGGGTCTGCTCGGTGATGTGCTGCGTCAGGTTCTTGCGCAGCTCGTCCATGTTCGCGCCGCAGGCGCGCAGCACCTCGGCCGCGGTCGGGTTGTCGAGCAGCGCGAGCAGCAGGTGCTCGACCGTGATGAACTCGTGGCGCTTCTGCCGGGCTTCGACGAAGGCCATGTGAAGGCTGACTTCGAGTTCCTGCGCAATCATTTCCTGGCTCTATTCCTTTGTATCACGTCTCTTCCATCACACACTGCAAAGGATGTTGATGCTTCCGAGAGTATGCCGCGACTTGCTGCACTTTGGTGGATGCGACATCCCTCGGATAGACCCCACAGACGCCGATGCCTTCCCGGTGGACCTTGAGCATGACCTGGGTGGCCCGCTCCCGGGTCATGGAGAAGAACTTCTGCAGGACTATCACGACGAACTCCATCGGGGTGTAGTCGTCGTTGAGCAGCATGACCTTGAACATCGGCGGAGGCTTCAGCTTGGCCCGCTGCGCCTCCAGTAGGGTGTCGTCCTTGTGCTGCGCCATGCCGCCTTTCTGCACCTATCCTAATCAATGTGGGGGGGCGGTGCAACGCGATGCAAGGTGCCGCGCTGCCAGATTACGGCGTTTTATCAGGGTCTTGACGGGCCCCATGGGGGCGCGTAAAAGGCGGGCTGTGTTTGGATTCAGGCTGTCTGTTTGCCAATAGGGGCGGCGGGGCGTGGTTCAGGCATGGCTCGGGTCGAAAAACGCCCGGTAGCTCAATCAACAATCAGGGAGAGGGTATGGCAACAGGCACCGTGAAGTGGTTCAACGACGCGAAGGGCTACGGCTTCATCACGCCGGACGACGGCAGCGAAGACCTCTTTGCGCATTTTTCCGCGATCAACATGTCGGGCTTCAAGACCCTCAAAGAAGGTCAGAAAGTCAGCTTCGACGTGGTGCAGGGCCCGAAGGGCAAGCAGGCGTCCAACATCCAGAAGGTCTGAAGACCCGGCTGCTGCGACAAGAATAAGAAAGGCCGCCCTCGGGCGGCCTTTTCATTTGTACTGCTTTTCCCCTACATCCTTTCGATCATCGCCTGGCCGAAGCCGGAGCAGGACACCTGCTTCGCGCCCTGCATCTGGCGCGCGAAGTCGTAGGTCACGATCTTGTCGCTGATCGCTTTCTCCATCGAGCGGATGATCGTATCGGCGGCCTCCACCCAGCCCATGTGGCGCAGCATCATTTCCGCCGACAGGATCTCGGAACCGGGGTTGACGTAGTCCTTCCCGGCGTACTTGGGCGCCGTGCCGTGGGTGGCCTCGAACATGGCGACCGTATCGCTCATGTTCGCGCCCGGCGCGATGCCGATGCCGCCGACCTCGGCCGCGAGCGCGTCCGAGATGTAATCGCCGTTCAAATTGGTGGTCGCCAGCACCGCATACTCCGCCGGCCGCAGCAGGATCTGCTGCAGCATCGCGTCGGTGATCACGTCCTTGACCACGATGTCCGGCCCGCCCTTGGGGTTTTTGAACTTGTGCCAGGGGCCGCCGTCGAGCGGCTTGGCGCCGAACTCCTTCACCGCGAGCTGGTAGCCCCAGTCGCGGAAGCCGCCCTCGGTGAACTTCTGGATGTTGCCCTTGTGCACGAGGGTGACCGAGTCGCGCTTGTTGTCAATGGCGTACTGGTAGGCCTTGCGGATCAGCCGCTCCGAGCCCTCGATCGACACAGGCTTGATACCGATGGCCGAGGTGTTGGGGAAGCGGATCTTCTTCACCTTCATTTCCTTGATCAGGAAATCGATGACCTTCTTGGCCTCCGCAGACTGCGCCGGCCATTCGATCCCGGCGTAGATGTCTTCCGCGTTCTCGCGAAAGATCACCATGTCGACCTTGTCGGGCGCCTTCAGCGGCGAGGGCACGCCCTTGAACCAGCGCACCGGGCGCAGGCAGACGTAGAGGTCGAGCTCCTGGCGCAGCGCGACGTTGATCGAGCGGATGCCGCCGCCCACCGGCGTGGTGAGCGGGCCCTTGATCGAGACCACGTATTCCTTCGCCGCTTCCAGCGTCTCGTCAGGCAGCCACACGTTCTCGCCGTAGAGGCGGCACGACTTCTCGCCGGCGAATACCTCCATCCAGACGATCTTCTTCTTGCCGCCGTAGGCCTTCTTCACCGCGGCATCGACCACCTTGAGCATGACCGGCGTGATGTCCACGCCGGTGCCGTCGCCCTCGATGTAGGGAATGATCGGTCGGTCCGGCACGGCGAGCGAGAAATCCTTGTTGACTCTGATCTTCTCGCCGCCGGACGGCACCTGGATGTGCTGGTAACCCATCCCCGGAATTAGACGCTCAGCCCGCCAGTGCGTCCACCACGGCGTTGAAGGTGCTGCTCGGGCGCATCACGGCGCTGGCCTTGGTCGGACTGAACGCGTAATAGCCGCCCACATCCGCCGGCTTGCCCTGCACCGCGGTGAGCTCGTCGACGATCTTCTTCTCGTTGTCCGCCAGCTGCTTCGCGAGCGGCGCGAAGTACGCCTTGAGTGCCGGGTCGTCGGACTGCGCGGCGAGCGCCTGCGCCCAGTACAGGGCGAGGTAGAAATGACTGCCGCGATTGTCGAGCTGGCCCGCCTTCGGCGAGGGCGACTTGTTGGTGTCGAGCAGCTTGCCGGTCGCTTCATCCAGCGTCCTGGCAAGGATCATGGCCTTCTTGTTGTGATACTTGTAGCCGACGTCCTCGAGCGACACCGCGATGGCCATGTACTCGCCGAGCGAATCCCAGCGCAAGTGGTTCTCTTCCTGCAGTTGCTGGACGTGCTTGGGCGCCGAGCCGCCGGCGCCGGTCTCGAACATGGCGCCGCCGGCCATCAGCGGCACGATCGACAGCATCTTCGCGCTGGTGCCGAGCTCCATGATCGGGAACAGATCGGTCAGGTAGTCGCGCAGGATGTTGCCGGTCACCGAGATCGTGTCCTTGCCGCGGATCACTCGCTCGAGCGTGAAGCGCATGGCGCGCACCTGCGACATGATCTGGATGTCGAGCCCGGTGGTGTCGTGATCCTTCAGGTAGCGGCGCACCTTCTTGATCAGCTCGTTCTCGTGCGGGCGGTACTCGTCGAGCCAGAACACCGCCGGGGTGTTGGACTGGCGCGCGCGTGTCACCGCCAGCTTGACCCAGTCGCGGATCGCGGCGTCCTTGCACTGGCACATGCGCCAAATGTCGCCCGCCTCGACGTTTTGCTCGAGCAGCACGTGGCCGTCCTGGTTGTCGACGATGCGCGCCACGCCGTCCTCCGGGATCTCGAAGGTCTTGTCGTGCGAGCCGTACTCTTCCGCCTGCTGCGCCATCAGGCCGACGTTCGGCACCGTGCCCATGGTCCTCGGGTCGAACGCGCCGTTGGTCTTGCAGAAATTGATCACTTCCTGGTAGATGCGCGCGAACGTCGACTCGGGCTGCACCGCCTTGGTCTCGTACATCTTGCCGTCCGGGCCCCACATCAGGCCGCCGGCGCGGATCATCGCCGGCATCGAGGCGTCGACGATCACGTCGTTCGGGTTGTGCAGGTTGCTGATGCCCTTGGCCGAATCCACCATCGCCAGGCGCGGGCGCTTCGCCTCGCAGGCCTTGATGTCGGCCTCGATCTCGGCGCGCTTGGCGTCCGGCAGCGTCTTGATCTTCTCCAGCACGTCGGCGAAGCCGTTGTTGACGTTCACGCCGAGCTCGGCGAACAGCTTGCGGTGCTTCAGGAACAGGTCCTGGTAGAACACCCGCACCGCGTGCCCGAACACGATCGGGTGCGAGACCTTCATCATGGTCGCCTTGACGTGCAGCGAGAACAGCAGGTCGTGCTTCTTGCAGTGCTCGAGCTCCTTCTCGAAGAACGCGCACAGCGCCGTCTTGCTCATGTACATGCTGTCGATGACTTCGCCCTCCAGCAGCTTCACGGCCGGGCGCAGCACCAGCGTCTTGCCGCTCTTCGTCACCAGGTCCATGCGCACCTCGCACGCGTGCGACAGGGTGATCGATTTCTCGCCGTGGTAGAAGTCGCCGGCCCGCATGTGGGCCACATGCGTGCGCGAAGCGGGGTCCCATTGCGCCATGGAATGCGGGTTCTTGCGCGCGTATTTCTTGACCGCGGGCGGGGCCCGGCGGTCCGAGTTGCCCTCGCGCAGCACCGGGTTCACCGCGCTGCCGAGCACCTTGGAATACTTGGCCTTGATCGCCTTTTCGGCGTCGTTCTTCGGCACGTCGGGATAGTCCGGGATCTTGTAGCCCTTGGACTGCAGCTCCTTGATGGCGGCGGTGAGCTGGCCGACCGGGGCGCTGATGTTGGGCAGCTTGATGATGTTGGCCTCGGGCTGCAGCGTCAGCTTGCTGAGCTCCGCAAGGTTGTCCGGGATGCGCTCGTTCGGCGCCAGGCATTCGGGAAACTGGCCGAGGATGCGCGCAGCCAGGGAGATATCGCTTTCCTCGACGATGATGCCCGCGGGCTTGGTGAAGGCGCGCAGGATCGGCAGCAGGGAATAAGTCGCGAGGCGTGGCGCCTCGTCGGTCAGGGTGTAGACGATCTTGGAGATGATGGAGGGCACGGAAGTCTTACGCTGGGTAACGAAGAAAGGCCGACATTCTAATAAAGCTTCACGTCGAATGCGCGCTCCACCAGCCATCCGGCCGCGATTAAGGCGATGACGGCCGAGCCGCCAAACGCGACCACGCGCCGGTATGCCCACGTGTCGCGCAGCAGGAACGCCAGCGGCAGGAACGCCGACACGATGGCGAGTTGGCCGGCCTCGACCCCGAGGTTGAAACCGACCAGCGCGAGCAGCAGCGTGTCCTGCGGCAGTCCAAGCTCGGTCAACACGCTGGCGAAGCCGAAGCCGTGGATCAGGCCGAAGCCGAACGCCACCAGCCAGCGGCCGCGCCGCACCACCGGCCATACGTTGTTGAGCGCCGCGAGGATCACCGAGACCGCGATGGCCGACTCGACGAGGCGCGACGGGAGCGAGATCACCGACAGCGCCGCGAGCGCGAGCGTGATCGAGTGCGCCGCCGTAAAGGCGGTGACCACCTTGAGCACGTCCCAGAACGCCGGCGCGAAGCGCGCCGCGAGCAGCACCGCGGGAAGCAGCAGCGAAAGCAGGAACAGCACATGGTCGAAGCCGATCCAGATGTGCCACACGCCCTCGCGGCCATAGTCGAGGAACTGCGCGAGGCGCGAACGGCCTGCGGCATCGAGGCCGAGCTTCGGCTGGTCGGGGCCCAGTACGGCGGTGACCGTGCGCTCGCCGAGCTTCGCGCGCAGCAGGCCGCGGTGCGTCGGGTCGAGGTCGGCGAACAGCGAGTACTCGATCTCCAGGCGCTGCGGCAGCGCTGCGCCGCATTCGCCCGTGAATTGGAGCACCGCGTAAGCGCCGTCGGTGTGCTCGTCGACCAGCAAGGCGCCGGGCTGGAGCTCGCAACCGCGAATCTTCAGCCGCGCGAACGCATAGGCAGCGACTTGCGCCTGCTTGCCGCGCAGCTCGCCCCAGGTGATCGCGCCGTCGCCGTCCGCGTCCAGGCCAATGGCGAATTCCAGGTCGCGCAGCGCGATGTCCCACTGGCCGCGCAGCGCATTGCCTTGCGCACTGATGGACAGGTAGCTGTCGCTGGGCTTGTGCGCGTGCGCGATACCGCCCAGGAGGATTAACAGCAGGAAGAGGTATCTCACTTGAACCGCGCGGCAAGGTTGCGCAAGCGCGGGTCCTCGAAGCCGCTTTCTTGCAGCCAGTTGAGCACCGGGGTGGCGGACTTGCGATCGCCGGCCGCGAGCGCGGCTTCGAGCAGCACCGCCGCGTCGCGCGGCTCGCGCTGGGACTTCCAGTTTTCGGCCGCCGCGGCGAGCGCGGCCTTCGCATCGCCCTTCAGATCGAGCAGGTAGCGCGCTTCCTCGGCGAGGTGCAGGCGCTCGCCGCGCAGGCCGGCCGCGGCGAAGCGCTCGCCAAGCGACTGGGCGAGCTTGGCTGCCTCGGGGCGGTTCTGCATCTTCGCCGCCAGCGCGACGCGCAGCAGCAGGTTGTCGGACTGGCCCCAGTCCTTGAGCAGCGCGTTCACCTCGTGCGGCCGGCGTTGCTCGAGGAGCAGATCGGCGTACGCGGCGAGCAGATAGTCGTCGCGCAGCCCGAGGGCGAGGGCGTCGCGGAAGTGGCGCTCCGCGGCGCGGAACTCACCCAGCCGGGCGGCGAACTCGCCGAGCCGCGTGAGCGCCCACAGGCGCAGCTCCGGCGCGGCGTCGGAACGTTTGTCGAGCTCGGCTTGCAGATCGTCGTAGCCGGCGCGCGCTTTCCCGGTTAGCGCATCCACGCTGGCACGGCAGCCGACCGCGATCAGGTCGCTCGCCAGCGGCTCGAGCGCCCGGCACTCGTCGCGCGCCGCGGCATAGTCGGCGCCGACCAGGAAGATGGCGGCGCGCCACGAATGCGCGCCGACCAGCTCCGGGTCGCGTTTCAGCGCGGCCTGCAGATCCTCGAGCGCTCCCGAGAAGTCGTGGCGGTACTGCTTCAGCAGGCCGTGCACGAAGAGCGTCTCGGCCGGCGCATCGCCCGGCGCATTGCGCAGCGCGGCCTCGGCGTAGCCCACGTAGCGCGGGTCGCCCTGCGCCATGGCGAGCTCGAAGTAGCGCCGCGCCAGCGCCGCGCCGCGCAACTGCTTCAGCTCGAGGGCGACGGGATCGCTGCGGCGCAGCGGCAGGCGCTCGAGGACTGCATCGTCGCCTTGGGGCAGGTAAGGGGCGGCCGATGCGAGGCCGGCCAGCAATCCCCCAAGCACCGCCAGGACCAGTTCTTTCATCGTATAAACAATAGCTTAGCATAAGCCCGAGCGAACCGCGTCAACCGCTACGCCGACTAGCGCGTTATTCGCCCCCGGGTCCAGGGAGGTTGCCGAGGCCCGTGTTCGAACACTAACCAGGAGAAGGAAATGAACAAGCTGCTGTCCGTGATCGTCGCCGCGATGTTTGCGGTGGCTAGCGCTTCCGCCTTCGCCGCGTCGCACGCCGGCGCGCAGATGAAGGACGAGAAGAAGACCGAGAAAAAGGCCAAGAGCGAGAAGAAGGCCAAGAGCGAAAAGAAAGCCGCTCCGAAGAAGGACGGCAAGAAAAAAGACGAGATGAAGAAGTAACCCGCTTCCCAGCTGCGAAAAGGCAGGACAATGCGTCCTGCCTTTTTTATTTATGCGTTCGCTTCTCGTCGCCGCAATGCTCGCCGCAGTCCCGGCGCTGGCCCAGCAGCTGCCCGTCGTGCAGCTGCGCGCCGGCATGCACCTGATCCGCGCCGAGGTGGCGGCCGATTACGAGACGCGCGGCCGCGGCCTGATGTACCGCAAGACGCTTGCCCCCAACAGCGGCATGCTGTTCGTGTTCGACGCCCCGGCGCTGCAATGCATGTGGATGAAGAACACCGACCTGCCGCTCTCGGTCGCGTTCCTGGATGCGCAGGGCGCGGTCATCAACATCGAAGACATGCAGCCGCACACCGAGGACTCGCATTGCGCCAAGCGCCCGGCGCTTTACGCGCTGGAGATGGAGCAGGGCTGGTTCGCGCGGCGCGGCATCAAGGCCGGGATGAAGCTCGACGGCCTCAATACAGGATCGCGCTAGCCACCAGGCCGGCGAGCGCTGCCGCGCGCGCCAGCGGCGTCCAGAACGCGCGCCGCACGTTGCGCGAGCAGCGCCACACCGCGGCAAACCAGGCGAGGTAGAGCAGGATGCGGGCGCCGTTCGCCAGGGCGCCGAGCGTGGTCTGGCCTTGCGTGTACGCGAGATCGGTAGCCCAGACCAGCACGCCGGTCAGGGCGGCGAGCAGCGCGCCGCCCAGCCACCACGCCTTCCAGAGCGGCGTTTTTTCTACAGCCCGCCGTTCTGCTGCGCCACCATGCAGTAGAGCATGGGGATCGACAGCATGGTGTTGAAGCGCGAGGCCATGCCGGCCATCTTCGCCGCGCCGGCCTTCTCTTCCGGCGCCACCTGCACGATGCCGAGTGCCTTCTTCTGGTTCGGCCAGATGATGAACCAGACGTTGAACCACATGATCGTGCCGAGCCACATGCCCAGGCCGATCGCGTGGTAGCCCTTCTGCAGCGAGAGCGCGGCGCCGAGGTAGCCGTTCATGGTGGCGAGCAGCAGGCCGGTGACGATGGTGGCCATCGCGCCCCAGCGGAACCAGAACAGCGCGGTCGGCGCGATCACCTTGCTCACCGCCGGCTTGTGCTCGTCGGGGATCTTGGGCATCGAGGGCGTCTGCACGAAGTTGAAGTACCAGAGCAGGCCGATCCACATCACGCCCGACAGCACGTGCAGCCAGCGCATGAAGAAGGCCCACCACGCGTGGTCGCCGGCGCGCACCCACGATCCGGTGCCGAGGCCGGCGAGGATGATGAAGATGACGAGGAGGACGATGCCGGCCACGACGGTGCGGCCGAGGGACGAGAAGATGGCACCCATTTTTTCTCCTGTTCGTATGATGGGTTTGCAGCCAAAAAAGAATAGCACTTGTCCGGGCGTTATGCTGGCGCCATGCCCAAGCTTGCGGCCAATCTGTCCACGCTTTTTCCCGAACTGCCGTTCCTCGAGCGCTTCGCCGCGGCGGCGCGCGCCGGCTTCCGCTACGTGGAATACCAGTTTCCGTACGAATGGAGAGCCGAGGAGCTCGCGCGCCGCGCGCGCGAGGCCGGCGTGCAGGTGGTGCTGCACAACCTGCACGCCGGGGACTTCGCCAGAGGCGAGCGCGGCATTGCCTGCCTGCCCGGACGTGAGCGGGAATTCCGCGCTGCACTGGAAACCGCCATCGCCTACGCCAAGGCAGTCGATTGCCCGCGCCTGAACTGCCTGGCCGGCCTGGCACCCGCGGACCGCGCGCATTTCGACGTGCTGGTCAGCAACGTGCGCTACGCGGCGCGGCGGCTCGGCGAAGCGGGCGTGCAGCTCGTGCTCGAGGCGATCAACACGCGCAGCGTGCCGGGCTTCTTCCTGTCGCGCTCCGCGCAGGCCATCGACGTGCTGAACGCGGCGGGCGAGCCGAACGCGTTCCTGCAGTACGACTTCTTCCACATGCAGATCATGGAAGGCGACCTGGCCAAGACGGTCGAGCGGCTGCTGCCGCGCATTGGGCACATCCAGCTCGCCGACGTGCCCGATCGGCACGAGCCGGGCTCCGGGGAAATCAACTTCGACTTCCTGCTGCGCCACCTCGACCGCATCGGGTATTCGGGCTGGGTGGGATGCGAATACAATCCCCGGGGTGACACGCTCGAAGGCCTGAAGTGGGCGCGGCCCTACCTGTCGTAGCGGCGCTGCGCGAGTTCCTTCCCGCGCGCGCCGTCCTCCACGAGGAAGAAGACACCCGGCCCTACGAGTGCGACGGCCTCACCGCCTACCGCCAGCTGCCGATGGTGGTGGCGATGCCCGAGACCGAAGAGCAGGTTCGCCGCATCCTTCAGGTGTGCAATTCGATGAAGGTCCCGGTGGTGCCCCGGGGGGCGGGCACCGGGCTCTCGGGCGGCGCCCTGCCGCCCGGCGATGGCGTGCTGCTCTCGATGGCGAAGTTCATGCGCGTGCTGCGCATCGATCCGCTCGCACGCATCGCGGTAGTGCAGCCCGGCGTGCGCAACGCCGTGGTCTCGGAGCTGGCCGCGCCGTTCGGCCTGTACTACGCGCCCGATCCGTCCAGCCAGATCGCCTGCACGATCGGCGGCAACGTCTCCGAGAACTCCGGCGGCGTGCATTGCCTGAAATACGGCCTCACCGTGCACAACGTGCTCGGCGTGCGAGGCTTCACGATCGACGGCGAGCCGATCGAGCTCGGCGGCGAGGCCCCCGACGCGCCCGGCCTGGATCTGCTTGCGCTCGCCATCGGCTCGGAGGGCATGCTGTTCGTGGTCACCGAGGTGACGCTCAAGCTGCTGCCGAAGCCGCAGTGCGCGCGCGTGATCATGGCTTCGTTCGACGACGTGGAGAAGGCCGGCGCCGCGGTGGCCGACGTGATCGCCGCGGGCATCGTGCCGGCCGGCCTCGAGATGATGGACCGGCCCGCCACGCGCGCGGTCGAGCAGTTCGTCGGCGCGGGCTACGATCTCGAGGCCGCGGCCATCCTGCTGTGCGAATCGGACGGCACGCCGGAGGAAGTGGAAGACGAAATCGCGCGCATGAAGGCGGTGCTCGGGGGCGCCGGCGCGACGCGCATGACGGTGTCGCGCGACGAGGCGGAGCGCCTGCGCTTCTGGTCCGGGCGCAAGGCCGCCTTCCCCGCGGTCGGCCGCATCTCGCCCGACTACTACTGCATGGACGGCACCATCCCGCGCAAGCGCCTCGGCGAGGTGCTCACCTTCATCGCCGAGCTCGAGAAGAAGTACGCGCTGCGCTGTCCGAACGTGTTCCACGCCGGCGACGGCAACCTGCACCCGCTCATCCTGTTCGACGCCAACGACCCTGACGAGCTGCGCCGCACCGAGCTGTTCGCGGCCGAGGTGCTGGAGAAATGCGTGGCGGTGGGCGGCACGATCACCGGCGAGCACGGCGTGGGCGTGGAAAAGATCAACCAGATGTGCGTGCAGTTCCGGCCCGCCGAGCTCGAGCTGTTCCGCGCCGTGAAGCGCGCCTTCGATCCGCACGGGCTGCTCAATCCGGGCAAGGCGGTGCCCACGCTCGCGCGCTGCGCCGAGTACGGGCGCATGCGCGTGCACGGCGGGCAATTGCCGCATCCCGAGCTGCCGCGGTTTTGATCGAGACTTTCCAGCAACGCATTCGCGAGGCCGCGGCGCGCCGCGCGCCGCTCAACCTGCGCGGCGGCGGCACGAAGGACTTCTACGGCAACACGCCGCGCGGCGAAGTGCTGGACACGCGCGGCTATGCCGGGATCGTGGACTATGAGCCGACCGAGCTGGTGATCACCGCGCGCTGCGGTACCTCGCTTTCCGACGTGGAAACATTATTGGAGAAGAACGGCCAGTGCCTGCCCTTCGAGCCGCCGCACTTCGGCGCAGGCGCGACGCTCGGCGGCTGCGTGGCGGCCGGGCTGTCCGGCCCGCGCCGCGCGAGCGCCGGCGCGCTGCGCGATTTCGTGCTCGGCGTGAAGCTCGTCGACGGCCGCGGCGAGCTGCTCGGCTTCGGCGGCCAGGTGATGAAGAACGTCGCCGGCTACGACCTGTCGCGCCTGGTTGCCGGCTCGCTCGGTACGCTGGGGCTGATCGCCGAGGTATCGCTCAAGGTTGCGCCGCGCCCGCAGGCAGAGACGACCTTGCGCCTCGAGGCGCCGCAGGCGCGCGCGCTCGAGCTCATGAACCGCTGGGCCGGGCAGCCCTTGCCGGTCAGCGCCACCGCCTGGCACGACGGCGAGCTCTACGTGCGCCTTTCAGGCTCCGAGGCGGGCGTGCGCGCCGCCGCGGAAAAGATCGGCGGCGCCGAGGCGCCCGTTCCGTGGAGCGCAATCCGCGAGCAGACGCACAGGTTTTTTTCCGGCCCCGAGCCGCTGTGGCGGCTGTCCGTGCCTTCCACGTCGGCCGAGGTGAATGGCCGACAGCTCATCGAATGGAACGGCGGCCTGCGTTGGCTCAGGGCCGCGCAGAAACCCCATGCAAGAGCGACGCTGTTTCGCGGCGGCGACAAGAGCGGCGGATGCTTTGCGCCGCTTGAACCGGTGCTGGCACGCGTGCATCGCGAGCTCAAGGCGGCTTTCGACCCGGCCGGCATCTTCAATCCCGGCCGCATGTACGCGGAGATCTAGGGCTTGGCGAGCTTGAGCTTCTGCGCCTCGACTGCCGCGCGCGCCTGCGCCGCGAACGCGCTGTCCGGGAACCGGGCCAGCAGCCGCGCATACAGCTGGATGGACAGCACCGGCTCACCGGCTTCGGCGGCCTTGGCGGCCGCCTCGAGCAGCAGCTTCTGTTGCGGAACGTCGGAAACCGGTGGTGGAACCGCGGCGGGTTTCACCTCGGCCATGAACGCCGCCATGCGCTCCTCGGAGGAGCGCTGCTGGTGGCGCAAGCGCCGCAGCCAGAGCCAGATCGCGTATCCGAACACGCCGATCGCCGCCAGCGTGAGCAGCCAGATCATGAACTTCACTGGAAAAGTATAACGGCCGATGCAGACCGAGCTGGCCGACTTCATCCGCGACACGCCCGAGGGGCGCGAGGCGGAAGCCATCCTGCGCAAGTGCGTGCACTGCGGCTTCTGCACCGCCACCTGCCCGAGCTACCAGGTGCTCGGCGACGACCTGGACAGCCCGCGCGGACGCATTTACCTGATGAAGCGCGCGCTCGAGGGCGCGCCGGTGAGCGAGAAGACGCGCCTGCACCTCGACCGCTGCCTGACCTGCCGCGCCTGCGAGACGACCTGCCCTTCCGGCGTGCGCTACGGACGGTTGGTCGACATCGGGCGCGCGTTCGTGGAGAAGCGGACGCGGCGCACGCCGCGCGACCGGCTCTACCGCGCGCTGCTTTCGTTCGGCGTGCCGCGGCCGAGGTTGTTCGGCGCGGCGTTGCGCCTGGGCCAGCTGTTCGGGCTTGCACCGAAAAGCTCGAAAGGCAAAGCCTGGCCCGCGCCGCGCCATGCGCGCCGCATGGTGGCGCTGCGCGGCTGCGTGCAGCCCTCGCTCGCGCCATCGATCAACGCCGCCGCGGCGCGCGTGCTCGACCGCGTCGGCATCTCGCTCCTCGAGGTGCCGGGCGCGGGCTGCTGCGGCGGGGTGCGCTTCCACCTCAACGACCAGGAAGCCGGGCGCGACGACATGCGCGCGCTCATCGATGCGTGGTGGACGCTGGTGGCGGGGCGCGAGACCGAGGCGATCGTCGCGACCGCGAGCGGCTGCGGCGTCACGATCAAGGACTACGCGCATCTGCTCGCGCTCGATCAGAATTACCGCGGCAAAGCCGAGCGCGTTTCCGAGCTGACGCGCGATCTTTCCGAGGTGATCAGGCCCGCGGACCTGCCCGAGGGGACGAATCGCGGCCGCGTCGCGTTCCAGTCGCCGTGCTCGCTGCAGCACGGCCAGCAGATCCACGGCAAGGTCGAGGCGCTGCTCGCGCGCGTCGGCTACGAGCTCACGCCGGTGCGCGATGCGCACCTGTGCTGCGGCTCGGCCGGCACGTATTCGCTCCTGCAGCCTGAAATCGCAAACGAGCTGCGCGCACGCAAGCTCGCTACCCTCGACGAGGGTGCGCCACAAGTTATCGCTACCGCCAACATCGGCTGTCTCGCGCACCTGCAGGCTGCGAGCGCGACGCCGATACGCCACTGGATCGAACTGATCGACGAAGCCCTGGCGTAGAATCGACGCATGGGTGAAGTGGTCAAAGTCGCCTGCCCGCACGACTGTCCGGACACCTGCGCCATGCTGGTCACGGTGGAGGAAGGCGTCGCCACCGAGATCCGCGGCGACCCGAGCATGCCGTTCACCGAAGGCACGCTCTGCACCAAGGTCGCGCATTACCTCGAGCGCACTTACGCGCCGGACCGGCTCACCTATCCCCAGAAGAGAATCGGCAAGAAGGGCGAGGGCAAGTTCAAGCGCATCACCTGGGACGAGGCGCTCGACGAGATCGCGGCGCGCCTGAAGGCGCTCGCGGCGCAGAACCCCGAGACCATCCTGCCGTGCAGCTACGCCGGCACCATGGGCATGGTGCAGTACACCTCGATGGACCGGCGCTTCTTCCACAAGCTCGGCGCCTCGATCCTGGATCGCACGCTGTGCTCGAGCGCCGGCAAGGCCGGCATCAAGGCCACGCTCGGCGGCTCGGTCGGCATGGATCCGGAGCGCTTCGACGAGGCGCGCCTCATCGTCCTGTGGGGCGCGAACCCGATCGTGTCCAACCTGCACCTCTGGTCGCGCGTGCAGGCCGCCAAGCGGCGCGGCGCCAAAGTCATCGCGATCGATCCGTATCGCAGCCTGTCGGCCGAGAAATGCACGCAGCACATCGCGCTGCTGCCCGGCACCGACGGCGCGCTCGCGCTCGGCATGATGCATGTGCTGATCGGGGAAGGGTTGATCGACCGCGACTACATCGCGAAGTACACGTTGGGGTTCGAAGCGCTTTCCCAACGGGTCAGGCAATACACGCCTGAATGGACTGCCCGGACCTGCGGCATCCCCGTTGAAGACGTGGTGCAGCTCGCGCGCGAGTACGGCACGACCCGGCCGGCGGCGATCCGCCTCAACTACGGCATGCAGCGCCACGCGGGCGGCGGCATCGCGGCGCGCACCATCGCCTGCCTGCCGGCGCTCACCGGCGCGTGGCGCGAGGCGGCGGGCGGCATCGTGCTCACCACCGCGGACTTCTACGGCTTCGACCACGCCGCGCTCGAGCGCCCCGACCTGCTCGGCGCGCGGCGGCCACGCGTGATCAACCACGCGAAGTTGGGCGATGCGCTCACCAGCGCCGAGCCGCCGGTGCGCATGACCATCGTCTACAACAACAACCCGGTCGCGGTGTGCCCGGAGTCGGACAAGGTGATCGCCGGCTTCTCGCGCGAGGACTTGTTCACCGTGGTGATCGACCACTTCCAGACCGACACCGCGGACTACGCCGACATCCTGCTGCCGGCCACCACGCAGCTCGAGCACTTCGACGTGCACAAGTCGTACGGCCACCTGTACATGGTCGCGAACAACCGCGCGATCGCGCCGCTCGGCGAGTCGCTGCCCAATTCCGAAGTGTTCCGCCGGCTCGCCGCGCGCATGGGCTTCGACGAGCCGTGCTTCCGCGATTCCGACGAGGACATCTGCCGCACTGCGCTGAAAGGCGTGTCGTGGGAGGGCCTCAAGCAGGCCGGCTGGCAGCGGCTCGAGGTGCCCGAGCGCTTCGCGCCGTTCGCGCAGGGCGGGTTTCCCACGCCGTCGGGCAAGTGCGAGTTCTACAGCGCCTGGCTGGAGAAGCAGGGCATCGACCCGCTGCCGTTCTACAACCCGCCGGCCGAAGACCTCGGCGCGTACCCGCTCGCGTTCCTCTCGCCGCCGGCGCGCAACTTCCTCAACTCGTCGTTCGCCAACATGCTGCGCTGGCGAGATCTGGAGGGCGAGCCGCGGCTCGACATGCACCCCGACGACGCCGCGGCGCGCGGCATCGCCGACGGCGACCTGGTGCGCGTGTTCAACGGCCGCGGCAGCTACCGGCTGCGCGCGCGCGTGAACGGCAAGCCGCGCCGCGGCGTGGTGGTGGCGCCCTCGGTGTGGTGGAAAAAGCACTCGCCGGACGGCCGCAACGCGAACAACCTCACCTCGCAGCGCACCAGCGACCTGGGCGGCGGCGCCACCTTCTACGACTGCAAGGTGCAAGTCGAAAGAGTTTCGCCCGGCGCAGCGTGAGCAAGGCCGACGAGCTGCGGCTGCTGCGCGAGGCGATCAAGAATTTCCCGGATGCACTGGCAGTGTGGAGCCGCGACGGGCAGCTCGTCGCCTGCAGCGACGCCTACGCGCGGCTCGCCGCCGCCGGCCCGGCCGGCGACCTGTCGGAGTACCAGAGCCCGGACGGGCGCTGGCTGCGGCGCACCGTGCGCGCGCTCGAGGACGGCGGCCGGGTCGAGCTCGTCGCGGACATCAGCGAGCTGCGCCGCGCCGAGCAGGCGAGCCGCTTCCTCGCCTACCACGACACGCTGACCGGGCTGCCGAACCGCCGCCTGCTCGACGATCGCCTGCGCCAGGCGATCCGGCTCGCGCAGCGCCGCGACCGCATGGTGGCGACCCTGCTGGTGCACCTCGACGAGTTCCGCGAGCTCGGCAGCGCGCTCGGCCAGGGCGCCACCGACACGGTGCTGCGCGAGGTTGCCGAGCGCCTGAGCAGCTGCGTGCGCAAGGCCGACACCGTGGCGCGCTCGGCGGTGGACGAGTTCGCGCTCGTGCTGTCCGATCTGAAGGACGGGGCCGACGCCCGCGTGGTCGCGGACAAGGTCATGCAGGCCCTCGCCGCCGAGTTCCGCCTCGGCGCGCGCAAGGTGCGGCTCAAGACGAGCATCGGCGTGTCGCTCTTCCCGGCCGACGGCGGCGACGGCGAGGCGCTGCTGCGCAGCGCCGACGCGGCGCGCTACCGCTCGCGCCAGCTGCGGCGGTGAAGCTCGCGCGCTTTCTCTGGCCGTACCGGCTGCGCATCGCCGCCGCGCTGGTCGCGCTGCTCGTCACCTCGGCGTGCGTGCTGGTGCTCGGGCGCGGGCTGCAGTACGTGGTGGATCGCGGCTTCGGCAGCGGCGACCCGCGGCTTCTCGACGAGGCGCTGCTCGCCATGATCGGCGTGGTCGCGGCGTTCGCCGTCGCGACGTACGTGCGCTTCTATCTCATGATGACCACCGGCGAGCGCGTGGTGACCGACGTGCGCCGCGCGGTGTTCGACCACATCATGGGCCTCGAGCCCGCGTTCTTCGAGAAGGAGCGCACCGGCGAGGTGGTGTCGCGGCTCACCAACGACACCACGCTGCTGCAGCAGGTAATCGGCTATGGCCTGTCGATGTTCGTGCGCAACGGGCTGATGATGGCGGGCGCGATCGTCATGATGTTCATCACCAGCTGGAAGCTCGCGCTGCTCGTGCTGGTCGGCGCGCCCGCCACGCTGCTGCCGCTCCTGCTGCTCGGCCGGCGCGTGCGGCGCCTGTCGCGCGCCAGCCAGGACCGCGTCGCCGACGTGTCCGCCTATGTCGACGAGGCGGTGCACGAAGTGAGGACCGTGCAGGCCTACGTGCACGAGGATGCGGACCGCGCGGAGTTCGCGCGCCACGCCGAGGCCGCGTACGCCGCCGGGGTCACGCGCATCTCGCAGAAGGCGTTCCTGATCGCCGCGGTGGTGCTGATCGCGTTCAGCGCGGTGGGCATCATCCTGTGGATCGGCGGGCACGACGTGCTGGCCGGGCGGCTTACGCAAGGCGAGCTGGCCGCCTTCGTGTTCTACGCCGCGGTGGTGGCCGCCGGGGCGGGCACCGTGGCGGAAGTGTGGGGCGAGCTGCAGCGCGCCGCCGGCGCGGGCGAGCGGCTGGTCGAGCTGCTCGACACGGCGCCGCGCATCGTCGCGCCGCCGGCGCCCGCGGCCCCGCCGGCCAGCTCGCCGCTCGAGATCGAATTCGACCGCGTGCGCTTCGCCTACCCGGCGCGCCCGGACAGCGCGGCGCTCGAGCTCTTCAGCCTGCGCGTCGCGCCCGGCGAGCGGGTGGCGCTGGTCGGGCCTTCGGGTGCCGGCAAGTCGACGGTGTTCGCGCTGCTCTTGCGCTTCTACGATCCGCAGGAAGGCGCGGTGCGCGTCGGCGGCGTCGACTTGCGCGACATGGATCCGCGCGCCGCGCGCGGCCTGGTCGCGGTGGTGCCGCAGGATCCGGTGATCTTCGCCGCGAGCGTGCTGGAGAACGTGCGCTACGGCCGGCCGCACGCGAGCCGCGAGGCGGTGGCCGCGGCGTGCGCGCAGGCCTGCGCGATGGAATTCATCGAGCGCCTGCCGCAGGGCCTGGACACTCCGCTCGGCGAGCGCGGCGTCACGCTGTCCGGCGGCCAGAAGCAGCGCCTTTCCATTGCGCGCGCGCTGGTGGCCGACCGCCCGATCCTGCTGCTCGACGAGGCGACCAGCTCGCTCGACGCGGCGGCCGAGCGCCTGGTGCAGCAGGCGCTCGAGGCGCTCGAGAAAGGGCGCACCACGCTGGTCATCGCGCACCGCCTTGCCACCGTGCAGACCGCCGACCGCATCGTGGTGCTCGAGCGCGGCGCGATCGCCGCGCACGGCACGCACGCCGAGCTGATGCGCGAGGGCGGCTTGTACGCCAGCCTCGCGCGGCTGCAATTTCTCGGAGGGAAAGATGAGGGCGCTGGCCGCACTCTGCGCACTGTCGGTCTGCATCCCCGCTAGCGCGCAGAGCCTCACGGTCGGCTCCAAGCGCTTCACGGAGTCCTACATCCTGGGCGAGATCATCGCCCGCAGCGCCGGCGCGACGCACAAGCCCGGCCTCGGCAACACCGCGATCCTGCTCGAGGCGCTCAAGTCGGGCTCGATCGACGTCTACCCGGAGTACACCGGCACCATCGCGCGCGAGATCCTCAAGACCGACGAGCGCCTCGACCTCGCCGGCTTGAACCGCAAGCTTGCCCCCTTGGGGCTGGCCGCCGGCATCCCCTTGGGCTTCAGCAACAGCTACGCGCTCGGCATGCGGCGCAAGGAGGCCGAGCGACTGCGCGTGCACTCGATTTCCGATCTGGTCGGACAGCCTGAATCGAGAATCGGACTGTCGCACGAGTTCCTGGGCCGCGCCGACGGTTGGCCCGGGCTGCAGGCGGCGTACCGCCTGCCGCAGAAGCCGCGCGGCCTGGACCACGGCATCGCCTACGAGGCGCTCGCCGCCGGCGAGATCGACGTGATGGATCTCTACACCACCGACGCCAAGATCGAGCGCTACGGCATCGTCGCGCTCGACGACGAGCGTCATTTTTTCCCCGCCTACGACGCGGTCTTGCTCTATCGCGCCGAGGTGGCCGGCAGGCTCGCGCCCTTGAGGAAGCTCGAAGGCGCCATCGACACGGCGACCATGGTGCGGCTCAACGCGCGCGCCGAGCTCGACAAGGTGCCGTTCGCCGACGTGGCGCGGGAGTTTCTGGGCTCCACCACGCAAAAGAGAAATACTTTCTGGGCGGCGCTTTGGGCGCCCGACTTCGGCCGGCTGCTCGCCGAGCACGTCGGCCTGGTCTTCGGCTCGCTCGCGCTTGCCGCGCTGGTCGGCGTTCCGCTCGGCCTGCTCGCCGCGCGCGTGCGCGGGCTCGCGCAGCCGGTGCTGGTGCTCGCCGGCCTGCTGCAGACCATCCCGTCGCTCGCGCTGCTCGCGGTGCTCATTCCGCTCACCGGCACGATCGGCGTGTGGCCGGCCATGATCGCGCTGTTCCTCTACGCGCTGCTGCCGATCGTGCGCAACACGCACGCCGGGCTGCTCGAGGTGCCGCGCGGGCTGGTGCAGGCCGGCACGGCATTGGGGCTGCCCGCCCGGCTGGTGCTGGCCAAGGTAGAGCTGCCGCTCGCGTTGCCGGTGATCCTCGCCGGGCTCAAGACTTCCGCGGTGATCAACGTCGGCACCGCGACCATCGCGGCGTTCATCGGCGCCGGCGGCTTCGGCGAGCGCATCGTGCAGGGACTCGCGCTCAACGAC
>DASVFV010000166.1:0-20474 GCA_036379875.1 Burkholderiales bacterium | reverse complement strand
CTACCAGCGCGCGGTGCGCCTGCGCGGCGATCACGCCGTGGCCTACGCCAACCTCGGCGCGGTGTACCGCAAGATCGGGCTGCTGCGCGAGGCGCGGCGCGCGCTGCAGCGCGAGCTGCTGCTGCGCGCGAAGGCCGCGCTCGCGCGGCCGTTCGGCAAGCGCGGCCTCGACCTGAGCAGCCCCGCCTCGCTCGCGAAGCTCGCCGAGCGCCAGCTCGAAGCCGGCAATGCGCGCCATGCCGCAGACATCGCGCGCCGCGCGCGCGAGCTCAACCCGCGCGACCCGGGCGCGCTGCGCGTCCTGAGCGCGGCGAGCCTGCGCCTCGGACGCGTCGACGAGGCGCTCGAAGCCGCGCAGGCCGGAGATAGCGCTCTGCACCTCGCGCGGGCGCTGCACCGCGCGGGTCGCATCGACGAGGCGCTGGCGCAGTACGAGCAAGTTGTGCGCGGCACGCCGCGGGATGCCGAAGCGCCCGCCGAGCTGGCCGGGCTGCTGGTCCAACGCCGCGACTGGGCGTGCGCCGAGCAGGTCACGCGGCGCGCCTTGCAGCGCCACCCCGGCCGGCCGGAGCTGCACCTGCTGCTCGGCGAGGCGCGCCACCGGCAAAAGGCCCTCGCCGACGCCGAGGCCGCCTATCGCCGGGCGCTCGAGCTCGACGCGCAGCTGATCGCCGCCCAGGTGCGGCTGAGCGACGTGCTGCGCGACGGCGGGCGGCTCGACGAGGCGCTGGCGGCGGCGCGGCGCGCGGTCGAGCTCGACGACGAGTCGCCGCTCGGGCATTTCGCGCTCGCCATGGCGCAGCGCGCGAAAGGCCGCCTGGACGCGGCGCTGGAGAGTTTCGAAGCCGCTCGCGCGCGCGATCCCGAGCGCGCGCAAACGCTGCAGCAGCTCGCGCTCGCGCTGCGCGAAATGGACCGGCTCGAGGAAGCGCTCGCGCCGATGCGCGCCGCCGCCCGCCTGCGGCCCGACGACGCGCGCCTGCTCTCCGACCTCGGCATGCTGCTCGCCGACACCATGCGCTACGACGAGGCGCGCGAGTGCTACCGGCGCGCGCTGGACATCGCGCCCGACGATCCGGACACCATCCAGCGCCTCGGCCTGCTGGTCGATCACCTTGGCGACGCGGCCCAGGGCGAGGCGCTGCTCCTGCGCGCAATGGCGCTTGCGCCGCACGACGACCACGTGCATTACAACCTCGGCCTGCACCGCCTGAAGCACGGGCGCTTCGCCGAGGGCTGGGAAGGCTACGAGCGGCGCCGCAACTTCGACAGCTTCGTCGGCCGCTTTCGCGACATGCCGCTGCCCGAATGGGACGGCGCGCCGCTGCGCGGCCGCACCGTGCTCGTCATGCCCGAGCAGGGCCTTGGCGACGAAATCATGTTCGGCTCCTGCGTGCCCGAAGTAGTCGAGCGTGCAGGCCACGTGTACCTCGAATGCGACCCGAAGCTCGAGGCGTTGTTCCGCCGCTCCTTCCCGTCCTGCAGCGTGGCGTCGCGCCAGCGCACCCTCGCCAACGACTGGGTGAGCCGCCTCGAGCCGCGCCCGGAGCTGCAGATCGCGGCCGGATCGCTCGCGCTGCGGTTCCGCCGCAGCCTGGCGGACTTCCCCGGCGCGCCGTTCCTCAAGGCCGACGCGCAAAGCGTGGCGGCCTGGCGAGCGAAGCTGGAAAAGCTCGGCCCCGGCGCGAAGATCGGCCTGTCCTGGCGCGGCGGGGTCGGCTACACCGGCAAGACGCGCCGCTCAGTGCCGCTCGAGCGCCTGCTGCCCGTGCTGCGCCTGCCGGGACACCAGTTCGTCAACCTGCAATACACCGACGTGCGGCAGGAGATGCGCGAGCTCGAGGCGCGCCATTCGATCCGCGTCCATCACTGGCAGGAAGCGATCGACGACTACGACCAGACCGCGGCGCTGGTGAGCGCGCTGGACGGCGTGCTGACGGTGTGCACGGCCATCGTGCATCTGAGCGGCGCGCTCGGCCAGCGCGCGCTCGTGATGGTGCCGTTCGGCGCCGACTGGCGCTACGGCGGCGCCGGCGAGCGCATGCCCTGGTACGGCTCTGTGCGCCTGCTGCGCCAGCAGCGCGTCGGCGACTGGAGCGAGGTGCTGCGCGAAGTCTCTCGGCGGCTCGCCGCAGGCGCCTGGCAGTGAGCGCAGCCGCGCCCGAGTACCTGTTCGTCACCTCGGCGGTGCTGGTGAACCTGGAGAACCAGGGCGTCACGGCACGCGCCGCGTCGGCGCGCCTCGGCAGCATCCTTCCCACGCGCGCCCTGACCAGCCTCGGCTACGACGCGCGCACCTGCAGCGTCGCCACGGGTATCGAAGCCGCGGCTCCACTGGTCCGCGCGGCCAAGCGCGTGGTGTTCGGCGAGCTGTTCGCCACCGCCGAGGGCTTCGGCCCGACCATCGAGCAATACCGTGCGTTGCTGCGCACGATCGCCGACCCGAGCGAGCGCGCGGTGTTCAGCATCGCCGACGATCACTTCGCCGACCCGGCGTTCCGCGACTTCTACCGCGAAGCGCTGCCGCATTGCCTCGCCGTGGTCACGGTCTCGGACGCGCTGGCGCGCGCCGTCGCTCCCCTGACGCAGCGCCCGATCCTCGTGGCCCCCGAACCCTACGAGGGCGCGCGCGGCTCGCCGCAGGTCTTTACCGCACGCCCGCCGCGCGGCCCGATCGGCTGGCTCGCGCGCCGCGTCGGCCTGCCCCAGGACCTGTGGCGCGTGCGCCTGCTGTGGTTCGGCTACGCGATGAACCTGCCGCCGCTCATCGAGCTGCTGCCGGCGCTCGACCGGCTGGCGCGCCGCCATCCGCTCCTGCTCACGCTGGTGACCCGCGCGTTCGCCGAGCTGCCTCAGGTCGCCACCCCGCAACGCAGCGGCGAATCGAGCGCGCTGCGCGTCGAGTTCCACGAATGGCAGCCGCACATCATGGACGGCGTGCTGGCCGCGCACGACGTGGTGCTCATCCCGAGCGAGTTCCGCAATCCTTTGAAGCAGGCGAAAAGCCCGAACCGGCTGGTGGCCGGGCTGCATGCCGGGCGCCTGGTCGTCGCCCATCCACTCGCCGCTTATGCGCCGTACGCCGAGTTTGCCTGGATCGGCGAGGACCTTTGCGCCGGGATCGAATGGTCGATCCGCCATCCGCGCGAGGCGCTCGAGCGCATTGCGCGCGGCCAGGCCTTCATTGACCAGCGCCATTCGCCGCAGGTCGTAGCGCGCTTTTGGCTCGATGTATTGGATCGGAGGAATTAGGTGAAGCTGAACCTCGGTTGTGGCGACAAGATCCTGCCCGGCTACGTCAACGTCGACGTCGCGCCGGCGCGCGCCGGACAGACGCCCGACGTGATCTGCGACCTGCACCGGCTCGAGCCGTTCGAGGACTCGAGCGCGGACGAGATCCTCGCGGTGCACGTGGTGGAGCACTTCTGGCGCTGGGAGGTGGTGGGCGTGCTGCGCGAATGGCTGCGCGTGCTCAAGCCCGGCGCGCCGATGATCCTCGAATGCCCGAACTTGCTGAGCGCCTGCGAGCAGTTCCTGCGCGACCCGGAGACGTTTTCCGGGCCCGGCCCGGAGGGCCAGCGCACCATGTGGGTGTTCTACGGCGATCCGCGCTGGCAGGACCCCCTGATGGTGCACCGTTGGGGCTATACGCCGCGCAGTTTGGCGGGCGTGATGCAGGAAGCCGGGCTGGTCAACATCCGGCAGGAGCCTGCGCAATTCAAGCTGCGGGAGCCGCGGGACATGCGGCTGGTGGGGCGCAAAAAATAAGGGGCAGGCTTGTGGCCTGCCCCTCGAGTCAGCCCAGACGGTATTGGAGGAGGAGGAGGAACCAACCGGGCTGCTGCAACGCAACAATCGTACGTCTTTGCGGCTCCGTTTAGAATACGCCACGTTTGTAAAACACTTTTGCGGATATTGCAAAGATGGCGGATGCTCTTCAAGAGATTACGGTTTTCGCCAAGATCGTCGGGACGGGGAGCCTGTCCGCGGCTGCCAGGGACCTCGGAATGTCACCGGCGGTGGTGAGCCGCCGGCTGGCCGCCCTGGAGGCGCGGCTCGGCGTTCGCCTCGTGAACCGGACCACGCGCAGCCTGCACCTCACCGACGAGGGCGCGGCTTACTACGAGACTTGCAGCCGGGTGATCTCCGAAATCGAGGAAGCCGACGCAGCGGTCTCCGCCGGGCGGGCGGAGCCGCGCGGCATCCTGCGCGTGGCGCTCCCGGCGTCCTTCGGCAACCAGCACGTCGCTCCGCTCGTGCCGCCCTTTGCGCGGCGCTACCCGGACGTGCAGGTCGCGCTCAGCCTTTCGGACCGCACGGTGAACGTCGTAGAGGAAGGCTTCGACCTCGCGATCCGCATCGCCGACCTCGCCGATTCGTCGCTCGCGGCGCGCAAGCTCGCGCCGAACCGGCGCGTGGTCTGCGCGAGCCCCGACTACCTGCGCCGTCACGGCGCGCCGCGCACGCCCGACGACCTCGTGCATCACAATTGCCTCGCCACCGACTTCGCGATGAACTGGGACTACCACGACCCGGACGGCAAGCCGGCCTCGGTGCGCGTGACCGGGCGCTACGCCTGCGACAATTGGGAAGTGCTGCGCGAGTGGGCCGTCGCGGGCCTCGGCATCGCGCTCAAGTCGACCTGGGACGTGCGCCGCCACCTGGAGGACGGCTCGCTCGTCGCGCTACTACCGGGCTATACCTTCGCGACAGATGTGGCCATCTACGCGGTCTATCCTCATCGGCGTCACCTGCCGGCGAAGACGCGTGCGTTCATCGAATTCCTGGCCGAATCGTTCGGCCCTGAGCCATACTGGGACCGCCCGGAGAAATCGGGGTCAGAGCCCGATTTCCCAGAGCGGCAGCGAAAGTACCGCAAATCGGGCTCTGACCCCGATTTCTCCAGCGCACCCAAGCCGAGAATCAAGGCTCGCACCGCTGTCTAACTAAGCAATGTTCACCCTCGAAGACAAGTACACCCTCGAAAGCGGCAGGGTATTTCTCACCGGCATGCAGGCGCTCATCCGGCTCATGATGCTGCAGCGCGAGCGCGACCTGCGCGCCGGCCTGAACACCGCCGGCTTCGTATCCGGGTATCGCGGCTCGCCGCTCGGCGGCTTCGACCAGGCGCTCGCGCGCGCCCGTTCGCACCTCGAGCGCAGCCACGTGCGCTTCCAGCCGGGGCTCAACGAAGACCTCGCCGCGACCTCGATCTGGGGCACGCAGCAGCTCAACCTCTTCCCCGGCGCGAAGTACGACGGCGTGTTCTCGATGTGGTACGGCAAGGGCCCGGGCGTGGACCGCTGCGGCGATGTGTTCAAGCACGCCAACGCCGCCGGCACCGCGAAGCACGGCGGCGTGCTGGTGCTCGCGGGCGACGACCACGGCGCGAAGTCCTCGACGCTCCCGCACCAGTCCGAGCACATCTTCAAGGCCTGCCTGATCCCGGTGCTCAATCCATCGAGCGTGCAGGACTATCTCGACTTCGGGCTGCACGGCTTCGCGATGAGCCGCTATTCAGGGCTCTGGATCGCGTTCAAGTGCGTGACGGACGTGGTCGAGTCCGGTGCTTCCGTTGATATCTCTCCGGACCGCGTACGGGTGAAGATTCCAGCGGACTTCGTCCTGCCCCCGGGCGGGCTCAACATCCGCTGGCCCGACGGCATCCTCGAGCAGGAAGCGCGCATCCTCGACTGGAAGGTCTACGCGGCGCTTGCGTATGGCCGCGCCAATGGCCTGGACAGGATCATCTACGACAGTCCGAAGCCGAGGCTGGGCATCTGCACCACCGGCAAATCCTTCGGCGACGTCATGCAGGCGCTCGCCGATCTTGGCATCGATGCAAAAGTAGCCGCTCACATCGGCTTGCGGGTCTACAAGGTGGGAATGTCGTGGCCGCTCGAGCCGCAGGGCGCGCGCCGCTTCGCCGAAGGCCTGGAAGAGATCCTGGTGGTCGAGGAGAAGCGCCAAGTCATCGAGTACCAAATCAAGGAAGAGCTCTACAACTGGAAGGAAGGCGTGCGCGCGCCGCGCGTGGTGGGCAAGTTCGACGACAGCGGCGAATGGAGCCGCAGCAGCGGCCAGCCCGCCGGCACCTGGCTCCTGCCCGCGCACTACGAGCACTCGCCGGCGATGGTCGCCAAGGCGATAGCCCAAAGACTTTCGAAGTTGAACATGGATGCTTCGCTTGGAAGCCAGTTCCGCGAGCGACTCGCGTTCCTGGACTTCAAGGAGAAGCTGCTCGCGAAGCCGCGCGTCACGGCGATCCGCCAGCCCTACTTCTGCTCGGGCTGCCCGCACAACACCTCGACGCGCGTGCCGGAAGGCAGCCGCGCCACAGCGGGAATCGGCTGCCACTTCATGGCGGTGTGGATGAACCGCAGCACCGCCACCTTCACCCACATGGGCGCGGAGGGCGCGCCGTGGATCGGCCAGGCGCCGTTCACGAACGAGAAGCACATCTTCGCCAACCTCGGCGACGGCACCTACCACCACTCGGGCACGCTCGCGATCCGCGCCGCGGTGGCGGCCAAGGTCAACATGACCTACAAGATCCTCTATAACGACGCGGTCGCCATGACCGGCGGCCAGCGCCACGACGGGCCGCTCGACCCGCCGATGATCTCGCGCCAGCTCGCCGCCGAGGGCGTTAAGCCGATCGTGGTGGTGACCGACGAGCCGCACAAGTACCCGCACGGCACGAGCTGGGCGCCGGGCGTGACGATCCGTCACCGCGACGAACTGGATGCAGTTCAAAAAGAATTAAGACAGGTTGAGGGCGTATCTGCACTCATCTACGACCAGACCTGCGCCTCCGAGAAGCGCCGCCGCCGCAAGAGGAACGAATTCCCCGACCCGGCGAAGCGCGTGGTGATCAACGAGATGGTGTGCGAGGGCTGCGGCGACTGCAGCGTGAAGTCGAACTGCCTGTCGGTCGAGCCGCTCGAGACCGAGTTCGGCCGCAAGCGCGTGATCAACCAGTCCTCGTGCAACAAGGACTACTCCTGCCTGAAGGGCTTCTGCCCTAGCTTCGTCACCGTGGAGGGCGGCCGCCTGCGCAAGGGCAAGTCCAGCGCAGTTTCCACTGAAGAGAGCTTCTCTCTAGAAGAGCCGAAGACCATTGCGCTCGACGCGCCGTACGGCATCCTCGTGACCGGCATCGGCGGCACCGGGGTGATCACCATCGGGCAGATCATCGGCGTCGCCGCGCACCTCGAAGGCAAGGGCGTGAGCGTGCTCGACATGTCGGGCCTCGCGCAGAAGTACGGCGCGGTGATGTCGCACGTGCAGGTGGCGGCGCGCCCGGACGAGGTGCATGCCACGCGCCTCGACACCGGCGGCGCGAGCCTGGTGCTCGGCTGCGACCTGGTGGTCACCGCGAGCACCGAATCGGTGGCGAAGATGGGTAGCGCGCGCACGCGCGCGCTGGTCAACGCGTCGGTGACGCCGACCGCGGAATTCGTGCGTAACCCGAACTGGCAGCTGCCGGGGTCCGACCTGCAGGCCGACATCCGCGAAGCCGCGCAGGAGGCGCTGTTCGTGCCGGCGACCGAGATCGCCACCGGCCTGATGGGCGACGCGATCGCCACCAACATGTTCATGCTCGGCTACGCGTACCAGCGCGGCTGGATCCCGGTGTCGGCGGCTTCGCTCGAGCGCGCCATCGAGCTGAACGGCGTGGCGGTCGAGTTCAACAAGAAGAGCTTCGTCTGGGGCCGGCGCGCCGCGGCGGATCTCGAGAAGGTGAAGCGCATCGCCATGCCGGCCGAGGTGATCCCGATCGACCAGCACCTGTCGCGCAACCTGGACGAGCTCATCGAGCGGCGCGTCAAGCTTCTCACCGACTACCAGAATGCCACGTATGCCGCACGCTACAAGGCCCTGGTGGAGAAAACCCGCGAACGGGAGAAAGCGCTCAACTCTTCGAAGCTCACCGAGGCAGTGGCGCGCTACTACGCCAAGCTCCTCGCGTACAAGGACGAGTACGAAGTCGCGCGGCTGCAGGCCGACCCGGGCTTCCGCAAGAAGATCGAAGGCATGTTCGAGGGCGACTACCGCGTGGTCCATTACCTCGCGCCGCCGCTCCTCACCAGGAAAGAAGAAAAGATGCGCTTCGGTCCGTGGATCCGGCCGGTGTTCGCAGTTTTGACCAAATTGAAATTCCTCCGTGGAACGGCGTTCGACCCATTCGGGTATACCGAGGAGCGGCGCACCGAGCGCGAGCTGATCCGCGAATACGAGGAGACCGTGGAGCGCCTGCTCGCCAGGCTCACGCCGCAGAACCACGCGCTCGCGCTGCAGATCGCGGCCTTGCCGGACGAGATCCGCGGCTATGGGCACATCAAGGCGCGCAGCATCGGCCCGGCGCGCAAGAAGCGCGACGAGCTGCTCGCGCGCTACGAGGCCGGCGAGGGCGCCGAGCGCGCCGCGGCGTGAGGTTCTTGCTTGTGGCAGTGCTGCTGGCTGCCACTCCGGTTTTTTCCCAAGAGCCGCCCAACAGCGCGCATGCGACGGCGCTTGAGCTGCTCCAGCACCTCGCCGAGGGCAACCTCGAGGCCGCGGCCGCGATGTCGAACGCGCCGCAGCGCCGCCTCGAAGTGCTGCGCGCCTATCGCGACCGGATCGGCGAGGCGGAATTCCGGCGCGTCTACTCGCGCTACTTCGCGCCCGAGAACCGGCTGCTCGCCGAGGTCGCGCTCGGCCCGCGCCGGCTGCTGGTGTGGGATCTCGGCGACGCCGGCCACCACGTCGCGGGGCAGATCTACGTGGAAAGCGGCGGCAAGTTCCTGCTCGACGACGTGCCGAGCCGCGAGCGCGCCGAGCTGCGCGCGCTGCTCAAGAACTACCGCTAGGAAGCCTGAATCTCGCGGAAGCGCTGAATCTCGTCGCCCCCGCGAAGGCGGGGGCCCCGTTTATGTTTTTTGAAAATGGGGTTCCCGCCTTCGCGGGAACGACAGCTAATCGCTCTTAAGGAATCAGGCCGCGCGCGCCGGCAGGCCGTGCGCGGCGGCGGCGAGCGCCATGCCGGCGCCGAGCGCGGCGAGCAGGCGGCGCTGGCGCTTGAGGAACGTTTCGAGCACGTCCTGCGTGATGGCGCCCATCTCGAGCAGCGCGTCGCCGAGCTTGACGCGCGCGCCGCGCTGGCGGCGGATCGCCGCCTCGAGCGTGGTGGCGTCCACGATGCCGGCCTCGAGCAGCATGCGGCCCAGGCGCAGCCGGTCGCGCAGCGGGCTGCTCATGGTGCGCTGGAAGCCGAGCGCGCCTTCGCGCACTGCGAGGCTGATCGCGCCCTGGCGCACCAGGATCTCGCCGAGCGGTTCGCCGGTGTGCTCCTGCTGGAGCAGCGCGCGCAGCAGCTGCTGCTCGTCGATCGCCGCGGCGGCGAGCAGGATGTCGCCCAGGCGCGCGCGCAGGAACAGGATCACGTCTTCCGCCGCGGCCTGGTGCAGGCTCGATTGCAGCGCGAGCACCGAGTAGAGCTCGGCCTCGTCGATCAGCCCGAGCTCGAGGAGCAGCGCGCCGAGCTTGCCGTTGTGCGCGACCTGGCGCGCGAGCACGGAGTCGAGCCGCGCGCGCGGCACGAGCCCGGCCCGGGCGAGCAGCTCGCCGAGGCGCAGGTCGGGTTTGGATCGGATTCGTTTCACCAGGCGGGCGATGATCGGCGCGCTGGCCGCAGAGCGGCGAGGAACTGTGACGCAGTGCGAGCTTTAAATTATGTCCTGAGGGTAAACGGGCTGAAGTCGGTGTTGCGGTCGTAGTAATCCTCCTGCTCCGCGCGCTTCAGGAACCCGACCACCCGGTAGGTCACCGGGGTCATCACCACTTCCCAGCCGGTCTTCAGCACGTACTGCGCGAGCGCGATCTTGAACACGTCGCCGGTCGCCCAGATGCCGTAGAACGCGATGAAGTAGAAGAGCGACGAGTCCACCAGCTCGCCCACCAGCGTGGAGCCGATGGTGCGCATCCACAGGCGCCGCCCGCCCATCCAGACCTTCATCTTCGCCAGCACGTACGAGTTGGAGAAGCTGCCGCACCAGAACGCGATCATCGAGCCCGCCGCGATGCGCCAGCTGTTGCCGAACACGCCCTCGAGGTGGCCCTGGTAGGTCTTCATGAACTCGCTGCCGGCGGGCGGCAGGCTGATCACCACCCACGCCATCACCGAGGCGAACACCAGCGCGCCGAAGCCCGCCCACACCACGCGCCGGTCGCGCCCGTAGCCGTACACCTCGGTCAGGATGTCGCCGAAGATGTACGAGATCGGGAAGAACAGCACGCCCGCGCCGAACGTCACCTCGCCGACGAGCGGCAGGCTCACCACGGCCTGCTTCGCCGCGCCGATGAAGTTGGAGCACAGCAGCACCGTAACGAACGCCGCCATTACGAAGTCGTAGTAGCGGTACTGCTTCACGGCAAGCGGTACTGCTTCACGGCAGCTTCGGCGTATAGCCGCGCACTTCGGGCTCGAGCTCGACGCCCATCGCGTCGAGCATGCGACCGACCATGGCGTAGAACGACGCCACCACCGCGAGCTCCACGTAGTCGTGGTGGTCGAACTGCGCCATCGCCTGCCTGTGCACCTCGTCGGTGACGCGCCCGTTTGTTACGGCTTCACCGAGCGCCAGCGCCGCTTTTTCGCGCTCATCGAAGGCGTCCGAGGTTTTCCACTTCTCCAGGTTTTTTATTTTTTCTTCCGGGACCCCGGCCTTGCGCGCCATCGGCAGGTGCTGCGCCCATTCATATTCGGAGCGCATCAGCTGCGCGCCGCGCAGGATCACCAGCTCGCGCAGCGCGCGCGGCGTGCGCGTGTCGTAGCGCAGCGTCTTCGAGAACTCGGTCCAGGCGGCGACGATCTTCGGGTGGTTGCCGAGCGCCTTGTACAGGTTGGGCGGCGTGCCCCACAGCTCATCGAGGCGTTTCTTCAGCTGCGGCTCGAACTCCGCGAGGGGCGTGCGTGGCATGCGCGGATAATAGCGTATGGATATCCGCGGCTTCCGGCTCACGCAGGCGCCGGAGGCGTTCATCGACGATCCCTACCCGTATTACGCCGCGCTGCGCGAGCAAGCGCCGGTGCACGAGATGGAGCCCGGCAGCTATTTCGTCTCGCGCTACGAGGACGTGGTGGCGATCTACCGCCACGCCGCGGCGAGCTCGGACAAGAAGCTCGAGTTCAAGCCCAAGTTCGGTGACTCGCCGCTCTACGAGCACCACACCACGAGCCTGGTGTTTAACGACGCGCCGCTGCACACGCGCGTGCGCGGCCTCATCACCGGCGCGCTCAACCAGCGCGCCATCGCGAAGATGGAAGCCGGCGTGGTCGCGCTGGTCGACCGGCTGATCGACGCCTTCGAGCCGCGCATCGACTTCATCGACGCCTTCGCGGCGCGCATCCCGGTGGAAGTGATCGGCAACCTGCTCGACATCCCGCGCGAGGAGCGCGGGCCGCTGCGCGCCTGGTCGCTCGCCATCCTCTCCGGCCTCGAGCCGCGCCCCACCCCCGAGATGCTCGAGCGCGGCAACCGCGCGGTGTCCGAGTTCAAGGACTACCTCGCGCGCCTCGTCGAGGCCCGGCGGCGCGCGCCGGGCGATTTCGACACCGACGTGCTCACGCGCCTCGTCCAGGAAAAGACCATCAGCGCGCTCGAGCTCTATCACAACTGCATTTTCTTGTTGAATGCCGGGCACGAGACCACGACCAACTTGATTGGCAATGGATTATGGTTGTTGATAAAAAATTCCACCCTGGAAAAACTGAAAAGCCAACCCACCCTCATCCCGTCCGCCGTCGAAGAGATGCTGCGCTACGAGGGCCCGATCCAGCTCAACAATCGCCGTTTATTGGAAACATTGGAAATTGGCGGCAAAGTGCTGCCGGAAGGGTCGTTGCTGACGCTCGGCATCGGTGCGGCGAACCGCGATCCGCGCCAGTTCCCCGACGCCGAGCGCTTCGACGTAGCGCGCAAGCCGAACCGCCACGTGGCGTTCGGGCACGGCGACCACGCGTGCGCGGGGATGAACGTGGCCCGGATGGAAGCGCGCATCGCCTTCGGCAGACTGTTACAAAGATGTACCAGGTTGGAACTTGCCGGAGCGCCGGAGCGCGACCGGCGCATCCGCTTCCGCGGCTTCCGCAAACTCCCGGTGCAGGTACAGGTCTAATATCAAGCATGGCTGAGGCGTCTAACCCGATCAACCCCATCCAGACCGACGGCTTCGAGTTCGTCGAGTACGCCGCACCCGACCCGGTCGCGCTCGGCGCGCTCTTCGAGCGCATGGGCTTCCGCGCGGTGGCGCGCCACCGGCACAAGAACGTGCTGCTCTACAAGCAGGGCGACGTGAACTTCATCGTCAACGCGGAGCCGCGCTCGTTCGCGCAGAACTTCGCGCGCCGGCACGGCCCGAGCGTGTGCGCGATGGCGTTTCGCGTGCGCGATGCGGCGAGCGCGTACGAGAAGCTGCTCGAGCGCGGCGCGTGGGGCGTGGAGAGCCGGCCCGGCCCGGGCGAGCTCAGCATCCCGGCGATCAAGGGCATCGGCGACTCGCTCATCTACCTCGTCGACCGCTATCCCGAGAACGACTACGGCAACACCATCTACGACGTGGACTTCAAGCCGCTGCCCGGCTTCGAGGAGTTCTGGCGCGGCCACGCGCCCGCGCCGGCCGGCGCCGGCCTCGCGTTCGTCGACCACCTGACGCACAACGTGCACCGCGGGCGCATGCAGGAGTGGGCCGAGTTCTACGAGCGCCTGTTCAACTTCCGCGAGATCCGCTACTTCGACATCGAGGGCAAGCTGACCGGCCTGAAATCGAAGGCCATGACCAGCCCGTGCGGCAAGATCCGCATCCCGATCAACGAATCCTCCGACGACCGCTCGCAGGTGCAGGAGTACCTCGAGCAGTACCACGGCGAAGGCATCCAGCACATCGCGCTGCACACGAGCGACATCTACAAGACCGTCGACGCCCTGAAGGTCGATATGCTCGACACGCCGGATACTTACTATGAGTTGCTGGACAAGCGGCTTCCGGGACACGGCGAGCCGGTCGCGGAGCTGAAGAAGCGCAAGATCCTGCTCGACGGCTCGCCTTCGGGCGGGCTGCTTCTCCAGATCTTCACCAAGACCATGATCGGCCCGATCTTCTTCGAGATCATCCAGCGGAAGGGCGACGAAGGCTTCGGCGAAGGCAACTTCAAGGCGCTGTTCGAATCCATGGAGCTCGACCAGATCCGCCGAGGGGCGCTCAAGCCAGCGGCATGAGCCTGCGCGGCGACTACACGCGGGCCGCCTCCGATTACTCGGTCGAGCAGGACTGGGCGAAGTACACCGCCGAGGAGCACGCGCTCTACCGCCGCCTCTATGAGCGCCAGTCGAAGCTCGTGCCGCGCTATGCGTGCCCCGAGTGGATCGACGCGATCGCCGGCTTGGACGCTTCCGGGGAGATACCGCGCTTCGACCAGGTTTCGAAAAAACTGAAGAGCAAGACCGGCTGGGAGATCGTCCCCGTCCCCGGCCTGATCCCCGACGACGCGTTCTTCACCCACCTCGCCAACCGGCGCTTCCCGGTCACGGTGTGGCTGCGCCGCCCGGACGAGTTCGACTACATCGTCGAGCCCGACGTGTTCCACGACTTCTTCGGCCACGTGCCGCTGCTCTTCGACCGCACCTACGCCGACCACCTCTATGAATACGGCAAGGGCGGGCTGAAGGCGATGCGCCTGGACGCGGTGAAGTTCCTGGCGCGCCTCTATTGGTACACCATCGAGTTCGGCTTGATGAAAGTCGGCAATGGGGTCAGGGCCTACGGCGCGGGTCTGCTCTCGTCCGGCGGCGAGCTCGCCTACTGCGTCGATTCTGCGAAACCGCGCCGCCTGCCCTTCGAGCTCGAGCGCATCATGCGCACCGGGTACATCATCGACCGCTACCAGGACAAGTATTTCGTGATCGACTCCTTCGACCAGCTGCTGCGCGAGACGGCGCCGGACTTCACGCCCATCTACGCGCGGCTGCGTAATTCGGGGTCAGGGCCATAATTCTGGTTGCACATAGTGCATAGCAAATTGTGGCCCTGACCCCGAATTCTGTTGCGCACCAGAGCGGCCGCGCGCGCTCAGGCTCGCTAGAGATCCACTTCCGCAAGCTCGGAAATCGGGCTCTGACCCCGATTTTGATCGTGCACGGCCTGCAGTACTTCTCGTGGGACTGGCTGCCGGTCGCGCAGGCGCTCGGGGGCGAGCGCGAGGTCGCGTGCATGGACATGCGCGGCTTCGGCGACTCGGACTGGAGCCCCGAGAAGGACTATTCGGTGCCTTCGATGGCGCTCGACATCGCGGCGGTGCTGGACCACCTGGGCTGGCGGCGCGCGGTGATCCTCGGGCACTCGATGGGCGGGCGCAGCACCACGTACTTCTGCGCGAAAAACCCGCAACGCGCCGCCGGCCTCGCGCTCATCGACTACACCCCGGACAACGCGCCGGCCGGCACCAGGCGCACCACCGAGCTGGTGGGCAACACGCCGGATGCTTTCCCGAGCCTGGAAGCGGCGCGCGCCTATCTCGGGCCGAAGAAGCCGGCGGTGCGCTATGAGCATTACTTGAAGAACCTAGCGGTCAAAAGAGACCCCTACTTCCGCGATCAATTCAGGAAGGTGCTCGCGGGCGGCGAGCGGCCGAAGCTCGGCGTGGACATGTGGAGCGTAATCGGCGAGGTGCGCTGCCCGATGCTCTCGGTGCGCGGCAAGCGCTCCGACATGTACGCGCCGGAGACGGTGGCGAAGATGAAGGCGGCCAACCCGCGCCTCGAGGTCGTCGAGGTCGACGCGGGCCACGACATCGCCGGCGAGAACGAGGCCGCACTGGTGGAGGTACTGAAAAAATGGATACCCGCGGAGTAGACCACCTGGCCGTCGTCGCGGACGACATGCCGACCGCGATGGACTTCTATACGCGCGTGATGCGCTTTCGCCTGGTGCATGTGCGCCGCGTGCCCTACGAGCAGGACCGCTGGCAGCCGCCCTACGACAACCTGCGCCACTACTTCTTCGACATGGGCAACGACTCGCTCTTCGCCGTGTTCGAGTACCCGAAGGGCCTGCCGCGCCAGAACCGCGACCACGTGGGCGGCATGCAGCACGTCGCCTTCCACGTGCCGCCGGAGCGCTTCGACGCCATGGTCGCGCACGTGAAGAGCTGCGGCATCGAGGTGCGCGGCCCGGTGCCGCTCGGCGGGCGCTTCTGGTCGGCCTACTTCCTCGACCCGTTCGGCACGCGCCTCGAGCTCGCCACCGACAGGAGCGGGGTCAAGCAGGGCGTGGTGCAGTCGGTGCGCCAGACCGAGGCCGAGGCGCGCGAGGAGCTCGAGACGCTGTTCTCCGACCCGGCCGAGGTCGACAAGTGGCTTCGCCATATAATGGATTAGAGGAGGGGTTCTCGATGAAAAAGCTTTTGGCCGCCACGGCCGCGGCCGCATTGTCGGCTTCCGCACAAGCACAAACCATCGAAGTCAAAGTCGCCGAGTTCGTCGGCGCGCAGCATTTCATGAGCAAGTGGCTGGTGGGCTGGGGCGAGAAGCTCGAGAAGGCCTCGGGCGGGCGCCTCGTCTTCAAGCACTTCGCGGGCGCCACCATGGCGCCGGTGCCCGGCCACTACGACCTCGCCGCCTCCGGGCGCGCCGAGGTGTCGTGGTTCCTGCACGGCGCCACGCCCGGGCGCTTCCCGCTCACCGAGCTCACCCACCTGCCCTACGTGGTGGGCAGCGCCGAGATCGGCACCAAGGTGATCAACGACGCGCAGCTGCGCGGCAAGTACCTCGACGCCGAGCACAAGGGCGTGAAGGTGCTGCTGCTCCTCACGCACCAGCCCGGCAACATCCACACCACCAAGAAGGCGGTGCGCACCACCGAGGACATGCGCGGCCTGCGCCTGCGCCCGGCCTCGCCCACCATCGGCAGCTTCATCACCGCGCTCGGCGGCACGCCGGTCGGCATCTCGCCCGCCGACCAGCTCGACGCGATGCAGAAGGGCACGCTCGACGGCAGCTTCATCGACTACGGCGGCGCGGGCATCGCCTTCAAGATGGCGGGCGTCATCAAGCACACCACCGAGATGTACTCGTACGTCTCCTCCTTCGGCGTGGCGATGAACCCGGCGTTCTACAACCGCCTGCCCGCGGACCTCAAGAAGATGGTCGACGACTCGGTGAAGGGCGTCGAGAAGGAAGTCGGCATGGGCTGGGACGCGCTCGACGACGTAGGCAAGAAGCTCCTCCTGGACGGCGGCGGCGAGGCGATCAAGCTCTCGGCGGCCGAGGACGCCAAGTTCCGCAAGGCCGGCGACCAGGTCACCGAGGCGCGCCTGAAGGAGCTGGAAGGCAAGGGGTTGCCCGCGCGCCAGGCCTTCACGCTGATCAAGTCGTTGTCCGAGAAGCACTCGAAGGACTCGCGCAACTTCTGGAAGTAAGGGTCTGACCCGGACCCTCGCTCGCCTCTTCGGCTACGCCGCGGCGCTCGCGCTCGCGGCCATGATGCTCGTGGTGGTGGCCGACGTGGTGATGCGCGCCACCATCGGCACGCCGGTGCGCGGCCAGTACGAGCTTGTCGAGCTGGCGCTCGCCTACGTGCTGTTCCTCGCGCTGCCCGCGGTATTCCTGCAAGGCGCGCACCTGGTGGTGGACGTCGCCGACCACTTCGTCTCGCCGCGCACGCTGCGCGTGCTCGACGCCTTCGGCGCCGCCGCGTCGCTCGCCGCGCTCGCGATCATGCTGTGGCAGATGGCGCCGCAGGCGCTCTACATGATGAACTTCGGCGACATGACCTTCGACCTGCAGATCCCGAAGACCTGGTACGCCGCGCCGGCCCTCTTCGGCATCGCCTGCTCCGCGCTCGTCGCGCTGTATCTAGTAGTAAGAGATGTGCGAAAAAGATGAGCAACCTGGTGATCGGCGGCCTGGGCGTGCTGCTGCTCCTCGCGGCGCTCTTTGCGCGCGTGCCGATCGCGGTCGCGCTCGCGCTCACCGGCATGCTCGGCTACGCCGCGATCGACGGCTGGCACACCGCGCTCGACGTGATGGGCGCGGTGCCCTTCGAGCTCGCCAGCGTGCGCGGCAACGCCTACGCGTTCTCGGTGGTGCCGCTCTTCATCCTGATGGGCGCGGTGGCCTCGCGCGCCGGCATGTCGCGCGAGCTCTACGACGCGGCGAACGCGATCTTCAGCGGCTTTCGCGGCGCGCTCACCAACGCCACGATCGGCGCGTGCGCCGCGTTCGGCGCGATCTGCGGCTCCTCGATCGCCACCGCGGCGACCTTCTCCAAGGTGGCGATCCCGGAGATGCGCCGCCACGGCTACGACGGCGGCCTCGCCGCCGGCGCGGTGGCCTCCGCGGGCACCCTCGCGATCCTCATTCCGCCCTCGGTGATCCTCGCCATCTACTCGCTGGTCGCCGAGCAGTCGCTCTCCAAGCTCTTCGCCGCCGCGCTCATCCCGGGCCTGATCCTCACCGTGCTCTACGTCTTCACCGCCTGGCTGATCGCGCGCCTCAAGCCCGACTGGGCGCCGCGCGTCGCGCCGATGCCGCTCGCGAAGCGCCTGCGCGCCACGCTGTCGCTGTGGAAGCTCGGCATCCTGTTCTTCCTCGCGGTGGTGGGCATCTACGTCGGCTGGTTCTCGCCCACCGAGGCCGCCGCGGTCGCGGCCTTCGCCGCGATCGTGATCGGCTTCGCCACGCGCACCCTCGGCCTCTCCGGCCTGCTCGACGCCATGCTCGAGACCGTCTACTCCACCGCGATGCTGTTCTTCATCGTGATCGGCGCGTTCATCTTCGCGCGCTTCATGGTCCTCACGCGCATCCCGAACGAGCTCGCGCGCGTGGTCGGCGAGTGGGGCCTCTCGCCCATCGCCATCGTGGTCGCGGTGATCGCGCTCTACTTCGTGCTCGGCACCTTCCTCGAGGAAGTGAGCACGCTGCTCATCACCGTGCCGGTGGTCATGCCGCTCATGCAGAGCCTCGGCTACGACCCGGTGTGGTTCGGCGTGTTCGTCACCGCGATGTGCACCATCGGGCTGATCAGCCCGCCGGTCGGCCTCACCGTGTTCGTCATCCAGTCGCAGAACCCGGACATCCCGGCCACCCGCATCTACCTCGGCACCCTGCCGTTCCTCCTCGCCGACTTCATCCTGGTGGCGCTGCTCGTCGCCTTCCCCGCCATCGCCCTTTGGTTGCCGGCCGCTTTCAAGATGTAGGTCCCTGCGCAGTACCACACGATTGCCGCGCCGCACCACGCCCCCGGCGCCAAATACTTGTTTGGGAAGCCCGAAAGCAGGGGCTTACATTTTCTGACGAAGGCGAGCTGTAAAGGGCACACCCGCCGCGAGGCGGGGTCGCAAAGCTTCCGGCCTCACCCACATGCACGGGTGAGGTAGCGGGGTTACCGGTGTAGCCGGCTCACGAGCCCTTTTCAGCAGCCACGCGCTGTTGGAGGGCTTATGAACAAGAAACAAAAAGGGTTTTTCGTAGCCACCGCACTCTGGTCCGCCGCCCTCGGCGGGTGCACCGTCATGAATACCCACGAGCCCGTCCAGGGCTGGCCCGAGCTCAAGATCGTCGAGCACCACGTCCCGCACGCCGAGATGCGCGACCGCTGCGCCCGCTTCGTCTCGGCCTGGAGCTTCCCCGAGGGCTGCACCCTCTTCTACTTCGACCGCCGCGAGGCCCACATCTACGTGAGCGCCGAGCTCCCCAGCCCCGGCGTCCTCCAACACGAGCGCCTGCATGCGGCCGGGTATGACCACGTTGGGTCCACCTCGATGCGGCGCCTGCTCGAGCAGTGGATCGCCCGCTCGCAGCCCGATTTTCTTAGCCTTTTCCAGCCCTAGGAGCCGCATCCTCAGCTAGAATCGCACCCTAAGAACCGCCCCTAGATACAACAAGCAGAAGCTTCGGGTGGATGCGAAGCAAGGGGGGCGGCACGTGCAGTACGCAGTAAAGACCATCTTCGGCGTTCTCATCGCCGCCACGGCGGCCACCGCGCACGCGCAGCTCTTCCCGCCGCGCACCACCGAGCAGCTCCAGGTCCTGCCGCAGATCCCCGGCGTGCAGACGCCGGCAATTCAGACCCCGACCATCACCAACCCGCCGTCGCTCCAGGTTCCGGCGGCGCCGCGACCCGCGGAGTTCCCGCGCGCCGCCACCGAGCCCGCCAAGCCGGCCGCGCGAGCGCCCGCGGAGCGCAACGAATTCCAGCAATTCATCGAAGCCTCCACCGGCCAGCGCCTGCCGATCTTCGGCCAGAGCCTGTTCGAGGACGCGCCGAGCACCTTCGCGCCGCTCGAGAACATCCCGGTGCCCGCCGACTACGTGGTCGGCCCGGGCGACGAGCTGCTGGTGCGCGCGTGGGGACAGATCGACGTCGACTACCGCGCGGTGGTCGACCGCAACGGCACCATCAACATCCCGCGCGTCGGCTCCATCAACGTGGCGGGCATCAAGTACGAGGACCTCACCAACTACGTGCGCAGCGCGGTGGGGCGCAACTTCCGCAACTTCGACCTCCTCGTCACCCTCGGCCAGCTGCGCTCGGTGCAGATTTTCGTGGTCGGCTACGCGCGCCGCCCCGGCAGCTACACCGTGAGCTCGCTCAGCACCCTGCTCAACGCCATCTTCGCCGCCGGCGGCCCCTCCGCCGCGGGCTCCATGCGCGGCGTGCAGCTCAAGCGCGGCAACCGCACCGTCACCGAGCTCGACCTCTACGACCTGCTCCTCTCGGGAGACAAGTCCAAGGACGTCGGCCTCCTCCCCGGCGACGTCATCTACTTCCCGCCCATCGGCCCCCTCGCCGCGGTGTCCGGCAGCGTCAACCAGCCCGCGATCTTCGAGCTGAAGGGCCAGGCCACCCTCGGCACCCTGATCGGCTACGCCGGCGGCATGTCCACCGTCGCCCAGGCTCGCCAGGCCACCATCGAGCGCATCGACGACCGCCGCACCCGCACCGTCGAGCAGGTCGACCTCGACTTCAACGCCGCGCAGAAACCGATGAAGGACGGTGACCTCATCTCCGTCCTCCACATCCAGCCCAAGTTCGAGAACGCCGTGACCCTGCGCGGCAACGTCGCCACCCCGCTGCGCTACCCGCACAAGCCCGGCATGCGCATCCGCGACCTGATCCCCAACAAGGAAGCGCTGATCACGCCCGACTACTACAGGCGCCAGAACCAGGCCGTGCGCACCGAAATCACCCAAGGCCAGCTCAGCGCCAACGTCCGGCGCCTCGGCGACGAGATCAACTGGGACTACGCCGTCATCGAGCGCCAGCGCCCGGCAGACCTCACCACCGAGCTCATCCCCTTCAACCTCGGCAAAGCCGTGCTCGAAGGCGATGCGACCAACAACCTCGAGCTGATGGCGGGCGACATCGTCACCGTCTTCTCCAAGACGGACGTCGGCGCCCAGTCCAGCCGCCGGCCGGTGGTGGTTAGCCTCGAA
>DASVFV010000165.1:0-28501 GCA_036379875.1 Burkholderiales bacterium | reverse complement strand
CCGCGAAGGCTCCTACGCGCTCGGCGCCACGCGGTGGCAGACGGTGCGCTATCACATCCTGCCCTACTCGTCGGCCGGCATCCTCACCGGCGTGATCATCGGCATGGCGCGCGCGATCGGCGAGACCGCGCCGATCATCACGATCGGCGCGCTCACCTTCATCGCCTTCCTGCCGCCGTCGCCGGTGAAGAGCGAGCCGCCGTTCCTGTCGTTCGAATGGCTGAGCTCGCCCTTCACCGTGATGCCGATCCAGATGTTCAACTGGACTTCGCGCCCGGAGGCGGCTTTCCTCACCAACGCCGCGGCCGCCGGCTTCGTGCTCGTGGTCATGACCCTCGCCATGAACGGACTCGCCATATGGCTTCGCTATCGGCTGCGCCGCAACATCAAGTGGTAATGTCGGCGCCGGAAACCCACATGGCGGAGCGGCTCGGCACCAAGGCGCAAGCGAAGGACCTGTCGTTCTACTACGGCGACTTCCAGGCGCTGAAGGGCATCAGCATGCCGGTGCACGAGCACAAGGTCACCGCGCTGATCGGTCCCTCGGGCTGCGGCAAGTCGACCTTCCTGCGCTGCTTCAACCGCATGCACGACCTGTATCCGGGCAACCGCTACGAGGGCGAGATCGTGCTGCACCCGGACAACACCAACCTGCTCGCGCGCAGCGTCGATCCGATCGAGGTGCGCATGCGTATCGGCATGGTGTTCCAGAAGCCCAACCCGTTCCCGAAGTCGGTGTTCGAGAACGTGGCGTACGGCCTGCGCGTGCGCGGCGAGGGCTCGCGCCGGCGCATCGAGGAGAAGGTCGAGCAGGCGCTGCAGGACGCGGCGCTCTGGAACGAGGTGAAGGACCGCCTGCACCAGCCGGCCTACAACCTGTCGGGCGGCCAGCAGCAGCGCCTGTGCATCGCGCGCGCGCTCGCCACCGATCCGGAGCTGCTGCTGTTCGACGAGCCCACCTCGGCGCTCGACCCGATCGCCACCACGTCGATCGAGGAGCTGATGCACGACCTGAAAACCCGCGTCACGATCCTGATCGTCACGCACAACATGCAGCAGGCCGCGCGCGTGTCCGACTTCACCGCCTACATGTACCTCGGCGACCTGATCGAGTTCGGGGTCACCGACGAGCTGTTCATTAAGCCGCGCATGAAGCAGACCGAGGATTACATTACCGGGCGCTTCGGATGAGCGAGCACGCCTCCAAGCAGTACGACCTCGACCTCGGCTCGATCCGCTCGCGCGTGCTGGCGATGGGCGGCCTGGTGGAAGCGCAGATCCGCCGCGCCATCGACGCGCTGGCGAGCGGCGAGCTCGCGCTGTCCGACGAGGTGATCGAGGCCGACCATCGCGTGAACGCGATGGAAGTGGGGATCGACGAGGACTGCAGCCAGCTCATCGTGCGCCGCCAGCCCGCGGCGAGCGACCTGCGCATGATCTTCGCCATCATGAAGACCGTCACCGACCTCGAGCGCATCGGCGACGAGGCGCAGAAGATCGCGCGCATGGCGAAGGCGATCAACGAGCGCGGCGCCGCGCAGGCGCCGCCGCTGGTCGAGGTGCGCCATGCCGCCGAGGCCGCGATCTCGATGCTGCGGCGCACGCTCGACTGCTTCGCGCGCCTCGATGCCGAGGCCGCGATGGAAGTGATCCGCGACGATGCCGGCATCGATACCGAGTTCCGCTCGATCCTGCGCCAGCTCATCACCTACATGATGGAGGACCCGCGCACCATCTCGACCGCGCTCGAGATCGTGTGGATCGCCAAGGCGATCGAGCGCATCGGCGACCATGCGAAGAACATGGCGGAGTACGTGATCTACATCGTGAAGGGCACCGACGTGCGCCACACCAAGATGGAAGCATGAGCGCCACGGTGCTGGTCGTCGAAGACGAGCCGCAGATCCAGGAGCTGGTCGCGGTGAACCTCGAGGGCATCGGCCACAAGGTGGTGCGCGCGGCGAGCGTCGAGGAAGCCGAGGCGTCCATCCGCAGCGCGCTGCCCGACGTGCTGGTGCTCGACTGGATGCTGCCCGGCGAATCCGGGCTTTCGTTCGCGCGCCGCCTGCGCTCGGACGAGCGCACCCGCGAGCTGCCGATCCTGATGCTCACCGCCCGCGCCATGGAGCAGGACAAGATCTCCGGGCTCGAAGCGGGCGCCGACGACTACCTCACCAAGCCGTTCTCGCCCAGGGAGCTGGCGGCGCGCATCAAGGCGCTGCTGCGCCGGCGCGCGCCCCAGTTGTCGGGCGACGTGGTCGAGGTCGAAGGCCTGCGCCTCGATCCATCGACGAAGAAGGTGAGCGCGGGCGGGCGGCGGCTGGAGCTTTCTCCCGCCGAGTTCCGCCTGCTGCACTTCCTGATGACCCATCCCGGCCGCGTCTATGCGCGCGCCCAGCTCCTCGACCTGGTCTGGGGCGACCACGTGTTCATCGAGGAGCGCACCGTCGACGTGCACATCCGACGCCTGCGCAAGGCGCTCGAGCCGAGCGGCCACGACCGGCTGATCGACACGGTACGCGGCTCGGGCTACGGCTTGCGCACCGGCTGATGGAGCTCCTCGCCGCGCTTGCCGCGCTGGTGGCGCTGGCGCTGCTCGCGCGGCTCCTGTGGCATGCCTGGCACCTCGCGCGCCTGCGCCGCTGGCTCGCCGACCCGGTACCCGGCAAGGTTCCCGAGGGCAGCGGGGCATGGGACGACGCGCTCGCCGCGCTCTACCGGCTCGAGCGCGACTCGGCAAAGCGCGAGCAAAGCCTCGCCGAAGCGTTGGCGCACATGCGCCGCGCGGTGCAGGCGCTGCCCGACGGCATGGTGCTGCTCGACGGCGCGAATCGCATCGAGTGGTGCAACCGCACCGCGGAAGCGCAGCTCAAGCTCGACGGCAAAGCCGACCTCGGCCAGCACATCGGCAACCTGGTGCGCGAGCCGGATTTTGTCGATTACCTGCAGTCACCCGGCGCCGACGCGGTGCGGATCTCCCGGGATGGCACGGTCCTGTCGCTCCAGTTGATCGCGTTCGGCCAGGCGCAGAAGCTGCTGCTGGTGCGCGACGTGACGCAGGCCGAGCGCGTCGAGACCATGCGGCGCGATTTCGTCGCCAACGTCTCGCACGAGCTGCGCACGCCGCTCACCGTGCTGGTCGGATTCCTCGAGACCCTGCAGAACCTGCGCCTCGACGCGCAACGCCAGCGCGACTACCTGGGCATGATGCAGGAGCAGTCGACGCGCATGCAGCGCATCATCGACGACTTGCTCACGCTCTCGGCGCTCGACGCCGCTCCGCCCGCGACCTCGGAGGCGCGCATCGCGTTGCGGCCGATGATCGAGCGCCTCAAGCGCGACGCGGAGGCGCTCTCCGCCGGCAAGCACACGATAAGAATGGTTCTTGAAAGTGAGAAAGACCTTCTCGGCGTGGAGCCGGAGCTGGCGAGCGCGTTCGGCAACCTGGTGAGCAACGCGATCCGCTACACCCCGGCGGGAGGCTCGGTCACGCTCGCCTGGCGCGAAAACCAGGACGGCGCGCGCTTCAGCGTCGAGGACACCGGCATCGGCATCGCGCCCGAGCATATCCCGCGCCTCACCGAGCGCTTCTACCGCGTCGACCGCAGCCGCTCACGCGAGACCGGCGGCACCGGACTCGGCCTCGCGATCGCCAAGCGCGCGCTCGCGCGCCACGACGCCACGCTCGAGATCGAGAGCCAGCCCGGCAAGGGCAGCCGCTTCAGCGCGCGCTTCCCGTCGCGCCGCCTCGCCCCGGGCGCCGTGACGGCGCCCTAGACTATTTGCAGGAGAAGCTCTCCGCGCGCTCGGGGTTGCCGCCCTGGTAGGTGGCCACGCCCGGATACGAGCACAGGGGACGCGTGCGATCGGGCGCCCAGCCGGCGGGCAGCTCCGTGTTCACGCCGCCCGGATTACCGGCGCCGCGCGCCTTGGCGACTACGCGCTCCGGCGCCTCGCCTCCCTCCACCCATGTCACGAGCGCGCTCAGGAGATCGAACTGGTCGGTGGCAGGGCCGCCGCTGCAATGGTTCATGCCGGGCACGTGGAATAGCCGCACAAACGCGTCCGGCGAAGGCCCACGCCCCTTGCTGTGCTGGCCGCGCGGCGTCACGCGATTGAACCATTCGGTCGTATCGTCGACCGAGAAGATCGGGTCGCTTACGCCGTGATAGACGATCATGCGGCTGCCGCGCTGCCACAGCCGCTGCAGGTGCGTCGCCTTGGGCGGCGTCATGAAGGACATGCCCGCTTCCGCATACAGCCGGTTTTCTTCGTAGATGGAGTCGTTCAGCACATCGATGTCGCTATTGAGCGTGAACAACGGCCCGTTGAAGCTGGCCGGATCTGCCGGCGGCGTGCCGAACACGAAGCCGACCGCGCCCGAGTCGAGCACCAGCGGCGCGGTGAACTCCCAGAACGCCGTGCCGTTCGCGCCGTGGCCGGCATCATAGGGAAACGTGCTGTAGATCGGCCGGCCGTCGCGGTCTTTCGGACCGGCAAAGATGTTGGCGACCATGGTTTTCTGCGCCGCGCTCAGGCAGGTGCCGTCGCGGGCGCCGGGGCACGTCGGTACGTCGCGCGCCAGATCGAACGCCTTTTGGCAGGCGGCGACGTTCTGCACGATGCCGTCGGCAAGACCATCGAGCGCGTCGCAGCGCTCCAGCACCTTGGCGGACACGAGCCTGCGCTCGGCAGCGGTAAACGCGCTCGCCAGGTCCGGTAATCCGGACGGCAGGATCGTGGCAACCGTGGCGTATTGCTGGGCGCCGTAGATACTTGCGACCGCGGCCTGGGGCAGATTGAAGCCCGGGGAGCCGACCAGATAGCCGTCGTACTCGTCCGCGTAGCGTGCCGCCGCCACCATGGTGTGGCGGCCGCCGTTCGAGCAACCGCCAATATAAGAATAGTCCGGCGCTCGTCCGTAGGCGGACTGGATGACTGCCTTCGCCATCGGCGTGAGCTTGCCGACCGCCTGGTAGCCGTAGTCGAGGCGCGCCTGCGGATCGATGCCGAACGTGGGGTTCTGCGCGCCGTTGTGCCCCGCATCCGAGCTGATTACGGCGAACCGCTGCAAGAGCGCGCTCGTCAACGGGCCGCCGCCGCTGGTGTTGCCTGTCGCCGTGGCCACGCTGCCGTCGATACCACCGTTCGCCTGATAGAAATAGCGTCCATTCCAGTCGAGCGGCAGCCGCATCTCGAAGCCGATGGAGTAGGTCTTGCCGTCCACCGGACTCGTCCGTTCATGCATCTTGCCGAGCAAGCGGCAATGCGCCGGAATTGGCTGGCCCGCGAGCGTCAGGGTGCCGGCCGCAATGCTGGTGGACGACGTGAAGACCGTATCGGGATACGAAAGCGTCGTGGTCAGGGTGCTGCAGTCAATGCCGTACGCTGCGCCGGCGACCACGCCCTGCAGTGCCACGCCGAACGCGAGCAAAGTGGTCGGTTTCATGGGGCCCTCCTCCTCCGTGGAATCGTCGCCCTACCGCGAGCCATCCGTCAAGCATCCGGGTGAGACTGCATGAGTCTTTAGGCCTTGCTTCTAGGCGGCTTGCAGCTTGGCCACCGCCACTGCAAGCCACTTCACGCCCGTAGCGCCGAAGTTGACCTGAACGCGCGCGTCGTTGCCCTGACCCTCTGCGTCGATGATGACCCCGGGGCCGAATTTCGGGTGCAGCACGTTCTGGCCGATGCGGAAACCGCCCACCTCCCGCGCCGGCTTTGAAAACGTGGTCTTGGTCTGGCGCGAGAAGTCGGGTGTGAACGCCTTCTGCCGCGAGAAGCGCGGCGTCAGCCACTTGAGGAGCTGCTGCGGGATTTCCTCGAGGAAGCGCGACGGGATGTTGTAGCGCGTCTGGCCGTGCAGCATGCGCGTCTGCGCATGCGACAGGTACAGGCGCCGGCGCGCGCGCGTGATCGCCACGTAGGCGAGGCGGCGCTCCTCTTCCAAACCGTCGTGCGTAGCGTTTACCCCACTTACGCTCTGCTCGTGCGGGAACAGGCCCTCCTCGAGGCCGGTGATGAACACCGCGTCGAACTCGAGCCCCTTCGCGGAGTGCACGGTCATCATCTGCAGCGCTTCCTGGCCCTCGCCGGCCTGGTGCTCGCCGGCCTCGAGCGCCGCATGGGTGAGGAACGCGGTGAGCGGATCGACCGCCTCGCCCGACTCGTTGACGCGCTCCTCCTCCGTGAACGCCGCGGCGGCGTTCACGAGCTCTTCCAGGTTCTCGATGCGATCGGCGCCCTCGCGCTCGTTCTTGTAGTGCTCGAGCAGGCCGCTCTTCTGGACCACCACCTCGACCATCTCGTGCAGCGGCAATGCCTGTGTTTCGCTCCTCAGGTCATCGATGAGCTTCTTGAAGATGGCGGCCTTGCCCTCCGCAACCTTGTAGAGGGAAACCCCGGCCTGCTTGGCCGCCTCCTGCAGCTGCTCGATGGTGCGCGCGCCGATGCCGCGCGGCGGGAAGTTGGCGACGCGCAGGAACGCGTTGTCGTCGTCCGGCGTGGCGATCAACCGGAGATACGCCAGCGCGTGCTTGATCTCGGCGCGCTCGAAGAAGCGCAGGCCCCCGTACACGCGGTACGGGATGCCCTGCGAGAACAGCGCGTGCTCCACCACGCGCGACTGGGCGTTGGAGCGGTAGAGCAGCGCGACCTGCGAAAGGCGCATGCCGTCGCGCGCCAGCGCCTGCACCTCTTCCACGATCCAGCGCGCCTCGTCGTTGTCCGACTCGCCCTCGAACACGCGCACCGGCTCGCCCTTGCCGGCGGCGGTCCACAGGTTCTTGCCCAGGCGATTGCGGTTGTTGGCGATCAGCGCGTTGGCGGCGTCGAGGATGTTGCCGTGCGAGCGGTAGTTCTGCTCCAGGCGGATCACGTGCTTCACGCGGAAGTCGCGCTGGAAGTCCTCCATGTTGCCGACGTGCGCGCCGCGGAAGGCATAGATGCTCTGGTCGTCGTCGCCCACCGCGAAATACGTGGCCTCTTGCGAGCGAAACAGCTTCAGCCAGCGGTACTGCAGGCGGTTGGTGTCCTGGAACTCGTCGACCAGGATGTAGCGGAAGCGCCGCGCATAGTGTTCGCGCAGGATTTCGTTTCTTTGCAGTAACTCATAACTTCTGAGAAGCAGTTCGGAAAAATCGACTACCCCTTCGCGCTGGCACTGCTCGTCGTACGCGGCGTAGAGCTCGACGAAGCGCCGCGTGTTCTCGTCGGCAGGCGGCACCTCGCGTGCGCGCACGCCCTCTTCCTTGCGATCGTTGATGAAGTACTGCACCTCGCGCGGCGGGAAGCGCTCCTCGTCGACGTTCATGCCCTTCAGCAGGCGCTTGATCGCGGCGAGCTGGTCCTGCGAGTCGAGGATCTGGAACGCCTGCGGCAGCCCGGCCTCGCGCGCGTGCGCGCGCAGCATGCGGTTGCACAGGCCGTGGAAGGTGCCGACCCACATGCCGCGCGGATTGACCGCCATCATCGCGCCGATGCGCGTCAGCATCTCGCGCGCGGCCTTGTTGGTGAAGGTGACCGCGAGGATGCCGGAGGGCGCGACGCGCCCGCCTTTCACCAGCCAGGCGATGCGCGTGGTGAGGACGCGCGTCTTGCCGCTGCCCGCGCCCGCCAGGATGAGCGCGTGCTCGTCCGGCAAGGTGACTGCGGCTAGCTGCTCCGGGTTGAGATGTTCGAGGTGAAGCGACAAAGCCGCAGCATTTTACTGCGTGACGGCCGCGTCTTTCACGCCAAATTTCCCTTCCAGCGCGTCGGCGAGCACCTGCGCCTCTTCGCGCGTGGGGAGATGCCGGATGCGCACTGTATGCATCTGCTTGTCGCTCACCACTTCGGCCGGATAGCCCGCCGCGCGCAGCTCGTCGCGCACCGCGTTGGCCTCGCGCTGCTGCGACGATTTGAGGAGCGCGACGCTGAACTTGCCGCCGCGGCGCAGCGCGCCCTTGCCGGCGCCGATGTCGGTCTCGAGCGCCCACTCGGCGAGCTGCCGCGCCTCCACCATGCCGACCGGCTCGGTCTTGCCCTTCTCGCGCCGGTAGAACTGGCGCGGCTGGTCCATCGTGACGGGCGCCTCGCCGTCGGCGCCGACCTGGATCGCGCCTTCGATCAGGCACACGACCTGGCGCTCGGCGCGCGAGCGGCCCCAGAAGTCGGTGCCGCGGATGCCGATCGTCACCTGGTCGACCTTGACCGTGACCTCGCGCTTGCGCGCCTTGGCCGCGATGTCGGTCGTGAAGCGGAACGCGCCTTCCAGCACCTGCAATGCGCCCTTGAAGAGCTCGCGCGTCGCGCTCACCTCCGTGAGGCGCAGGTTGCCGTTCTCGCCCAGCTTCACCACGCTGCCCTCGGAGAGCCGCACCAGCACGCGCGCCTCCTTGCCGCTCAGGATGCGGTCGCCCGCGCGCAGCTCCATGCCCGGCACGAGCGGCACGCGATTGCCGTCGCGCTCGCGCCAGGCCGGCATCTGCACGGCGTCGATCACCGCTGCAGTCTGGGCGAGCGCCTGGACCGATGCCGCGCCCAGCAGGAAAGCGAGGAGGAGTGATTTCATAGGTAGGCCTTATACGGGGGCGCCGCTCATATTGGATGCGATAATTCGCCGCTGCGCGAAATACTTCACGGATGCAGGAAACCTACGACCCCGCCGCAGTAGAAAAAGACGCCCAGGCGTTCTGGGCCAGCCGCGATTCGTTCCGCTGCGTCGAGGCGCCGGGCAAGCGCAAATTCTATTGCCTCTCGATGTTCCCGTATCCATCCGGGAAGCTGCACATGGGGCACGTGCGCAACTACACCATCGGCGACGTGCTGACGCGCTACTACCGCATGCGCGGCTACAACGTGCTGCAGCCGATGGGCTGGGACGCCTTCGGCCTGCCGGCCGAGAACGCCGCGATGGCGAACAAGGTGCCGCCCGCCAAGTGGACCTACGACAACATCGCCTACATGAAGCGGCAGCTCCAGTCGCTCGGCTTCGCGCTCGACTGGAGCCGCGAGCTCGCCACCTGCCGGCCGGAGTACTACCGCTGGAACCAGTGGCTGTTCACGCGCCTGTTCAAGAAGGGCCTCGCCTACAAGAAAACCGGCGTGGTGAACTGGGACCCGGTCGACCAGACCGTGCTCGCCAACGAGCAGGTGATCGAGGGCCGCGGCTGGCGCACCGGCGCGCTGGTCGAGAAGCGCGAGATCCCGATGTACTTCCTGCGCATCACCGCCTACGCGGAGGAGCTGCTGGCCGCGCTGGACAAGCTGCCGGGCTGGCCCGAGCAGGTCAAGCTGATGCAGAAGAACTGGATCGGGCGCTCCGAGGGCGTACGAATTGGTTTCCCATACAGACTCCAGAACGAAGATCGTGTGCTGTGGGTCTTTACCACGCGCGCCGACACGCTGATGGGCGCAACGTTCATGGCGGTGGCGGCCGAGCATCCGATCGCGGTCTTTGCTTCCCAGAAAAATTCGCAGCTCAAGGCATTCGTCGACGAGTGCAAGCAGGGCGCGGTGATGGAGGCGGACCTCGCGCAGATCGAGAAGAAAGGCATGCCGACCGGCATGTTCGTCACGCACCCGATCACGGGCGACAAGCTGCCCGTATGGGTCGGCAATTACGTGCTGATGGGCTACGGCGAAGGCGCGGTGATGGGCGTGCCGGCGCACGACGAGCGCGACTTCGCGTTCGCGCTCAAGTACAAGCTGCCCATCAAGCCGGTGATCCGCCACCCGCTCGGCGACACGGTGCCCGCGCCGTGGAAGCCCGAGTACGCGGAATACGGGGTTTGCATCAACTCCGGGAAGTACGACGGCCTCGCGTTCCAGCAGGCGGTGGACGCCATCGCCGCGGATTTGCAGAAAAAATCCTTGGGAGAAAAACAAGTTCAGTGGCGGCTGCGCGACTGGGGCATCTCGCGCCAGCGCTACTGGGGCACGCCGATCCCGATCGTGCACTGCGCGACGTGCGGCGACGTACCGGTGCCCGACGAGCAGCTCCCCGTTGTGCTGCCGGAGGACGTGGTGCCGGACGGCACCGGCAACCCGCTCAACAAGCGCGCCTCGTACGTCGACACCAAGTGCCCTTCATGCGGCAAGCCGGCGAAGCGCGAGACCGACACGATGGACACCTTCGTCGACTCGTCCTGGTACTTCGCGCGCTTCGCCTGCCCGGGGCAGGACAAGAAGATGGTGGACGAGCGCGCCAACTACTGGATGCCGGTGGACCAGTACATCGGCGGCATCGAGCACGCCATCCTGCACCTGCTCTACTCGCGCTTTTTCCAGCGCGTGATGCAGGACGAGACCGGCCTCATGAAGGGCGTCGACGAGCCGTTCACCAACCTGCTCACCCAGGGCATGGTGCTCGCCGAGTCGTACTACACCGACGCGAGCGGGCGGCGCGAGTGGATCAATCCCGCGCAGGTCGTGGTGGAGCGCGACGCGAAGGGAAAGATCGTTTCGGGCAAGACCCGCGACGGGCGGCCGGTGGTCTACGACGGCATCGGCACGATGTCCAAGTCGAAGAACAACGGCGTCGACCCGCAGGCGCTGATCGACAAGTACGGCGCCGACACCGCGCGGTTCTATGTCATCTTCACCTCGCCGCCGACCAACACGCTGGAGTGGAGCGACGAAAGCGTCGACGGGTCTTTCCGGTTCCTGAAGCGCGTCTGGACCTTCGCGCTCAGGTACTTGCGCGCGACCAAGAGCGCGGACGCAGACGCCAAGGCCCGGTTCCGCATTCACTCGGAGCTCAGGCAGGCGAACTACGACATCCAGAAGCACCAGTTCAACACGGTCGCCTCGGCGTGCATGAAGATCCTCAACGCGCTCGAGGAGCTGGCCGAATGGAACGCCACGACCACCGAGGGCCTGTCCATCCTGCTGCGGCTGCTGTCGCCGATCGCGCCGCACATCGCGCACGATCTGTGGCGCGCGCTCGGGTTCGGCGAGGACATCATGACGGCGCCGTGGCCGCAGCCCGATCCCGCGGCGCTCGAGCAGGACGAGATCGAGCTGGTGGTGCAGGTGAACGGCAAGCTGCGCGGCTCGATCGTGGTGCCGAAGCAGGCCGACAAGTCGGCGATCGAGAAGCTCGCCATGTCCAACCCGAACGTGCAGCGCTTCGTCGCCGGGCAGAACGTGAAGAAGGTGGTGGTCGTGCCGGGGCGGCTGGTCAATCTTGTCGTCTAGGCTCGCGGTCCTCGTCCTCGCGCTTGCGCTCGCGGGCTGCGGCTTTCGCCTGCGCGGCACGGCCGAGGTGCCGTTCCAGACGCTCTACGTGCCGAACGCGACGAGCGGCATTGCGCTCGACCTGAAGCGCAACATCCAGGCCGGCACGCACGCGCGCGTGGTCGACGACCCGAAGGGCGCCGACGCGGTGATGCAGTTCACCGAGGAGTCGCGCTCGAAGGAGATCCTGTCGCTCACCGCGCAGGGCCGGGTGCGCGAGTTCCAGCTGCGCTACCGCGTGGGCTTTCGCGTGCACGACGGCAAGGGGCGCGAGTTCGTGCCGGCGAGCACCATCCAGCTCACGCGCGACGTGACCTTCAACGACACCGAGATCCTCGCGAAAGAGCAGGAGGAGCAGCTGCTGTTCCGCGACATGCAGACCGACATGGTGCAGCTCATCATGCGCCGCCTCGCGGCGGCCAAGCCGGCGAAGGCGACCGAGTAATGCGCCTGCGCGGCAGCGAGGAGCTCGCCCGGCAGCTCGCCAAATCGCTCGCGCCGGTGTACGCGGTGCTGGGCGACGAGCCGCTCCTCGTGCTCGAGGCGGCCGACGCGGTGCGCGCCGCGGCGCGCGAGCAGGGCTTCGCCGAGCGCGAGGTCTACGAGCCGGGGCGCTCGTTCGACTGGAGCGAGCTCGCGCACGCCGGCGCCAGCCTGTCGCTGTTCGGCGGGAAGAAGATCGTCGAGCTGCGCTTCACGAGCGGCAAGCCCTCGGCGCAGGCCGCCGAAGCGATGGTCGCCTGGTGCGAGAACCCGAATCCCGAGACGCTGCTCCTCGTCACCATGCCGCGCCCCGAGGGCGGCGGCTGGTGGGACGCGCCGTGGTTCCTTGCGCTCAGCAAGGCCGGCGCGGTGGTCGAGGTTCAGCAGGTCGCGCGGGCCGCGTTGCCCGGCTGGCTCGAGAAGCGCCTCGCGCGCCAGAAGCAGAGCGCGTCGCGCGAAGTGCTCGACTACCTCGCCGACCGCGTGGAGGGCAACCTGCTCGCGGCGCACCAGGAGCTGCAGAAGCTCGCGCTGCTCGCGCCGCAAGGCGAGCTGTCGCCCGACGTGGTGCGCGAAGCGGTCGCGGACGTGGCGCGCTACGACACGCTGGTCGCCGCGGAGGCGCTCGCCACCGGCGACACCGCGCGCTACCTGCGCGTGCTCGACGGGCTGCGCGGCGAAGGCGAGGCGACCACGCACCTCCTCTTCACGATCAGCAACGTGCTCTTCGTGCTCACGCACGGCGGCTACGCCAACAAGGCGACGCAGGCGCTCGCCGACAAGGCGCGCCGCTATCCGCGCGCCGCGCTCGAGCGCGCGCTCGGCCGCGCCGCCGAGATCGACCGCGCGATCAAGGGCGTGGGCTCGGGCGAGCCGTGGGAAGCGTTCGCCCGCCTGGGCCTGGAGCTGCACGGCGCCTGAGTCGCTGGACCAGGCCCGCGAGCCCATCGGCCGGCCGCACCGGCAGGGCAATGCCGCGCGTCTGCAGGATTTCTTCCGCCGCGATGAACCCCGAGCACGCCGCGCTTTCCATCGAGCACGGCAAGCCGGTGCGCGTCCAGTCGCCGGCCAGCGCGGCGCAAGGCGCCGGGCGCGCGCTCTCGCTGCCCGGCAACGGGCACGGAATCACCATCGGGATGCGGTTCACCACCGCATGGACGACGCGCGCCTGCGCGGCTTCGGGCACGAAGGCAGCGATCTCGCGCTGCGTCGCCGCGACGATCTCCTCGTTCGTCATGGCGTGCGCGCGGTGGCTGTAGATGATGTTGCTCGCGATGACGGAGGGACGCTTCTCCCAGCCGCGCCGGATGTTGGAGAGGTCGTAGAAGTCGGTGTTGAGGCGCGTCTGCGCGCCGAGCTGCGCCCAGAAGCGCTCGCGCGTGAGCTTGCGGTCGAACCAGAGATAGCAGCTGACGTACGGGCTCGCCTCGATCTGCGGCGGCACGGTGCTGACCACGCGGTCCGCGCCGATGCGGCTGCCGTCCTGCAGCACCACGGCGTTCGGTTCCATCTTGATGACTTCACTCCCGGTCAACACGCGGCCGATGAGCTTCGCCGCCTGCGGCGCGAAGAGATCGCCAAGCGCTACGGCGGGGAAGCCGAAGTGGATGCGGCGGTGGCCGATGAGCTGCGAATGCACGCGCAGCAGCGCCGCGGCCGAGCAGCGCTCGAGCGGCACGTTCAGTACCGCGAGGCACGCAAAGGCCCAGAACCAGTCGATCATCGCCTGGGTGACGCCCGCGTCGCGCAGGTAATCGAGCGCGCTCATCGAGTCGAGAACCGGGGTGTCGGCCTCGTTGAAGCGCATCGCATCCACGGTCGGGCGGTTGTTCGACCACAGGTCGCGCGGCGACAGGCCGGATTGCAGCGCGAGGTCGGGCAGCAGGCTCAACGGCGGCGGCAGGCGCCGGTGCCTGAGCACCACGCCGTTGGAGAACTGCAGCAGCTTGTCGGACTGCCAGCTGACCAGGTGCCGCGTGCCGAGGCGCTCGAGGAGCGCGAGCATGTTGCGGTACTCGCTGTGCAGCACGTGCGGACCGAGGTCGATGTCGTCGCCGCTCGCCGCGTCGGTCCAGCTGCGCGCGCGGCCGCCGAGGCGCTTGTCGCGCTCGACCAGCGTGACGCGCAGCCCGGCGTCCGTGAGCGCCACGCCGCACGCGAGGCCCGCGATTCCTCCGCCGACGATGACGACGTCCCGAACCATTACAATGCGGGCATGGAGCGCAACAAACGTGCCATCGACGTCGCCGCCACCATGCGCGAGATGGGGCAGCGCGCGCGTGACGCGGCGCGCGAGCTGGCGCGCGCGCCTACCGAGCAGAAGAACCGCGCGCTGCGCGCCATGGCGCAGGAGATGCGCGCCAAGACCGAGGCCATCCTGCGCGCCAATGCGCGCGACGTGAAAAAAGCGAAGGCGGACGGCCGCGACGCGGCGTTCGTCGACCGCCTGACCCTCACCCCGGCGCTGGTCGAGCAGATGGCCGAGGGCGTCGAGCAGGTCGCGGCGCTCGCCGACCCGGTGGGCGCGATCTCGCAGCGCGTCACCCGCCCGACCGGCATCGAGGTGGCGAAGATGCGCGTGCCGATCGGCGTGATCGGCATCATCTACGAGTCGCGCCCGAACGTGACCGCCGACGCGGCGGCGCTGTGCCTGAAGGCCGGCAACGCGTGCATCCTGCGCGGCGGGTCGGAAGCGCTCGAGTCCAACCGCGCGATCGCCGATTGCGTGCGCGCCGGCCTGAAGGGCGCGCAGCTCCCCGAAGCCGCAGTGCAGCTCGTCGGCACCACCGACCGCGCCGCGGTCGGCGAGCTCATCACCATGCGCGAGTACGTCGACATCATCGTGCCGCGCGGCGGCAAGAGCCTGATCGAGCGCCTGGCGCGCGAGTCGCGCATCCCGATGATCAAGCACCTGGACGGCGTGTGCCACGTCTACATCGACGACAGCGCCGACCCCGAGATGGCGGTGAGCATCGCCGACAATGCCAAGACGCAGCGCTACGGCACGTGCAACACGATGGAAACGCTCTTGGTCGCCGAGACCATCGCGCCGAAGGTGCTGCCCAGAATCGGCGAGATCTTTTCCTCTAAAAAAGTCGAGATGCGCGCGGACGTGAAGGCGCTCAAGTTCGTCAAGGGCAAGAAGGCGACGGAAGACGACTACTACACCGAGTGGCTCGCGCCGGTGGTGTCGATCCGCGTGGTGAAGGGCCTCGATGAGGCGATCGAGCACATCGCCAAGTACGGCTCGCAGCACACCGACGCCATCGTCGCCGGCGACCGCGCGCGCGCCGAGCGCTTCCTGCGCGAGGTGGATTCGAGCTCGGTGATGTGGAACGCCTCGACGCGCTTCGCCGACGGCTACGAGTACGGCCTGGGCGCCGAGATCGGCATCTCGACCGACAAGCTGCACGCGCGCGGCCCGGTCGGGCTGGAAGGCCTGACGACGCAGAAATACGTCGTGCTGGGACACGGAGAGATTCGCTCCTGAGCGTCGGTATTCTGGGTGGAACCTTCGATCCGGTTCACAACGCGCATCTCGCCATGGCGCGCGCCGCGCGCGAGCACTTGAAGCTCGACAAGGTCCTCTTCATGCCGACCGGATCGCCGCGCTACCGCACGCCCGCGGTGGCGAGCGGCGAGCAGCGCGTCGCGATGCTGCGGCTTGCCCTGGAAGGAAGCGATTCTTTCGAGATCGACGCGCGCGAGCTGGCCCCCGGCGCCTCGGGCTACACCATCGACACGCTGAAGGAGCTGCGCCTGGAGCTGGGCAAGGACACCGAGCTGTGGCTGCTGATCGGCGCCGACCAGTACGAGAAGCTCGACTCCTGGCACCGGCCTGACGACGTGAAGCGCCTGGCGCGCATCGCGGTTTTTGCCAGGCCGGGCTCGTCTCCGCCGCAAAAGGTCAAAACCGTTCCCTTCGAACCGATGGAGGTTTCCTCGAGCGAAATCCGCGCGCGGCGCGCGCGCGGCGAGGACATCTCGCAATTCGTGCCGAGCGCGGTGGCGAGCTACATCGCCGAGCAGCGGCTCTACGCCTGATGGACATCCGGGTCAAGCAGCGCGTGGTGGTCGAGGCGCTCGAGGACGTGAAGGGCCGCGACATCCTGGTGTTCAACACCGCGCGCCTGCCCTCGATGTTCGAGCGAGTGGTGATCGCGAGCGGCGACTCGAACCGCCAGGTCAAGGCGCTCGCCGACCGCGTGCAGGAGCGCGTCAAGGAGACCGGCGGGCGCGTCTACGGCGTGGAGGGCGAAAGGGGCGGCGAGTGGGTGCTGGTGGACCTGGGCGACGTGGTGGTGCACATCATGCATCCCACGGTGCGCGAGTTCTACAACCTGGAGGAAATCTGGGGCGGCAAGACGGTCAAGCTCAGGAAAGAAGAAAGACCGAAGGCGAAGAAGCGTGCCAAGGCTGCGCGTCGTCGCGCTCGGCGGTAGGCTGCCGGGCTGGGCCGAGGAAGCGTGCGCCGAGTATGCCAAGCGCATGCCGCGCGGCTATGAAGTCGAGCGGATCACGGCGAAAACCGTGGCGAGGAAAGGCCACCTCGTCGCCCTGGACGAACGCGGAAAGGACATGACCACGCAGCAATTCGCCGCCCTGCTGAAGAACGAGACCACGTTCGTGATCGGCGGGCCCGACGGCCTGGACGACGCGGTGAAGAAGGACGCCGCGCTACTGCTGCGCCTTTCGTCGCTCACCCTGCCGCACGCGCTTGCGCAGGTGGTGCTGCTCGAGCAGATCTACCGGGCCGCTACCATGCTCACCGGCCATCCCTATCATCGCGCATGATCCCGATTCCCGAACGCGGCATCTACCTCGCCTCGCGCAGCCCGCGCCGCCGCGAGCTGCTCTCGCAGATCGGCGTGCGCTACCACCTGCTCCTGTTCCGCGAGCGCCTGGGCGAGAACCCGGAAGTGGACGAGACGCCGCTCGAGGGCGAGACGCCGGCGGCGTACGTCGAGCGCATGGCGCGCGCCAAGGCGGAAGCCGGCTGGCGGCGCATGCTGCAGCGGAACCTGCCGCCCGCGCCGGTGCTCGCCGCCGACACCACGGTGGCGCTCGCCGGCCAGATCCTCGGCAAGCCGAAGGACCGTGCCGAGGCGGCCGCCATGCTCGGCGCGCTCGCCGGCCAGCGCCACGAGGTGCTCACCGGCGTGGCGCTGCAGAACTTCGACCAGGTCGAGTTCGCGCTGTCCACCTCCGAAGTGCTGATGAAGAAGCTCTCCGAGGACGAGATCGCGCAGTACGCGGCGAGCGGCGAAGGCGACGACAAGGCCGGCGCGTACGCGATCCAGGGGCGCGCCGGGCGCTTCGTGGTCGAGCTGCGCGGCAGCTATTCCGGCGTGATGGGCCTGCCGCTCTACGAGACCAGCGCGCTGCTCGACAAGCTGCGTGGAAGAAATCCTTATTAACGTCACGCCGCAGGAGACGCGCGTCGCGATCACCGCGGCGGGCGTGGTGCAGGAGCTGCTCATCGAGCGCGCCGCGAGCCGCGGCCTGGTGGGCAACATCTACGCCGGGCGCGTGGCGCGCGTGCTGCCCGGCATGCAGTCGGCGTTCGTGGACATCGGCCTGGAGCGCGCGGCGTTCCTGCACGTCGCCGACATCTGGGACCGCAAGAGCACGCCGATCGAGCAGACCCTCGCCGAGGGCCAGCCGCTCCTCGTGCAGGTGGTGAAGGACCCGATCGGCTCGAAGGGCGCGCGCCTGTCGACGCAGGTCTCGATCGCCGGGCGGCTGCTGGTCTACCTGCCGCACGAGTCGCACATCGGCGTCTCGCAGAAGATCGAGGACGAGGGCGGCCGCGCCGCGCTGCGCGAGCGCCTGAAGGAGCTGGTGGCGCCGGACGAGAAAGGCGGCTTCATCGTGCGCACCCTGGCCGGAACTGCGAGCGAGGAAGAGCTGCGCAGCGATTTGTCCTACTTGAAGCAACTCTGGAGGGCGATCCACGAGCGGTCTTTGGGAGCCGAGCCGCCCAAGCTCCTCTACCAGGACCTGTCGCTCGCGCAGCGCGTGCTGCGCGACATGGTGAGCGCCGGCACCGCGCGCGTGGTGGTGGATTCGCGCGAGAACTTCCAGAAGCTCGCCGCGTTCGCGGAAGGCTACATGCCCCAGGTGCGCGAGCGCCTCGAGCACTACGCCGGCGAGCGCCCGCTCTTCGACCTGTACAACATCGAGCCCGAGATCGAGCGCGCGCTCGCGCGCCGCGTCGACCTCAAGTCCGGCGGCACGCTGGTCATCGACCAGACTGAGGCGCTGACCACCATCGACGTGAACACCGGCGGCTTCGTCGGCAGCCGCAACTTCGACGACACGGTGTTCAAGACCAACCTCGAGGCCGCGCAGGCCATCGCGCGCCAGCTGCGCCTGCGCAACCTGGGCGGCATCATCATCGTCGACTTCATCGACATGGAAAGCGCCGAGCACCGCAACGCGGTGCTCGACGAGCTGCGCCGCGCCATGGCGCGCGACCGCACGCGCGTCACGCTGAACGGCTTCACGCAGCTCGGCCTGGTCGAGATGACGCGCAAGCGCACGCGCGAGTCGCTCGCGCACGTGCTGTGCGAGCCGTGCCCGACCTGCGCCGGGCGCGGCGCGGTGCGCACCGCCCACACGGTGTGCTACGACATCCTGCGCGAGATCGTGCGCGAGGCGCGCGCCTTCAAGGCGCGCGAATTCCGGGTCATCGCGGCGCAGCCGGTCATCGACCTGCTGCTCGAGGACGAGTCGGCGTCGCTCGCCATGCTGCAGGACTTCATCGGCCGCCCGGTCTCCGTGCAGGTCGAAACCAGCTACACCCAGGAGCAATTCGACATCGTGCTGCTGTAACATCCGGCGCGAGAGGAGGAGCACCCATGAGGAAGGTATTGATTGCAGCCGCCTGCCTGGCGCTCGCCGCGTGCGCGAGCGCGCCCGATCCGCAGGCCCCGAGAGTGAAAATCACCCCGCTCGGCAGCCACGACGGCGAGTTCTGCTCGCGCGACCGGGCGATGATCTTCGAGGACCCGGACGGCACGCGCATCCTCTACGACGCCGGATTCACGGTGCGCGGTGCGAGCGACCCGCGGCTCGGCCGCATCGACGCCGTGCTGCTCTCGCACGTGCACAGCGACCACCTCGGGCCTGCGCACCAGGCGACGGCGAACGCGGGCACCTGCGGCAATCCGGACTTTTCGGTCAACGTGACGCCCAACTCGGTGACCACGATCGTGGCGGCGGCCAAGAAGGCCAGGATCCTGGCCGGCAGCGACATGCCGGCGTTCCTCGCGCCGAAAGTGAGCGCCGCAGGCGGCGACGCGAAGCTCGTGCAGCTGGTGCGCTTCGGCGCCCTGGCGAGCGTGGGCAAGGTCAGCGTCGCGACCGTCCCGGCCACCCACACCAATGCGGTGGGCCCGGAGTTCCTGGACAAGCCGCTCGCCGATGCGCTGCGCGCCAACGGCCTGGCGGCGGATGTCGGCCCGGCGCTCGGCTACGTGCTGCGCTTCAGCAACGGGCTGGTGGCCTACCTGTCCGGCGACACCGGCATCACCGCCGAGCAGGAGATCACCGTGCGGCGTTACTACAAGGCCAACCTGGTGGTGATGAACATGGGCGGCTCGCCGTTCACCACCGGTCCGGCCGAGGCGGCCTTCATCGTGAACGAGCTGGTGAGGCCCGCCTCGGTGATCGCCTCGCACGCCAACGAGCCCGCCACCATCAACGGCAAGCTGATCGAGACCAGCCGCACCGCCGCGTTCCAGAAGGCGGCGAACATGCCCGTGTACGTGCCGCTCAGCGGCAAGACCATGGAGTTCGACGGCTCCGGTCGCTGCGTGGCCGGCTGTTGAGCACGGAGATCTGCTTTACGCCGGCGCGGACGCTTGCGCGCCTCATCAAGGCGCGCAAGCTTTCCGCGACGGAGGTCATGCGGGCGTTCATCGCGCAGATCGAGCGCGTGAACCCGAAGGTCAACGCGATCGTCACCTTCCTGCCCGAGCAGGGCCTGAAAGCCGCCAAGGCGCTCGACCGCAGCAAGAAATTCGAGGGACCTTTCGCCGGCTTGCCGATCGCGATCAAGGACGTGATCGCCACCAAGGGCGTGCGCACCACCTGGGGCTCGCTCGTGCACAAGGACCACGTGCCGGCCGAGGACCACATAATGGCCGAGCGCATCAAGGCCGCGGGCGCGATCCTGATCGGCAAGACCAATACGCCCGAGTTCGGCGCCGGCTCGCAGACCTTCAACAAGGTGTTCGGCGCGACGCGCAACCCGTACGACCTGTCGAAGACCTGCGGCGGCTCCTCCGGCGGCGCCGGCGTCGCGGTGGCGACCGGCATGCTGCCGTTCGCCGACGGCGGCGACTTCGCCGCGTCGCTGCGCAACCCGGGCAACTACTGCAACGTGATCGGCTTTCGCCCGTCGACCGGGCGCGTGCCCGCGTACCCGCACCCGTACCCCTGGAGCAACCAGAGCGAGCTCGGGCCGATGGCGCGCACCGTGTCCGACGCGGCGTTCCTGCTTTCCGTGCAGGCCGGCCCCGACCGGCGCGCGCCGACCTCGATCAGCGAGCCCGGCTCGCTCTTCAACAAGCCGCTTAAACGCTCTTTCAAGAAGACTCGAGTCGCCTGGAGCAAGGACCTCGGCGGGCTGCCGGTCGAGCCTGCAGTAACCGCTGTCCTCGAGCCACAAAGAAAAACCTTTCAGCAGCTGGGCTGCGTCGTCGAGGACGCGCAGCCCGACTTCACCGGCGCGGTCGAGGCCTTCGAGACGCTGCGCGCGCTCACGTACCTGCACCGTGGCGGCAAGCTCCTCAAGGAGCACCGCGACAAGCTGAAGGACACGGTGATCTGGAACACCGAGCAGGGCCTGGGCAAGAGCGCCGTGGACATCGCGCGTGCCGAGGAGCTGCGCACCGCGCTCTATCACCGCTTGCGCGTGTTCCTCCAGAAGTACGAGTTCCTGCTCTGCCCGGTGAACCAGCTGCCGCCGTTCGCCGTCGACGTGGACTGGCCGCGCGAGATCGCCGGCGTGAAGATGGAGAACTACCTCGACTGGATGAAGAGCTGCTACTTCATCACCATCACCGGCCACCCGGCGATCTCGGTGCCCGCCGGGTTCACCGCCGAGGGCCTGCCGGTCGGCATCCAGATCGTCGGCCGCTACCGCGACGACTTCGGCGTGCTGCAGCTCGCGCACGCCTTCGAGCAGGCCACGCAGGTCTGGAAGCGCCGTCCCGCGATCGCGGATCAGTGACCCCGAGAACGCTGTTCCGCTGCCTGCTCGTGATCGCGCTGGGTTGCGGACTTGCCGCGATGGGCGTGACGCAGGCGCCGGGCGACGTACCGCAGGACTGGAAAACCGCGTTCGAATGGAACGGCAACGGTTCGGTCATGGAGTCGCTGTGGAAAAACCCGTGGTTTCTGTTCGCTCTGGCGGCTCCGTACGCCCTCCTCGCCCTCGCCTCGCTGATCGGCTTGTTCTTTTTCTGGCCGTTCGCACGGCCGCTGTATGCCGCAACGACGGCCATCTCCGTGCTCATCACGTTGTTCGACGGGCTGGTCGTGCAGCTGCCGTCCCAGGCCGCCCTGATGTCGTTGTCGTTGATGGTGGATGGCGCGGTGATCGCCCTGTCCTACAGCCAGCCGTTCAGCTCGTACTTCGAATCCCGTCGATGAAGCGCTGCAGCTGGCCGTCGACCGAGCTGGACATCGCCTACCACGACAACGAATGGGGCGTGCCGGTGCACGACGAGCGCGTGCTGTTCGAGTTCCTGATCCTCGAGGGCGCGCAGGCCGGCCTGTCCTGGTCGACGATCCTCAACAAGCGCGAGAACTACCGCAAGGCGTTCGCCGGCTTCGAGCCGAGGAAAGTGGCGCGCTTCACGGCGGCGAAGAAGAAGCAGTTGATGAAGAACGAAGGCATCGTGCGCAACCGGCTGAAGATCGACAGCGCGGTCACGAACGCGCAGGCCTTCCTCGCGGTGCAGAAGGAGTTCGGCTCGTTCGACCGCTACATCTGGCAGTTCGTCGGCGGAAAACCGGTGAAGAATTCAAGAAAAGGCGGCGATATCCCGGCGCGCACGCCGCAGTCCGACGCGATGAGCAAGGACCTGAAGAAGCGCGGCTTCCGCTTCGTCGGCTCCACCATCTGCTATGCCTTCATGCAGGCGACCGGGATGGTGAACGACCACCTGACGAGCTGCTTCTGCTACCGCAAGCGGAGTTCCGGCTCATGATCACGGTCCACCATCTGAACAACTCGCGCTCGCAGCGCGTGCTCTGGCTGCTCGAGGAGCTCGGGCTGCAGTACGAGGTCAAGCGCTATCAGCGTGATCCGCAAACAATGCTCGCCCCGCCCGAGCTGCGCGCGGTGCATCCGCTCGGCAAGTCGCCGGTCATTACCGACGCAGGTCTCACCCTGGCCGAGTCCGGCGCGATCGTCGAGTACCTCGCGGATCGCTATGGCGCGGGCAAGCTTGCACCGGCCTTCGGTTCCCAGGAGCGCGTGCGCTACCTCTACTGGCTGCACTTCGCCGAGGGCACCGCGCAACCGCCGTCGCTCCTCAAGCTGCTGTTCGACCGCATCAAGTCGAAGTCCCCGCTGCTGGTGCGGCCGATCGCGCGGGCGATCGCGGACAAGGCGCTCGGCGCCTACGTGCTGCCGAATCTCCAGCGCAACCTGGATTTCATGGAAAGCGAGCTGGGCAAGCACGACTGGTTCGCCGGCGAGCAATTCAGCGCCGCCGACATCCAGATGAGCTTTCCCATCGAGGCCTACCGCGCGCGCGGCGGCCTCGACGAGAAGCGGCCGCGCCTCATGGCGTTCCTCGAGAGGATCCACGCGCGGCCCGCGTACCGCCGCGCGGTCGAGCGCGGCGGCGAATACGCGCTGATGCGCTAGCTAGTCGGCGAACTGGCCCGCCTTCTTGATGAGCGGCGCCCACTTGTCGATCTCCGCCTTGAGGTGCTTCGCGAGCGCGGCGGGATTCTGCTGGCTCACCGGCATGGTGGTGGCGCCGAGGTCGGCGAAGCGCTTCTGCACGCCCTCGTCCTTGAGCGCCTCCTGCAGCGCGGACACCAGCTTGTCGATCACCGGCTTGGGCGTGCCCTTGGGCGCATAGAGGCCGTGCCAGATGCCGACTTCCGCGTTCTTGATGCCGACTTCGGCGAGCGTGGGAATGTCCGGCAGCGAGGGCACGCGCTTCGCCGAGGTCACCGCGTAGGCCCTGACCTTGCCGCTCTTGATCTGCGAGGTGGTATTGGTGGTCTGGTCGCACATGAAATCGACCTGGCCGCCGAGCAGATCGTTCATCGCCGGCGCGGTGCCCTTGTACGGCACGGTCAGGAAGTCGGTATTGATCGCGCTCATGAACAGCATCCCGCACAGGTGCGACGCCGCGCCGATGCCGGCGTTCGCGTAGCTCACCTTGTCCTTGTTCTTCTTGATGTAGTCGAGGAACTCCTTGAAGTCCTTGGCCGGCAGCTGCGGCTTGCTGATGATGGTCATCGGCACGTCGTTGATCAGCCCGATCGGCTCGAAGTCGGTGAGCGGGTTGAAGCGCAGGTTGCGGTACAGCGTCGGCGTGGTCGCCATGCCGATGTGGTGGATGAGGATGGTGTAGCCGTCGGGCTTGGAATTCTTCACCTGCTCGGGCCCGAGGATGCCGCCGGCGCTCGGCCGGTTTTCCACGATCACGGTCTGGCCGAGCGGCTTGCCCATGGCCTGCGCGGTCACGCGCGCCACGGTGTCGGTCGGGCCGCCCGCGGCGTAGGGCACGATCATCGAGATGTTGCGGGTCGGGTACTGCTGGGCCAGGGCGCCGGCGCTCACGGCGAGCGCGACGGCCGGAAGGATGCGAACGAGGAATCTCATCAATGGCTCCGGTGAGAAAAAAGGTTGGGCGAAGATCGCATACGGCGCACTACGGGTGCTTGATTTGCGTCAACGGGAATGGCAGCGGTGGCGCGCCCGGCGGGATTCGAACCCACGACCCTTGGCTTCGGAGGCCAATACTCTGATCCGCTGAGCTACGGGCGCTCGAAACACGGATTTTGAGGCTAAGATCCTGTCTTTACAACTACAAAGCCCTCCCGTGGATTCGCACGAGCACGAGTCGTTCATCAAGACGCCGCAACAGCTGGTGGTCGTCATCCTGCTTGCGTTCCTGGTGCCGATCATCGGCATCATCCTTTTGGTGCAACTCGTGACCAGCACCGCCCGCCCGGACCCGAAAGCGCTCGCGCCCGAGGCCGTGGCCGAGCGCATCAAGCCGGTGGCGAAGATCGAGTTCGGGCCGCGCGAAGGCGCGCCGGCGCCCGCCGGGCAACCGGCGCCCGCCAAGCCGGCCGCGCAAGCCAAGGCCGGCGCCGCCGACGGCAAGGCGGTGTACGACAAGACCTGCTTCGCCTGCCACGCGCAATCGGTGGCCGGGTCGCCCAAGATCGGCGACAAGGCAGCCTGGGCGCCGCGCATCAAGCAGGGCATGGACACGCTCGTGCAGTCGGCGCTGAAGGGCAAGGGCGCGATGCCGCCCAAGGGCGGCAACCCGTCGCTCTCCGACGCCGAGGTCAAGGCCGCGGTGGAGTTCCTGGTCTCGCAAGCCAAGTAAGGCAGGGGTGTCCTGGAGTTTCTCTTCGTCATCGACGCGCCCGAGTCGCTCAAGGCGTACAAGGACACGAGCGTCGCGATGATGCGCGCCGCGCAGAAGCGCGGCCACCAGGTCTGGGTTTGCGAGCAGCACCACCTGCACTGGCTCGAGGCGCGCGTCGCCGCCAGCGCGCAGCGCATCTCGCTCTCCGACAACGACGAGGACTGGTACCGCGCGCACCCTGCCGAGGTTCGGCGGCTCGCCGAGTTCGGGGCGGTGCTGATGCGCAAGGACCCGCCGTTCGACCTCGAGTACGTGACCAGCACCTGGCTGCTGTCGGCCGCGGTGCGCGAGGGCGCGCGCGTGTTCAACGCGCCCGACGCGATCCGCGACCACAACGAGAAGCTGGCGATCGCGGAGTTCGCGCGCTTCGCCGCGCCGACCCTGGTGTCGCGCGAGGCCGAGCGGCTGCAGGCCTTCATCGACGCGCAGCGCGACGTGGTGGTGAAGCGCCTCGACGTGATGGGCGGCGAGTTCGTGTTCCGCGTGCGCGCCGACGACCCCAACCGCAACGTCATCGTGCAGACCATCAGCCAGGGCGGCAACCGCACCGTGATGGCGCAGCGCTATATCCCCGCGATCACCGAGGGGGACAAGCGCGTGCTGCTGATCGACGGCGAGGTCGTGCCGTACTGCCTGGCGCGCATTCCCAAGGCCGGCGACGCGCGCGGCAACCTCGCGCAGGGCGCGCGCGGCGTCGCCCAGCCCCTCACCGCCCGGCACAAGGAGATCGCCGCCGCGATCGGTCCGCTGGTGGCCAAGCGCGGACTGCTGGTGGTCGGCCTCGACGTGATCGGCGAGTACCTCACCGAGGTGAACGTCACCAGCCCGACCTGCTTCCGCGAGATCCAGGACCAGACCGGCTTCGACGTCTCGGGGATGTTCCTCACTTCCTTAGAGCAAAAAATTCCATGATCGGAGTCCTGGTGGTGACGCACGGCTCGATCGGCGAGGCGCTCCTCACCAGTGCCGCGCAGATCCTCGGCAACCCGCCCGCGCAGGTGGCGACGCTGAGCGTGTGGCGCCAGGACGATCCGGACGACCTGGTGCTGCGCGCGCGCGAGCTGCTGGATAGCCTCGACGCGGGCGACGGCGTGCTGGTCCTCACCGACATCTTCGGCGCAACGCCGGGCAACGTGGTGTCGCGCCTGCTCGAGGACGGGCGCATCGAGGGCGTGTCGGGCGCTTCGCTTCCCATGCTGCTGCGCGTGCTGACCGGCCGCAACGGCTCGCTATCCGCGGCCGTCAAGCGCGCGCTGTCCGGCGGCTCGGAGGGCGTGGTGCACATGAACAGCGACCGCTGCCTCGATGCCTAGCCGCTCGGCCGACATCGTCAACAAGCTCGGCCTGCACGCGCGCGCGGCGGCCAAGCTCACCCACCTCGCGAGCGGCTTCCAGAGCGAGATCTGGATCTCGCGCGCCGGGCGGCGCGTGAACGCGAAAAGCATCATGGGCGTGATGATGCTCGCCGCCGGCCAGGGCTCCTCGGTGCTGCTGGAAGCCGAGGGCGCGGACGCCGAGCAGGCCCTCGGCGCACTCGCCAAGCTGATCGCGGACAAGTTCGGCGAGGGGGAATGAATTTCGTCCTGCACGGCTTCCCGGTATCCAGCGGGATAACGGTCGGCCATGCGCACCTCGTTTCCACCGCGCGCCTCGAGGTCGGGCACTACGAGATCGCGCCCGGCGCGCTCGACGCCGAGGTGCTGCGCTTCGACCGCGCCATGCTCGCCGCGCAGGAGGAGCTCGCCGCCCTGAAGGCGCACATCCCGGCCGGCTCGCCCGCGGAGTTCGAGGCTTTCCTCGACCTGCACCGCATGATCCTCAACGACTCCGCGCTCGCCATGGCGCCGCGCGAGATGATCCGCACGCAGCGCGCCAACGCCGAGTGGGCGCTGGTGCAGCAGATGGAGCGGCTGGTCGAGCGCTTCGACGAGATCGAGGACCCCTACCTGCGCGAGCGCAAGGCCGACGTGCAGCAGGCGGTGGAGCGCGTGCTGAAGAAGCTGGTGGGCGGCGCGACGCCCGCGCCGCCCGACATGTCGGAGGAGGAGAAGCTGATCGTGGTGGCGCACGACCTCTCGCCCGCCGACATGCTGATCTTCAAGCGCCACCGCTTCGGCGGCTTCGTCACCGACGTGGGCGGCGTGACCTCGCACACCGCGATCGTGGCGCGCTCGCTCGGCATCCCGGCGATCGTCGGCCTGCACCACGCGCGCGACGCCATCGCCGAGGGCGAGACCCTGATCGTGGACGGCGAGCGCGGCCTGCTGATCGTCAACCCGGACCCGCTGGTGCTCGCCGAGTACCGCGCGCGCCAGGCCGAGCTCAAAGCCGAGCGCAAGCGCCTGGTGCGCCTGAAGTCCACGCCCGCGGCCACGGTGGACGGCACGCCGATCGAGCTCTACGCCAACATCGAGCTGCCGCAGGACATGCCCGAGGTGCTGGAGGCGGGCGCCGAGGGCGTCGGCCTGTTCCGCACCGAGTTCATGTTCCTCAACCGCAAGGACCTGCCCGACGAGGACGAGCAGTTCGAGGCCTACCGCGAGGTGACCGCAGCGATGAAGGGCCGGCCGGTGGTGCTGCGCACGCTGGATCTCGGCGCCGACAAGGCGCTGAATGGCTCGGGCGGGAGCCACACCATGCCCAACCCGGCGATGGGCCTGCGCGCGATCCGCTTCTGCCTCGCCGAGCCGCAGATGTTCCTCACCCAGCTGCGCGCCATCCTGCGCGCCTCGCATTACGGGAAGGTGCGCGTGCTCCTGCCGATGCTCGCGCACGCGCACGAGATCGACCAGACCCTCGCGCTCATCGCGCAGGCCAAGGCGCAGCTGGACGAGCGCGGCGAGCCCTACGACAAGGAGATCCCGATCGGCGGCATGATCGAGATCCCGGCCGCGGCGCTCGCGCTGCCGATCTTCATGCGGCGGCTCAACTTCCTGTCGATCGGGACGAACGACCTCATCCAGTACACGCTCGCGATCGACCGCACCGACGATTCGGTCGCGCACCTCTACGACCCGCTGCACCCCGCGGTGCTCACCCTCGTCGCCGGCACCATACAGACGGCGACCCGCGGCGGCGTCCCGGTCGCGGTCTGCGGCGAGATGGCGGGCGACCTGCAGCTCACGCGCCTGCTGCTCGGCCTGGGCTTGCGCAACTTCTCCATGCACCCTTCGCAGCTCCTGCCCATCAAGGAGCGCATCCTCAAGACCAACCTCGCCGAGGTGCAGGCGCTCGCGCAGCGCGTGCTGCGCGCGAGCGACCCGGCCAAGACCCGCGACCTGCTCGAAAAACTGAACGCCTAAGGAGAATCATGAGAATCGCCGCATTTTTCGCCGTGCTTGTCTTTTCCGCTGCCCACGCGCAAACCTATCCGGCCAAGCCGGTCAAGCTGGTCGTGCCGTTCCCGGCCGGCAGCGCCACGGACCAGATCGCGCGCGTGGTCGGCCAGCAGCTGCAGGAATCGCTCGGCCAGCCGTTCGTGGTCGAGAACAAGCCCGGCGCGCAGGGCGCGATCGCGGCCGCCGAGGTGGCGCGCGCCGCGCCCGACGGCTACACGCTGATGGTCGGCACCAACACGCCGCTCGCCGCGAATCCGAGCCTGTTCAAGAAGCTGAACTACGACCCGGCCAGGGACTTCGCGCCGATCGCGCGCCTCGGCACCATCTCCTTCATGATCATGGTGCGCCCCGACTTTCCCGCCAAGAACTTCAAAGAGTTTTTGACTTATTCAAAAAATAACCCTGGCAAGCTCTCGGCCGGCTACGGCTCGGCGGGCTCGCAGGTCTCGCAGGCCATGCTGCGCTCGATGGGCAAGATCGATTTCATCGACGTGCCGTACAAGGGCCTGCCGCAGGCCATCACCGACGTGCTGGGCGGCTCGGTGAGCTTCACGTTCGCCGACCTCGCCAACGCGCTCGCGCAGATCAAGGGCGGCAAGCTGCGCGGCATCGCGGTCACTTCGCAAAAGCGCTCCAGCCTCGCGCCCGACGTGCCGGCCATCGCCGAGGAGCTGCCCGGCTACGAGCTGATCGCCTGGTTCGCGCTCGTCGCGCCGGCCAATACGCCGCAGCCGGTGGTCGCGCGCCTGCATGACGTCACGGTCGGCTCGCTCGCCAAGCCGGAAGTGAAAGCGCGCTTCGACGCGCTCGGCACCGACGTCGCGCCGATGA
>DASVFV010000164.1:0-2360 GCA_036379875.1 Burkholderiales bacterium | reverse complement strand
TTTGCCGCAGCGCGGCATGCTGCTTGCTCGGGATTACCTGCAATTTCCACAAGGAGATCCCCCATGACGAAGTCGAAGCAGACCCGCGAAACCGCGCGCGCCCTGGTGAATCCGCTGTTCGCATGGACCAATGCGATGCTGAAGGGCGGCGAGATCATGCTCGACTCGATCGAGGCCGCCGCCAAGAGCGCGCAGCAGCCGATCCGCGTCGCCGTGCTGCCGAACGGCGATGCGCCCACGCGCAGGGCGCGGCGCAAGTCGAGCGGCAAGAACGGCAGCAAGGCGAAGCGCGCGCGCCGGCGCTAGCCCGCGTTTGCGCTAAATCAAGCCGTCGCCCGCGCGACGCGGGTAGCGTGCAGGGAGGATGGAGCGCTTCCTGGCAATGCTCGAGCATCGCGGGCTATCCCTCGCCGACGCCGAGGCGGCCGGCCGCGACGACCTGGTGCGGGCCGCGCGGCGCTGCCGCCGCTGCCTGGCCGGCAACTACTGCGCGCAATGGCTCGGGTCGTACGGCCGCTGGGGCGTCGCGCCGCCTTGCCCGATCGACGGCTACTTCGATGCGCTGGTCCTGCGCCGCGCCGCGCAAGCGAGCGCGCACGCCGGTTGCTACGAGACCGGCATGGAACGAACCGAATACAAAGGCCCCGAGCGCCGCGCGCAGCCCAAGTCCGCCTACCAGGGCCCCGAACGCCGCCGCAGCCTCGATTGGCCCTTCAAGCCCGTGACCGACGCCCAGCGCGAAAAGGGAAATCCCGACAAGGCGACGCCGGGTCGGGCGGACGGGGACTGACCCCGAATCTTTAGGCCAACCGGTATTTCTTGCGCCCGACGTGCGCGCCGAAGTCGGCGCGCCACACGGTGCTGTACTGCGTCACCTTCGCGCCGCTCCAGTCCTTTCCGCGGCGCGCGTCGTACGCGTCGAGCTCCCGCTCCACCGCCTGCCGGTCGTAGCCGTTGGTGTGCACGGTCGCGGAAAGCGCGAGGCGCGCGCTGAGCGGCTCCTTGCTCTCGGGATAGCCGAGCGCGAGCCCGGCGACCGGGACCACCCAGTCGGGCAGCTCGAGCAGGCGGTCGATCTCGGCCACGTGGTTGCGCACCTCGCTGATCGGGCAGGTCCCGAGGCCGGCGAGCTCGGCCGCCGACACGAACGCGCCCAGCGCGATCGCGGCATCGACCGACGCGTTGAAGAACGCGTCGAGGTGCTCGTTCGGGAACTCCCTCTCGCGACGCGCGAACAGGCGCCGCAGGCGCCAGCCGTCGGCGCAGAACACGAAAAGCTCCGGCGCCTGCGCGAGCCACGGCGAGCCGGGCAGCAGCGCGCACACTGCGGCGCGCTTCGCCGGGTCGGCGAGGCGCACGATCGTGGCCTGCTGCAGGTCGCTCTTCGACGGCGCGGCGAGCGCGGTGGCGCACAGCAGGCGCACCACGTCCTCCGGCACCGCGTCGCGCCGGTAGCGCCGGCACACCGAGCGCTCGTTGAGCGCGGCGAGCGCCTCGAGCCCGGGAAGGTTCTTCGGCGCGTGCAGCGCCGTGCCGTAGCGGCGCGCCGTTGCGGCGGCGATTCGATCGTTAGTCATGCATCGGATCCACGCCCGGACGGGCGGATGTGAACCCTTAGCGGGTCAGAACGGCCTGAACCACGAAGCCACGAGCATGAGCGCGATGGAGGCCACGCCGAGGAGCACCGCGCAAAGGCCCAGTGCTTGCACCGTGCACTCGATGAGCCCGTCTACGGTGATCCGCTGAGACTTGCGCCCGCGGAAATGCCACACGCCGACGCCGAAGAGCAGCGGAAGGAAGATAGAGAGGGCTACGGGCATTGCGGGCATTGACTGCTCCTTTTTGTAGTCGCGCAGGCGCAGCCAATCGCGACGGGCCCGAATTGTACGATCCCGTGCACGGCCAGATTGTTCGCAATTGTGCTGTGGCGGGCATTCGAGCCCCGCGAATCAGGAGTGTTTCGCCTTCCTGATCGCCGCCCACACCCGCGGTGGGCTCGCCGGCATGTCGAAGTGGTTGATGCCGACCTCGCGCAGCGCATCCACCACCGCGTTCATCACCGAGGTCAGCGCGCCGGCGCAGCCGGCCTCGCCGCAGCCCTTCGCGCCGAGCGGGTTGGTGGTCGCCGGCACCGGATGGCTCTGCCACTCGACCGGCGCCGGGAAATCGCTGAAGTGCGGCAGCGCGTAGTCCATGAACGAGCCGGTGAGGAGCTGGCCGTTCTCGTCGTACTGCGCGTTCTCCATGAAGCACTGGCCCATGCCCTGCAGCACGCCGCCGTGCACCTGGCCCTCGACCATGAGCGGGTTGAGCACGGTGCCGAAGTCGTTCACCGAGCTGTAGCGCACCACGTCGACGTG
>DASVFV010000163.1:0-6747 GCA_036379875.1 Burkholderiales bacterium | reverse complement strand
GCGCGCAGGAATTGAGCTGGTCGAGCGAGCGATCGCCGAGCCACGGCCGCACGGCGTCGAACGCCGGGTGCGCTAGGCGAGCTTCCAGGGAATCGTCTCGCCGGCGCGCAGCGGGACCAGCTCGTCCGTGCCGAACGCCATGCGCTCCGGCACGCGCCACTCGGTGCGTTCGAGCGTGATCGTGCCCTCGTTGAGCGGCAGGCCGTAGAACTGCGCGCCGAATACGCTCGCGAAGCCTTCCAGCTTGTCGAGCGCGCCGGCCTCCTCGAAGGCGGCGGCATAGAGCTCGATCGCCGCATGCGCGGTGTAGATGCCGGCGCATCCGCACGCCGCTTCCTTCGTCGGCCGCGCGTGCGGCGCGCTGTCGGTGCCGAGAAAAAACTTCGGGTTGCCGGAGATCGCGGCCTCCACCAGCGCCTCGCGGTGAGTCTCGCGCTTCAGCACCGGCAGGCAGTAGTGATGCGGGCGGATGCCGCCGAGGAATAGCGCGTTGCGGTTCATGAGCAGGTGATGCGCGGTAATGGTCGCGGCCACGTTCCGCCCGGTGACCTCGACGTACTGCGCCGCCTCGCGCGTGGTGATGTGCTCGAGCACCACCCTGAGGCGCGGAAAGCGCTCGAGCATCGGCCCGAGCACGTCCTCGATGAACACCTGCTCGCGATCGAAGACGTCGATCGCCGGGTCGGTGGTCTCGCCGTGCACGAGGAGCGGCAGGCCGAGCTCCTCCATCTTCTCCAGCGCATGGAAGCAGCGCGACAGGCGCGTCACGCCTTCCTGGGAATTCGTCGTCGCGCCGGCCGGATAGAGCTTCACGCCGTGCACGCGCCCCGAAAGCTTGGCGCGCGCGATTTCCTCCGGCGGCGTGTCGTCGGTGAGGTAGAGCGTCATGAGCGGCTCGAATTCCACGTCGTCGGGCAGCGCGGAAAGAATGCGCTCGCGGTAGTCGAGCGCCTGCGCGGTGGTGCGCACCGCCGGCTTCAGGTTCGGCATCACGATGGCGCGCGCGAAGCGCCGCGCCGAATCGCGCACCACCGCGGCGAGCGCGGCGCCGTCGCGCAGGTGCAAGTGCCAGTCGTCCGGGCGGCGCAGCTTCAGGCGGTCCATGAGACTAGGATTTTAGGGCCTTGCGGTACAGCTCGTTCCTGGGCACGCCGGTGATTTTCGCGGCGAGCCGCGCTGCCTCGCTCGGCGCTACCGCGTCGAGCAGGATCTGCAGCACCTTTTCGGCATCGGGCGCGCGCGGCGCCTGCGCGGCACCCGGCGCGAGCACCAGCACGAACTCGCCCTGCAAGCGCTCCTTGCGCGCGGCGAGCCACGCCGGAGCGTCGCCGAGCGGCAAGCGCGCCACCTCCTCGAACTTCTTGGTCAGCTCGCGTGCGAGCACGATTTCCCTTTCCTTGCCGAAGCGGGCGATCAAGTCCTCGAGCGTGTCGGCGATGCGATGCGGCGCCTCATAGAGCACGAGCGGCCAGGGCACATCGAGCGCCTCGAGCGCCTTGCGGCGCGCCGCGCCGCCCGAAGGCAGGAAACCCGCGAACAGGAAATGCGGCGCGGCGAAGCCGGAAGCGGACAGCGCCGCGGCGGCGGCGCTCGGCCCGGGCACCGGGCTCACCCGGATGCCGGCGCGGTGCGCCTCCGCCACCAGCCAGGCGCCCGGGTCCGACAGGGCGGGCGTGCCGGCGTCGCTCACCAGCGCGATGCTCTTGCCTTCGCGCAGCGCGGCGATCAGCGCCGGCGCGGCGCGGCGCTCGTTATGCTCGTGCAAAGGCACGGTGCGCGCTTCGATGCCGTAGCGCGCAAGCAGCGTTCGCGTGGTGCGCGTGTCCTCGCAGGCGACCAGGTCGGCCGCCCTGAGTACCTCAAGCGAGCGTGCGCCTGCGTCGGACAGGTTGCCGATCGGCGTCGCGACCACATACAGGACTCCGGGAGTCAACCGCGCTACCTCCAGCCCGTTAAGGTGCCATGAACCACGAGGGCGCGCGAGCCGAGGACCTCTGCGCCGAGCTCATGCGGCGCGCCGGCCTGCTGCTGGTCGAGCGCAACTGGCGCTGCCGGCACGGCGAGATCGACTTGATCGCCGAGGAGCGCGGCATGCTGGTGTTCGCCGAAGTGCGCATGCGCAGCGGCCCCGGTTTTGGCGGCGCGGCCGAGAGCGTCACCGCGGCCAAGCGCCGGCGCCTGCTCGCCGCCGCGCGCCTCTACCTCTCGCGGCGCGCCAACACGGCGTGCCGCTTCGACGTGTTCCTGGTGGACGGCGCCGGGGCCAATGTGCAATGGATCCGCGACGCCTTTGGGGAATAGTCGCATTGCTGTTTGCATGCCAGGTCCATCCACAGGCGGCCGTTCGCCTGCTCGTGCAGGACTCGCCGCTGGCGGGCTTTCGCTATCACGCGGCCGCCGAGGTATGGCCGGCGCTGCGCGTCGGCGACCGCCTGGAGCTCGAGCGCGAGCCGGACAATCCGCACGACGCGAGCGCGGTGCGCGTGCTGTGGCGCGGCCGCGTGCTCGGCTACGTGCCGCGCCGCGAGAACGGCGCGCTGGCGTGGGCCATCGAGCGCGGCACGCCGCTGCGTGCGCGCATCAGCGTGCTCAACGAGCACGCCAGCCCGGCGCGCCGGCTGCGCTTCGAGGTCTACGTCGAGTAGAATCGCGGCGTGATTCAGTCCCGCATCGCCGCGCATTTCGCCGAGAGCGCGGAGCTCAAGCGCGCGGCCGCGGCGGTGCTCACCGAGCCCCTGGCGCGCGCCGCCGACATCATGGTGCAGGCGCTGCGCGGCGGCGGAAAGATTCTCGCCTGCGGCAACGGCGGCTCCGCCGCCGACGCGCAGCACTTCGCCGCCGAGCTGGTGAACCGCTTCGAGATGGAGCGACCGCCGCTCGCCGCGGTGGCGCTCAGCACCGATACCTCGAGCCTGACCTCGATCGCCAACGACTACGCCTACCTGCAGGTGTTCTCGAAGCCGTTGCGCGCCATCGGCCGGAAAGGCGACGTGCTGCTCGCGATCTCCACCAGCGGCAACTCGGCGAACGTGATCGACGCGGTGCAGGCCGCCCACGAGCTCGGCATCCGCGTGGTCGCGCTGACCGGCAACGGCGGCGGCAAAATGAGCGCCGCGCTGCGCGCCGAGGACGCCCACCTGTGCGTGCCGCACAAGAAAACCGCGCGCATCCAGGAGGTCCATCTGGTTTGCATCCATTGCTTATGCGACGCCATCGATACCTTGCTCTTCTCGCGCTGATCCCGGCGCTCGCGCTGCAGGGCTGCCCGGCGGTGGTCGCGGGCGGCGGCCTGATGGCGCTGAGCTCCGCCGAGGATCGCCGCACTACCGGAACGCAGCTCGACGACAGCGCGATCGAGTCGCGGGCCGCGAGCCGCATCGCCGAGAAGCTCGGCGAGCGCGCGCATATCAACGTAACGTCGTTCAACCGCGCGGTGCTGCTCACCGGCGAGGCCTGGGACGAGGCGACGCGCGCCGAGGCGGAGAAGATCACCGCCGCGGTGCCGACGGTGCGCAGCGTCACGAACGAAGTCCAGGTCGCCGGCTTGTCTTCGCTCGGCTCGCGCACCAGCGACACCGCCATCACCGCCAACGTGAAGGGGCGCTTCATCAACGTGAAAGGGCTGAACCCGGTGCACGTCAAGGTGGTGACCGAGGCAGGCGTGGTCTACCTGTTGGGGCTGGTCACCGAGACCGAGGCCGATACCGCGACCGAGCTCGCGCGCACCACCGGCGGCGTGCGCAAGGTGGTGAAAGTGTTCGAGTACTGCAAGAGCACCGACGAGCAGTGCAAGCCGCGGCCGGAGCCGCAGCCCAATCCGCCGAAGTCGCCGCGGGTGTGAACCCGCCGGCTTTCGAAAAAAAGATCCTCGATCCCGCCGCGCTGGACCAGTGGCTCGCGCCGCTGCCGCGCCCGCTAGTATTCACCAACGGCGTGTTCGACCTCCTGCACCGCGGCCACGTCACCTACCTCGCGCGCGCGCGCGCGCTCGGCGCCGCGCTGCTGGTCGCGCTCAACTCCGATGCCTCGGTGAAGAAGCTCGGCAAGGGCGCGGAGCGCCCGCTCAACGCGCTCGCCGACCGCCTGGCCGTGCTCGCGGCGCTCGAGTGCGTCGACGCGGTGACCTGGTTCGAGGACGACACGCCCGAGGCGCTGATCGCCGCCTGCCGGCCGCAGGTGCTGGTGAAAGGCGGCGACTGGCCGGTGGAGCGCATCGTCGGCGCGGGCGGCGTGCTGGCGCGCGGCGGCAAGGTCGTTTCGATCCCGTTCGAGCACCAGCGCTCGACCACCGCGCTGCTCGCCAAGATCAGGAAAGCCTGAGCTCGAAGCACAGCGCGCCGGGCGTGGGGTTCTTCAGGTAGGGCGCGATGGGCCGAAAGGCAAGGGTCCGATACAGGGCTTGCGCCGCGCTCATTTTCGGCAGCGTGTCGAGGACGATGCGCGTACAGCCTGCCTTGCGCGCCGCGCCGATCGCGGCTTCGGCCAGCGCGCGCCCGAGGCCTTGACCGCGGTGCGTCGCGCGCACATACAGGCGCTTCATCTCCGCCGTGTCCCGGTCAAGGTATCGCAGCGCCACGCAGCCGGCCGCGCCTTCCGCGAGAAACAGCTTGTAGTCGCCGGGCAGTGTGGCGAGCTCGCGCTCGAAATCGACGAAGCAGCAGGGCTGGTCGACGATGCGCGCGTACTCGGCGAACAGCTCGCGCACCTGCGCAACCTCGGCCGGGGCGGTGGCTTCGGCCAGTCGGGCCATATACTATTCTTCCATGCGCCTGCATCAGCTTAAAGTCGACTACGACGCCGAGCAGGACCGGCTGCTGATGCTGGTGGCGACGAGCGAGGGCATGGAGCTGCGCCTCGCGCTCACGCGGCGCTTCGTCAAGCTGCTCTGGCCGCTGCTCGTCAAGCTCGCGGAGGAAGCGAGCCCGAGGATAAGGACGCAAGCGAATCCCGAGGCGCGCAAGGCGCTGCTCGGCATGGAGCACGAGCACGCCGTGTCGAAGGCGGACTTCTCGAAGCCCTACGACGCGGCGGGCAGCGAGCGGCCGCTCGGCGAGCACCCGCTGCTGTTGGCGCGCATCCAGACCGGCCACGACCGCAACGGCCAGCCCGTGGTGGCGCTGCATCCTGCGGAAGGGCAGGGCATCACGCTCACCTTCGACTCGGTGCTCCTGCACTCGGTTTGCCGGCTGCTGCAGTCGGCGGTCAAGAAAAGCGACTGGGACATGGAGCTCAAGCTTCCCGGCACCGAGCCCCAGGAAGGCGGCGGCGAGCGCGTCCGTACGCTGAATTAGCTTATAATTCAAGGATCGCTTCAGCTTTTGAACAACTCGGCTTAATTCCGCCGCTCGTCGCGGCCGTCGCGGAACTCGGTTACACCAAGCCCACGCCGGTTCAGGAACAGGCGATTCCGCTCGTCCTTACCGGGCGCGACCTCATGGCGGGCGCGCAGACCGGCACCGGCAAGACCGCCGCGTTCGCGCTGCCGATCCTGCAGCGCCTCTCGCAGTTCGCCAGCACCTCTGCCTCGCCTGCCCGCCACCCGGTGCGCGCGCTGGTGCTCACGCCGACGCGCGAGCTCGCGGTGCAGGTGGCGGAGAGCTTTCGCGACTACGGCAAGAACGTGCCGTTGCGCAGCACCGTGGTGTACGGCGGCGTGGACATGAACGCGCAGATCGACCAGCTGCGCAAGGGCGTGGAGGTCCTGGTCGCCACGCCGGGGCGCCTGCTCGATCACGTGCAGAACAAGACGGTGATGTTCAACCAGGTGTCGATCCTGGTGCTGGACGAGGCCGACCGGATGCTCGACATGGGCTTTCTGCCGGACATCAAGCGCATCATCGCGCTGCTGCCGACGCAGCGGCAGAACCTGCTGTTCTCGGCCACCTTCCCGGACGAGATCCGCAACCTCGTCAAGTCGCTGCTGCGCAACCCGGCCGAAGTGCAGGTCGCGGTGCGCAACGCCGCCGCCGACTCGGTGACGCACGTGCTGCACCCGGTGGCGCGCGAGAAGAAGCGCGAGCTGCTGTCCTACCTGATCCAGACGCGCGGCCTGAAGCAGGTGCTGGTGTTCTGCGGCACGCGCATCGGCGCCAACCGCCTAGCGCACCAGCTGCGCCGCGACCACATCCACGCCGACGCGATCCACGGCGACAAGACGCAGGCGGAGCGCGAGGCGGCGCTCGCCGACTTCAAGGCCGGCAAGACCGCCGTCCTGGTGGCGACGGATGTCGCGTCCAGGGGATTGGACATCGAGGGGCTGCCGCAGGTCATCAACTTCGACGTGCCGCACTCCCCCGAGGACTACGTGCACCGCATCGGCCGTACCGGCCGCGCCGGGCAGACCGGCGAGGCGATCTCGCTCGTCGCGCCGGAAGACATGGAGGCGCTCGGCGCGATCGAGCGACTGATCAAGAAGCGGATCGAGCGGGTGCTCGTCCCGGGCTTCGAGCCCGACGGCGGCACGCTCGCAACGCTGATGGGGCGCGACGCGATTCCGCCGCGCGAGCGAAGGCAGGAGCGCGAGCGACCGCCCGTTTCCGCGCGACACGCCAGCACTCCCCGCAACAAGCCGCCGCGTCCCCCCGCGAAACCCGCCGACCCGATCTTTTCCGCGCCGTACGAGCCCGGCACCGCACCGCAGGCGCCGCAGAAGCCGGCGCAGCCGCAGCATGCCCGGCGCAGGGAGCGGCCGGTCGCCGCGCTGCTCGGCGGACTGAAACGGGCGGCGGGCTAGGGCCTAGAACGGCA
>DASVFV010000162.1:0-32976 GCA_036379875.1 Burkholderiales bacterium | reverse complement strand
ATCCGCTCGACCAATATCAAGGACAACGTCAGCCCCGGCCCCGGTATCCAGTTCGACGCCAAGGGCCAGAACGCGGCGCTCAAGAACTCCGCGATCCAGAACCGCGGCGGCAAGCTGGTGACGGTGGCGCCCAAGCAGGCGGCGAACGCCAAGCCCGAGCTGCCCATGCGGCCGTACGACAAGCGATAGATAAGATCTGCCGGCCGAGATCTATCTCAACGTAGCAGCCAGCGGTCTGCTGACCGGCTTGGTCTACGGGCTGATGGCGCTCGGCCTGTCGGTGATCTTCGGCGTGGTGCGGGTGGTGAACTTCGCGCACGGCGAGATGATGACCGTGGCGATGTACCTGACGCTGGTGCTGTTCAGCGCGCTCAAGCTCGACCCGCTGATCCTGCTCGCGCCTATCGCCGCGGTGCTGTTCGTGTTCGGCTACCTGCTGCAGCGCGGCCTGATCAACCCCTTCATCAACCGGCCGGAGCACAGCCAGTTCATGCTGCTCGTCGCGGTGGCGCTCGTCCTGGTCAACGTGCAGCTCATCGTGTTCGGGCCGGACGCGCAGGGCATCCGCACCGCCTACTCTTTCGACAGCTTCCAGGTCGGGCCGCTGATCGTCGACGCGTCGAAGGTCTACGCCGCGGGCGCGGCGCTGATCGTGGCCGCCGCGCTGTTCGCGTTCTTCCGCCTCACGCTGATCGGCAAGGCGATTCGCGCCTGCGCCGACAACTACCAGGGCGCGCTGGTGGTCGGGCTCAACATCCGGCACCTGTACGCCCTCACCTTCGGCCTCGGTGCGGCGTGCGTGGGTGCGGCGGGCGCGATGCTGATGGCGGTGATCGACGTCACGCCGGCCATCGGTCCGGCGTACACCCTGCTCGCCTTCGTGATCGTCATCACCGGCGGGCTGGGCTCCATGCCGGGCGCGCTGCTCGGCGGGCTGCTGATCGGCCTCACCGAGGCGCTCGGCGGGGTGCTGTTCACGCCCTCGGCGAAGAGCATGTTCGCGTTTGGCTTGCTGGTCCTCGTGCTGCTGTTTCGCCCGCAAGGAATATTGGGCAAATGATCCAGGATGTGCCGCGGCGCGGCCTCGCGCTTCTCGCAGTGCTGCTCGTCCTGCTTCTCGTATTCCCGCTGTTCGCGAGCGGCTACCTGCTCTCGGTCGGCTTCCTGATCCTCTACTTCGCCTACGTCGGCCAGGCCTGGAACATCATGATGGGCTTCGCCGGCCAGCTCTCGCTCGGCCACTCGCTCTACGTCGGCCTCGGCGCCTACGCCGCCGCGGCGCTCTACGTGCACTTCGGCATCAGCCCGTGGATCGGCCTCGTCCTGTCGATCGCGCTGTGCGCGCTCGCCGGCGCGGTGATCGGCTTCCTCGCCTTCCGCTTCGGCGTGGGGGGCGTGTACTTCGCCATCCTCACCATCGCCTTTGCCGAGTTCGCGCGCATCGGCTTCGACCATTTCAAGTGGGTGTCCGGCTCGTCGGGCTTGTTCCTGCCGGTGGCGAACTACGCGCAGAACGACCTGTGGAACCTGCGCGGCAGCCCGGTGATGTTCTATTACCTGATGCTCGCGCTCACGGTCGGCGCGTTCATCCTGTGCCACGTGCTGCTGCGCAGCCGCATGGGCTACTACTGGCTCGCGATCCGCGAGAACCCGGACGCCGCGCAGGCGCTCGGCGTGAACGCGTTCCGCTACAAGATGGCTGCGGTGGTGGTGTCGGCGGCGATGACCGCGGTCGCCGGCGTGGTGTTCGCGTTCTACTACAACAACCTCTTCCCGGAGCAGATCTTCCACATCTCGCGCTCGATCGAGCTGATCCTCGGGCCGATCATCGGCGGCATCGGCACGCTCACCGGGCCGCTGGTCGGCGCCCTGCTCATCACCGGGCTCGCCGAAGGCATGCGCGAGGTGATGCTGCGGCTCGGCATCGACGTGCCGGGCGTGAAGCAGGTGTTCTACGGCATCTGCCTGCTGCTCGTGGTGGTGTTCCTGCCCCACGGCGTCTGGCCGCCGCTCGCGCGCAAGCTCAAGCTTTGATGCTCGAGGTGCGCAACGTCAGCAAGTCGTTCCGCGGGCTGCGCGCGGTGAAGGACGTGTCGTTCGAAGTTGCGCAAGGCGGCATCCACGCGCTGATCGGGCCCAACGGCGCGGGCAAGACCACGATCTTCAACATGATCGCCGGCGTCTACGCGCCCGATTCCGGCACCATCGTGTTCCAGGGAAAGGAAATCCACGGCCTGCGGTCCGACCAGGTCTGCGTGGCCGGCATCGGCCGCACCTTCCAGATCGTCAAGCCGTTCGCCGGCCTCACGGTGCTCGACAACGTGATGGTGGGCGCGTTTCTCAAGGAACGCACTGCGGCCGGCGCGCGCGCGCAGGCGCTTTCGATTCTCAAGAAATTGAACCTCGACGTGAAGGCAGGCCTGCCGGCCTCGTCCCTCACCCTGCCCGACCGCAAGCGGCTCGAGGTGGCGCGCGCGCTCGCCACGCGCCCGCGCCTGCTCCTGCTCGACGAAGTGATGGCCGGGCTGCGGCCGACCGAGACCGACCAGATGGTGCAGGTGTTCCGCGACATCAACCGCGCGGACGGCCTGACCATCCTCCTCATCGAGCACGTGATGCGCGCGGTCATGGCGCTCGCGCGGCACATCGGCGTGCTGCATCACGGCGAGGTGATCGCGCGCGGCACGCCGCAGGAAGTGGTGCGCCACCCCGCGGTGCTCGAGTGCTACCTCGGCGAAGAGACCGAGGTATGAGCCCGCTGCTCTCGGTCCAGGACCTTGATCTCTATTACGGCGACGCGCAGGCGCTCGCCGGCGTGAGCCTCGAGGTCGAGAAGGGCGAGATCGTGGCGATCGTGGGCGCGAACGGCGCCGGCAAGTCCTCGCTCATCCGCTGCATCGCGGGAATCGAAAAGGCGCGCTCCGGGAAGATCGTGTTCGACGGCAAAACCATCTCCGGGCTGGAATCGCATCAGATCTGCAACCTCGGCATCGGTCAGGTGGCCGAGGGCCGCCAGGTGTTCCCGAGCCTCACGGTGCTCGAGAACCTGCAGATGGGCGCCATGCTGCCGCGCGCGCGCGCCGCGGCGCGCAGGAACCTGGCCGACGTCCTCTCCCTCTTTCCGAGATTGTCGGAAAGGACGGCGCAGCTCGCCGGCACCATGTCGGGCGGCGAGCAGCAGATGCTCGCGATCGGGCGCTGCCTGATGGGCGCGCCGGAGCTGGTGATGTTCGACGAGCCCTCGCTCGGCCTCGCGCCGCTCGTGGTGCAGGAGGTGCTGCACACCATCCGGCTGCTCAACGAGCGCGGCACCACCGTCCTGCTGGTCGAGCAGAACGTGGCGGTGTCGCTGAAGATCTCCAGCCGCGCCTACGTGCTCGAGAACGGGCGCGTGGTGATGAGCGGCAGCGGTGACACTCTTTTGCACGACGACCGCGTGCGGCAGGCCTACCTCGGGCTGTGAAGCGTTTCGCGCCATGAGCTACGATAGCGGCGTGGGAAGAACGAAAGGGGGGATGTCATGCGTCGTCAATCGGGGATTTCCTCGATAGGGGCAGTGGCAGCGGTTGCCGGCGTGCTGGCGCTCGGCGCCGGCGTCTATGCCTGGCAGAAGACCGGCGAAGCCGACCGCCTGCGCAGCGAGCTCACCGCCGTGCGCAGCGAGATGGACCGGGCGCGCTTCGAGATGAAGAAGAATGCGCAGGAGCTGGCCGCCGCGGCCAAGGAACAGAACGCGCTGAAGGTCACGGCCGAGCGCCTCACCGCGGAGCGCGATGCGGTGCGCGCCTCCATGGAAACCGAGCAGGCCACCGGCGTGCAGCTGCGCGCCGAGCTGGCGCTCGCCAAGGACCAGATCTCCTATCTCAGCGCGCGCACCTCGAAAGAGGTGGTGCGCGGCATGCCGACCCGAACCACCCGATAGAGGACTCGCATGGGCCGCAATACCAGCCGCAACCTGCGCAATCGCCGGCGCAACCAGAAGATCCGCAAGCGCCTGACCCGGCAGGCGAAGCAGCCGAAGAAAGCCCGCTAGCTAGGTCGACACGGTCGCCGCGCCGTGCGCGGCCAGGACCTCGACGAGCTTCGCCGGCAGCACCGGCGCGCTCACGTAGTGCCCCTGGATCACGTCGCAGCCCATGCCGCGCAGCAGCGCGGCCTGCCCCGCCTGCTCGACGCCCTCGGCGATCACCGACTTGCCGAGCGCGTGCGCCATGTCGATCGCCGCCTTCACCACCGCCTGTGCGCTTTCGCTCGACTCCATGCTGCGCACGAAGCCGCGGTCGAGCTTGATCGCCGCGATCGGCAGGCGCTGCAGCTGTGCGAGCGACGAGTAGCCGCTGCCGAAATCGTCCAGCTCGAGCGGCGTGCCGAGCGCGCTCAACGCAGCCAGGCTGATCTCCGCGGCGGCGTGGTCCATGATCGCGCTCTCGGTGATCTCGAGGCGCAGCGCCGAGGCCGGCATCAGGTAGCCCTGCAGCACCGCGTCGACGGTCTGCGTGAACTTGGCGTTGCGCAGCTGGCGCGCCGACACGTTGACCGAGACGTGGCCGATGCGCACGCCCTGCGCGCACCAGCTCACGTACTGGGTGGCGGCGGCGCGCAGCGCCCAGCGCCCGATCTCCTCGATCAGGCCGCTCGACTCGGCGAAGTCGATGAACTGCAGCGGCGGCACCAGGCCGCGGCGCGGGTGCATCCAGCGGATCAGCGCCTCGGCGCCGACGATGCGGCCGGTCCTGAGGTCGAGCTGCGGCTGGTAGTGCAGCACGAACTGCCCCTTGTCGAGCGCCTGGCGCAGCTCGCGCTCGAGCTCGATGCGGCGCCGGATCTCGGCGTGCATCGAGGCCTCGAAGAACGCCACCTGGCCGCGGCCGGTGGCCTTGGCGCGGTACATCGCGAGGTCGGCGTGGCGCAGCAGCTCCTCGGCGCTCTTGCCGTCCGCGGGGTAGACCGCGATGCCGACGCCGGCGGACACGAACACGTTGTTGCCGACGTTGAACGGCTCCGTAAGCGCGTCGACGATCTTGTCCGCCGCCTTGGCGGCGTCGGACGGCTCGCGGATCTCGGGCAGCACGATGGCGAACTCGTCGCCGCCCAGGCGCGCGACCAGGTCGGAGCGGCGTACGCAGCGGCGCAGGCGCCCGGCCGCCTGCACGAGCAGCGCGTCGCCGGCCGCGTGGCCGGCGCTGTCGTTCACGTCCGAGAAGCCGTCCAGGTCGACGAACAGCACCGCGAGCAGCCGCTGGCTGCGCTCCGCGGCCACCACCGCGCGCTCCAGCGCCTCCAGGCCGTAGGCGCGGTTCGGCAGCTGGGTGAGCGCGTCGTAGTGCGCGCGGTGCTGCAGCTCGCGGTCGCGGCGCGCGGTGGCGAGCGCCACCGCCACGCGGTCGGCGAGGTCGCGCAGCAGCGGGACCTCCTCGCCCTGCGGCCGGCGCTCGGTGTCGTAGGCGAGCGCGAGCGCGCCGGCCAGCCGGTTGTCGAGCACGATCGGCAGCGCGAACACGCTGCGTCCCGGCAGGCTCTGGGCGAGCTCGGTGCCGTTCGGCGCCGCGAGCAGGCGCTGGATCTCCTGCGCGCCGAGCGACAGCTCGGTCACCCCGCCGATCGAGTGCACCGCGTAGATTCCCTCGGCCTCCGGGTCGGCGAGCAGCAGGTGGTGCCGGTCGGCCGGCGCCAGGTCCGACATGCGGTGCAGCACGATGCCGCTGATGCGCGCCAGCTCCGCGCCGGACAGGATCGCCGCGTCGATCTCCGAATGCGCGGCGAGCGAGCGGAACTGCCGGCCGAGGCGCTCGGTCATGGCGTTGAACGAGCCGGCCAGCTCGCCGAACTCGTCGCGCGCTTCCGGAACCCGCTCCGAGAAATCGCCCGCGCCGATCCGCCCGGCCGCGTGGGTCAGCGCCTGCAGCGGCTCGAGGGTGCGGCGCACCTGCACCATGCCGAGCAGCGCGGCGAGGAGCAGTGCGAGCAGCACCACGGGCAGCACCACCGCCCCCACCGCTGCGACCGGCGCCAGGGCGTACTGCTCCGGCTGGCTCGCCACGATGGTCCACGGCTCGGTGGCGAAGCGCCCGCGCAGGAATACTTCGCTGAAGCCGCTGAGCTGGCGGCCGCCGTCGCCCTTCCAGGCGATCTGGCCCTGGGTCTGGCCGGCCACGCGGCCGCGCACCGCGGCGAGCGCATCCTCGGGCAGCGGGCGCGTGCAGGTCATCGGCGCGCCGTCCGCGCCGAGCACGCACAGGTCCGTGAGGTACGGCAGGTCGTCCACCGCCCAGAGGAATTTCGGGTCGAGCTCGAGCGCGAGGCGGCGCGAGCCGTAGTCGCGCAACAGCCAGACCGCTGCGCTGCCGTCCGCGTTGCGCGAGACCGCGAGCGCGCGCTCGCCCTTCGCCAGCCGCTCCTCGAGGCGCGTGACCTGCTCGGCGTCCGGCAGGCGCGCCGGGCGGCCGAACGCGATGCGCTCGCCGTCGGCGGACATCGCCGCGCCGGCGCGGAAGTACTCGGACGCCGTGCGCGGCGCGCCCGAGCGCGACACCGCGTCGGCCGCGTTCAGGCGGTCGATCAGCGCGGTGCCGTAGGCAGCGGCGATGTCGCGCAGCTGCGCGTGGCGCTGCGCGACCAGCGCCTCGTGGACCTGCTCGTAGGCGACGAAGATCGCCGCTGCCACCGGCAGCACCGCGCACACGGCGAACAGCGTCACCATGCGCCGCGTGATGCGCGTGCCGAGCTTGCCGACGCGGATGCGGCGGATCACTCGAACTCCGCGGCGAGGCCGTGATAGCGACCGTCGTTGGCGCGCACCACGTCGTCGCGGCTGTGCTTGGCGCCGAGCGGCGGGGAGCTTTCGCCGTCCCGGCCGACGCTGTAGAGGTCGAAATCCGAATTGATCGGCGTGAGGTTTTTGCGCTTGCGCGCCTTGCCCGAGTTCTTCGCGTCGGAAATGTTCAAGTACGCGTAGGTGCGGCCCCAGGGATCGAGGCGCGTGGCGAGCTGGACTTCCGAGAGGTCATCCGGGTAGCGGTTGTGGTCGAGCTGGAAGCTCTTGATCACCGTGCCCATCACCACCAGCTCCTGCGTCGCCTGGCTGACGCGCTGGCGCTCGCGGTATTGCGCATAGCCGGGCAACAGGACGGCCACCAGGATCGCGACGATCAGCATCGCGATCATGAGCTCGACGGCGGTAAAACCCAAAGCTCGCCGTCCGCACCGGCGGCGGCAAATAGGCATGCCGCGACAGTAACCTAGCTGCTGCGGCCTGCCCGGCGGAATCGTCATGCCGGCGTAAAGATTTGCCATGGCAGCCATAAAATCCATGGCGATGAGAGCGGTGGCCATCCATGGCGGGGCCGGCGTGATGCGGCGCGACAAGCCCGGCGAGCCGCAGCGCGCGGCGCTCGAGCAGGCCCTCGAGGCCGCGATGGCCCAGAAGACCGCGCTCGACGCCGTGGTCGCCGCGGTGCTGGTCCTCGAAGACTCGCCGCTCTTCAACGCCGGCCGCGGTTCGTGCTTCAACGCCGAGGGCGAGATCGAGATGGACGCCTCGATCATGGACGGCGCCACGCTACGCGCCGGCGCCGTGGCGGCCGTGCGGCGCGTGCGTAACCCCGTGCTCGCCGCGCGCGCGGTGATGGAGAAGACCCGGCACGTACTGCTGGCCGGAGAAAGCGCCGATCGCTTCGCACGCGCTCAGGGGCTGAAGCTGGAGCCTCCGGCTTACTTCCGCACCGAGAACCGCTTGCGCGCACTCCAGAAAAAGCTGAAGAACCACCATGGCACGGTCGGCGCGGTCGCGCTCGACGCGTACGGCAATCTCGCCGCGGCGACGTCGACCGGCGGCTATACCGGCAAGATGCCGGGCCGCGTCGGCGACTCGCCACTGATCGGCGCCGGGACCTACGCGGACAACCGCGCGTGCGCGGTATCCGGCACCGGGCTCGGCGAGGCGTTCATGCGCGCGGCGGTCGGGCACGACGTCTGTGCCCGCATGCTGTACGCGAAGGCTTCGCTGGCCGCGGCGGCGCGCGCGGCGCTGCGCAGCGTGGCGGCCGTCGGCGGCGACGGCGGGCTGGTCGCGGTGGACCGGCGCGGCAACATCGCGATGCCGTTCAACAGCGAGGGCATGTTCCGCGCGTGCGTCGACGGGCGCGGCAGGAAGACGATCGCCGTCTTTTGAGCTAGAAAAGCCAGCGCACGAGAAGCACGCCGAGCAGCGCAATACCGAGCAGCAACGCGATCACGCCCGCGATCAGCGCGGCGCCGAAGAAGCGGCTCGCGCGCGCGGTGCGCTTCGGCTCGTCCATCCAGGCCTCCAGCAGGCGCACGTTGCGCTGGTTGGCCTTGAACGCCGCGTCGAACACGTCGCCCGCCAGCGGCACGATGCCGACCACGCCTTCGAGCGCCACATTGAAGCTCATGCGCGCGAGCACGCTCTTCGGCGCGCCGAGGCGCGCGGCTTCCTTGAGGATGTAGCTCGACAGCGCTACGCCGATCAGGTCGCCGATCAAGGGAAACAGGCCGATCAGCGCCTCGATGCCGATGGTGAGGCGCGTGCCCGGGATCGGGATCGAGCTGTCCAGCAGCCAGGCGAGCTGGCGCAGGCGCTGGCGGGTCTCGCGCGCACCCTGCGCCTCCACCCCGCGCACGTTGCCCGCGTCGTCCACGTCGATGATGCGTCTGGTACGTTCCATCTTCCCTTGGAGCGCCCTGCATGCCCATGGTTCAGCTGAGGTACGCGCCGCTGCCGTTCATCGGCCGCTTCGCCTGGCACTACTTCTTCGTGGTGTCCGACGAGCGCGGGCGGCGGCGCTGGGAGGTCTGGCAGACGAAGAACGCGGGCGGCGTGTGCATCCGCGGCCACGTGCACCGGGATCTCAAGGCGCCCGAGGACGGCGTGGGCGGCGGGCCTTCGCGGCTCGCCATGGAATGGGACGGCGAGGCCGCGCAGCGGATTTCAGAGGTTCTGAATCGAGCCAGAACCTATCCGCACTGCGAGACATACCGCCTGTGGCCCGGGCCGAACAGCAACAGCTTCGCGGCGTGGGTGCTGCGCGAGGCGGGAATCGACTTCGAGCTCGACCCGCGCGGCGTCGGCCGGCGCTGGCTTGGTAGGATTACCACGCGATGAGAGCCTTCCTGCCGCTCGCGCTTCTTCTTGCCGGCTGCGGCAATGAAAGCGGCAGCGCGTGGCAGGGCTACGTGGAAGGCGAATACGTGATGCTCGCCTCGCCCTACGCCGGCCAGCTGCAGAAGCTCCTGGTGCGCCGCGGCGACCAGGTGGAGGCCGGCAAGCCGGTCTTCGCCCTCGAGCACGAAGCCGAGCGCGCGGCGCGCCAGGAAGCCGAGCAGCGCCTGCGCAGCGCGGAGGCGAAGCTCGAGAACCTGCGCATCCCGCGCCGCGAGCCGGAGATCCAGGCGCTGCGCGCCGAGCTCAGGCAGGCGCAGGCGGCGCGCGAGCTGTCGGCCTCCAACCTGTCGCGCGAGGAAGGGCTGATCCGCGACGGCGGCACCTCGCGCGCCCGCTTCGACGAGGCGCGCGCCGCGCTCGCGCGCGACAGCGCGCGCGTGGCGGAGGCGCGCGCGCAGCTCGAGAGCGCGCAGATGCCGCTCGGCCGCGAAGCCGAGCGCAAGGCGGCCGAGGGCGAGGTCGAGGCAGCCAAGGCCGCGCTCGCGCAGGCCGCATGGCGCCTGGAGCAGAAGAGCGTGGCCGCGCCGGTCGCGGGCCTGGTGCACGACACGTACTACGTGGAAGGCGAATGGGTACCGGGCGGGCGCCCGGTGGCGGCGCTGCTGCCGCCCGGCAACGTGAAGGTGCGCTTCTACGTGCCCGAGGCGTCGCTCAGCAGCCTGGCGCCCGGCAAGCCGGTGGAAGTGCGCTGCGACGGATGCAACGCGGTCGAGGCCAAGGTGAGCTTCGTGTCCAACCAGGCCGAGTACACCCCGCCGGTGCTCTACAGCAAGGAGTCGCGCGCCAAGCTCGTATTCCTCGTGGAGGCGCGCCTGGACAAGCCCGCGCTGCGTCCCGGCCAGCCGGTGGACGTGCGGCTGAAGTGAGCGACCTCGTCATCGACGTGCACGGGCTGAACAAGAGCTTCGGCGCGAAGCGCGTGGTGAAGGACTTCTCGCTGCAGGTGCGGCGCGGCGAGATCTACGGCTTCCTCGGCCCGAACGGCAGCGGCAAGACCACCTCGATCCGCATGCTGTGCGGGCTGCTCAGGCCGGACTCCGGCAGCGGCACCTGCTTGGGGTTTGACTTGAATGATTCAGCTTCCATAAAGCGCGAAGTGGGCTACATGACCCAGCGCTTCTCGCTCTGGGAGGACCTGACGATCCGCGAGAACCTGGACTTCGTCGCGCGCATGTACGGCATGCGCGAGCGCCGGCAGGCCGTCGCGCAGCTCCTCGAGCAGCTCGGGCTTGCAGGCCGGCGCGACCAGCTCGCCGGCACGCTCTCCGGCGGCTGGAAGCAGCGCCTCGCGCTCGCCGCGTGCATGCTGCACCGGCCGAAGCTGCTGCTGCTCGACGAGCCGACCGCGGGCGTCGACCCGCAGGCGCGGCGCGACTTCTGGGAGGAAATCCACGCGCTCGCCGCGCGCGGCATCTCGGTGCTGGTTTCGACGCACTACATGGACGAGGCGGAGCGCTGCCATCGCCTCGCCTACATCGCCTACGGCAGCCTGCTCGCCACCGGCACGCCCGACGAAGTGCTGCATGCCGTGCGCCTCGCCACCTGGGAGGTGAGCGGGCCGCCGGGCCGGCTGCCCGAGCTCGCGGCCGAGCTGCACGGCAAGCGCGGCATCGCGCACGTCACGGCGTTCGGCAACACGCTGCACGTCACCGGCGAGGACGAGGCGGCGCTCGAGCGCATCGCCGCCGCCTACCGCCACGACCTCGCGTTCCGCTGGACCAAGTCGCAGCCCGGCCTGGAGGACGTGTTCATCCATCTCATGAAAGGCAAAGGGGAGCAATGAGGCCGCTATGAGCTTCTCCTGGTCGAGGTGGGTGGGGATCATCGTCAAGGAGTTCATCCAGCTCAAGCGCGACCGCCTGACCTTCGGCATGATCATCGGCATCCCGCTCCTGCAGCTGATTCTCTTCGGCTACGCGATCAACGCCGATCCCAAGCGGCTGCCGACCGCGGTGCTGGCCGCCGACGCCGGCCCCTACTCTCGCACCCTGCTCTCGGCGCTGCAGACCAGCGGCTACTTCCGCATCGACGCCAACGTCGCCAACGAGCGCGAGCTGGACGACCTGCTGGCGCGCGGCCAGGTGCAGTTCGGCGTCACGATCCCGGCCGACTTCGAGCGGCGCCTGGTGCGGGGCGAGCGCCCGGCGCTGCTCGTGGAAGCCGACGCGTCGGACCCGACCGCGACCGGCAACGCGCTCGCCGCGCTCAACCAGATCGCCTTTTCCGCGCTGCAAAGGGACCTGTCCGGCGCGCTCGCGGACTTCAAGCCGGTCGCGGCGCCGGTGGAGCTGCGCGTGCACCGCCGCTACAACCCCGAGGGCATCAGCTCGCACAACATCGTGCCCGGGCTGATCGGCACCATCCTCACCATGACCATGGTGCTGATGACCGGCCTCGCCATGACGCGCGAGCGCGAGCGCGGCACCTTCGAGAACCTGCTCGCCACCCCGGCGCTGCCGATCGAGGTGATGACCGGCAAGATCGTGCCCTACATCCTGATCGGCCTGATCCAGGTCAGCCTGATCATCGCCGCGGCGCTACTGCTTTTCGAGGTGCCGATGGAGGGCAACGCGCTCGCGCTCTATTTCGCGGTGCTGATCTTCATCGCCGCGAACCTCACGCTCGGCATCACCTTCTCGTCGCTCGCGCGCAACCAGCTGCAGGCCATGCAGATGACGTTCTTCTTCTTCCTGCCCTCGATCCTGCTGTCGGGCTTCATGTTCCCGTTCCGCGGCATGCCGGAATGGGCGCAGTGGCTCGGCACCCTGCTGCCGCTCACGCATTTCCTGCATCTGGTGCGCGGCATCATGCTGAAGGGCACGCCGCTCCTCGACCTGTGGCCGCAGATCTGGCCGCTCTTCGCCTTCATGCTGGCGGTCATCGCGATCGGCGTGCGCTTCTACAAGCGCACGCTCGACTAAGGCTACTTCACGGCGAAGCAGTAAAGCAGGCCGTCGCCCCCTGAGCTGCGCAGCGCCTCCTGGCTGCAGCCGCGCGACGGATGCGACGAGTTCCACGACTTCGACTCGTCGTCGTCGCGCAGGCCGATGCGGTCGTGGTGCCCGACCATCGCCGAGCCCTCGCCGCTCTTCGTCCAGTTGCCGCACGTCATGTCCTTGCCGGTGATGGCGCGGCCCTCGGGCGTCGAGCCGGTGAGGATGTCATGGCGATTGGGCGAGTCGCCGCGGCCGTTCACCGGCTGGCCCTTCTCGTCCAGGCCGTGCTGCTTGTCGATGCGCGGGTTCTTGTGCAGGTCGTCCAGGTCCTTCGCGATCACCTCGCCCTTCGCGTTCTTCCACGGCCCCTTGCCGATGCGGTCGCGCGCATTCTCCTTGTCCGTACTCAGGTAGGCTCGCCACTGCCGGTTGCCGGCGCCCGCAGACTTGGCGAGCGACTGGCAGTGCGCGTCGGCGCCCTTCAGGCCGCCGAGGTCCGCGCCCTTGCCGGGCCCGGTGCTGGTGATGAAGAACGTCATGTCTTTTTGCTGCGCCTGCGCAGCGCAGGCGAAGCCCAGGGAGAGGAGCGCGAAGAGGGTTTTCATGCCCCGGCAAACATCGGGGACGGAGCCCTAATTCCCCGGGCTACGCAATAAATCAGCTGAGGTAGTCGGCCTGCAGGGTCTTGCGCACGAAGTCGCGCGCCGCCTCGCGATCGAACGGCGCGCCGTCGGCGAGGCGCTGCGCGTAGTCGAAGAACGGCATGAAAAGCTGCGCCTGGTCGACCGGCGCGCGCATGGTGAAGCGACCGCGCTTTTCCTCGAGCTCGCGCCACGCGGCGCGCACCTCGGCCCAGAACGGCTCGGTGCGCTCGTAGTACGTCTGGCCGGGGCCGAAGTCGTAGTCCTTGATGCGCTCGTAGCGCGCCACGCCGTACTCGCGCGCTAGGAGCTTCCCGCTCGCGAGCACCATCTTCTGGTTGTTCTCCTCCTGCACCCAGCCGGTCGGCGTGATGGTGTGGCGGTTGGTGCCGACCAGCACGTCATAGTCCTTGCGCACGCTGAACTCGCGGCGCGGCAGCGGCCGCCAGGTCTCGTCCGAGATCCAGGTCGACACCCCGCCTTCGTGCCGCCAGCGGCCGCGCGCGGCGTAGCGCGGCGAGTCGTCGACCTGCAGCACAGTCTGGGTCCAGGCGGCCTTCCGGTCGCTCACGGGGCGGCGCGCCCAGGTATTGGCGCCTTCGTAGGCGAGGTAAGTCGGCGCCTCGTAGCGCCATTCCTGCCGCCAGTGCCGCACCACCATCGGCTCCGGGGTTTTATCTTTTTCCAAGACCCTCGTGACCAGGATGTGCTGCAGGGCGACGAAGTCGGGACGGTCTTCGGCGACGAACACGTACTCGGTGCCCCAGCTCTGGTAGGGCGCGTCCCGCTTGAGCGCCGGGTCGTAGCGCACCACCTCGAGGAAGTCGAAGCTCACGCGGTACGGCCCGGCCATGGCGAGGATCGCGCGCCGGTCGCGCTCCTGTGCGGCCAGGCCGGGCTCGGTGAGCCGCGTCCATGCCTGGGTGGGCGTGGTATCGAGCACCACCGGCACCCCGCGCGTGGTGGCGCCGCGCGGCTTGAGCGCCTTCTCGCCGAGCGGCCAGGAAAAGATGAACTGCTCCTGCGCCTGGGCGGCGCTGCACAGGAACAACAGTAGAACGAAGAGCTTTTTCAAGAGCGCACCAGCAAAGCCACCGGGAACCGCGATAGTAGCTCCGCGATGCGCACCCGGCCGCCCCTGTGCCGCTCGCCGGTCATCACGTCCAGGAATTCGCCGGCCGGCAGCGCCAGGCTGGACTCACCCCAGGGCTTGTCGCTTTCCAACAGATGCGCGAACAGGCGCGGCGCCACCGCCACCACGCAGCTGTTCGCATCCGATAGCGAGAAGGCGATGATGTTGTCCTCGCGCCCGCCGTCGGCGTAGAGCGGCGTGTACTTCGCGCCGTGGAAGAGCTGCGGGTATTTGCGCCGCACCTCGAGGCCCTTGCGGATGACACGCAGTTTCCCGGAGGAATTCGAATCGAGAAGCCTCTTGCGCAATTCGTAGTCGACCGGGCGCCGGTTGTCCGGATCGACCAGGCTGAAATCCGGCAGCTCGGTGCCCTGGTAGTAGTCGGGCACGCCTGGCGAAGCGACCTTGACCAGCGCCTGCGACAGGCTGACCACTTCTCCGACCTGCGCCACCGTCGCGACCGTGGTGTCGAGGTCGCGAACGAATGCCTCGTTCCCGAGCGACTGCTCGACGAAGCGCTCGAGCGCCTTCTCGTAGTCGGCGTCCGGGTTGATCCAGCTGGTGCGCAGCTTGGCCTCGCGCGCCGCCTTCAGCATGTAGGCCTTCAGACGCTGCGCCAGGTCTGGCGTCACCTCGCCCGGCCAGATGCCGATCAGCGCCTGGTAGTAGTGATACTCGTCGCCCTTCGAGATCTCGCCCTTGTTCATGCGGCTCCAGCGCGCGAGCGTCATGCGCCAGCCCGACGCGAGCTCGGAGAGCACCGCGAGGCGCGCGCGCACGTCTTCCGAGCGCTTGGTGTCGTGCGTCGAGCTGGCGAGCATGGTGTAGGGCCAGCGCCGCGCGCGCTCCTCGGCCGCGGCGTGGAACTCCTTGAGCGTGAAGCCGAAGCGCGACGGGTGCCCGCCCACCTCGTTCAGCGCGATCAGGCGGTTGTAGCGGTAGAAGGCGGTGTCCTCGACGCCCTTCGCCACCACCGGTGCGGTGAACTGCTGGAAGCGCATCGCGAAGCGCAGCATCTCGTTGCGGCGCTTCCCGGGCGGCGCGTTCTCGAGCAGCAGCACGCTGCGCACGAAGTCGAACACGCTCGGGTCGGCGATGCGGCTCGCGCGCTTCGCGGCGTTCACCGCCTGCTCGATGGTGCGCCGGTCGCTCTCCGACACGCCGCGCGGCGACACATAGCTGCGGTACACCGGGAACTGCGCGGCGATCTCGGCGAGCGCCTTGCGCAGACCGCTCGCGGTGTAGTCGCGCGTGAAGCGATTGCCCGCCGCGATGCGCGCCAGCCAGTTCGACAGCATCAAGAGCTCGGCGGCGAGCGTGGTCGCCATGATGAGGTAGCGGCTGTCGCGCGCGATCTCGTCGAAGCTGCGCCGCTCGCCGGTGAAGCGGCTGTAGATGCGGTCGAAGCGCGACTCGGCGCTCGCGTCGACATAGACCCCGGTCAGCAGGTTGGCGAAGCGGTAGCCGGTCTCGCCGTGCACCGGCCAGTCGTCGGGCAGCTTCTCGTGCTCGGCGAGGATCTTCTCGATCACGATCCAGCGCCGCGGGAAGAGCTCCGCGAGGCGCTCGAAGTACTGCTTCGGGTCGGCGAGCCCGTCCGGATGGTCGATGCGCACCCCGTCGATGCCGCCGCCCTTCGCAAGCCTGGCCACGAAGGCGTGCGTGGCGTCGAATACGGCCGGATCCTCGACGCGCACGCCGGCGAGGTCGGTGATCTCGAAGAAGCGCCGGTAGTTGATCTCGTCGGAGGCGACGCGCCAGTACGCGAGGCGGTAGTGCTGCTTCTCGAGCAGGCGGTGCAAGGCCAGCGTGTCCTTGGGCGGTTGCAGATTTTTTTGATTCAGCGGAAACCGATGGTCGAAATAGCGCAAGCCCCACTTGCCGTTCTTCTTCTCGACTTTCAGCTCCTCGAGCGCCTCGCCGTAGTGCTTGCCGAGCACCGGCAAGAGCAGCTTGCCGCGCGCCCAGTCGATGTCGAAGAAGCGCGCGTACGGCGACGCCGGGCCCTTCTCCAGCACGTCGAGCCACCAGGCGTTGTCGGCGTGCAGCACGCCCATGTGGTTCGGCACCAGGTCGATGACCATCCCCATGCCGCGTTGCTTTAGGGTTTTCAACAGGTCCTTGAGCTCGGCTTCTGTGCCGATCTCCGGGTTGATCTGGTTGTGGTCGATGACGTCGTAGCCGTGCGTGCTGCCGGGGCGCGCCTTCAGGAACGGCGAGGCGTACAGGTGGCTGATGCCGAGCTTCGCCAGGTACGGCACCAGCGCCTTCGCCTGGTTGAAGCCGAACTCCTTGTGGAACTGGAAGCGATAAGTGGCGATCGGCGCGGTTACGGGAACGTTTCTTTCAGCCATGAGGCGCGCGAGCTCGACGACTCTTGGCTCGGCGCGCCAATGCTCGAGCGCGAGCGGCAGCTTGCGCCGCCAGTTCGGATGCTGGTCCACCGTGCCCGGCAGGTTGGCCTGCTCGAGCATCTCGAAGACGTCCTCGGGCTGCAGCATGGCGAGCTTGCACGGGGTGCGCACGATGAAGGCGTGCGCCGCTCGCGCCGAGAGGTCGAAGCCTTCGCGCTCCAGGATGGCGGCGATTTTCTGCTTGTCCTTCTCCCTCGCCTCCATTTCCCGCTTGAAATCGACGGTAAGGCCCAGGCGCTTGCGCAGCTTGAGGTCGTGCGCCTCCCAATAGCCGCGCCAGGTCGGCAGGTCGTGCGTCGTCACGCAGACCAGCGCTTCGCGCGGATACTCGCTGGACGGCTTGTTCTCGAAGAGCAGCGGCCGGTACGAGAGCACGCCGGCCTCGTTCAGCGCGGCGCGCATCTCCGGCGTCACGGTGCCGAGGTCCTCGCCGACCACCAGGCAGCGCGCGCGCCGGCTCTCCGCGGCCAGCACGCCGAGCAGCTCGCGGAACGGATAGTTCACGTAGCCGCCGCGCTCGGGCTTCGCGCCCTGCGGGATCCACCACAGCCGCGACAGCGCCATGACGTGGTCCATGCGCAGCGCCCCGCCCACCGGCATGTTGGCGCGCAGCAGCTCGATGAACGGCCGGTAGCCCTTGGCGCGCAGCGCGCGCGGCGAATAGGGCGGCAGCCCCCAATCCTGGCCGAGCGGATTGAACTCGTCGGGCGGCGCGCCGCACGATGCGCCCACCGCGTACGCATCCTGGTCCGACCACACCTCCGCCCCGCCGCGATCGGCGCCGAGCGCGAGGTCCACGTACAGCCCGATCGGCATGCCCAGCTCGTGCGCCCGGCGCTGCGCCGCATCGAGCTGCTGGCGCGCGATGTGCTGCAGCCAGGCGTGGAAGGCCACCCGCCTGGCTTTTTTCTTCGCAAACGCCCTCACCTCCCTGGATTGCGGAGACTGAAACTTCTCCGGCCAGCTTTGCCAGCCGCCGCCGTACTCCTCGCGCAGCGCCTCGAACACCGCGAAGTCCGTCGCCTGCCCCGCCGCCTTTCCGGGAAACAGCTTCTCGAGCGCCGCGAGCTTCACGCGCCGCACGCCCTCGTAATCGACCAGCTCCGCATCGCGCAGCTGCTTTACGCCCTTCGGCGCCTTTTCGAACCCCGGCACGGCCTCGACGTCGATGTAGAGCACGTTGAGCGCGTGGCGGCTCGACGGGCTGTACGGGCTGCCCTGCGTGGCGTGCAGCGGGCTTACGCCCACCACGGCGGCGCCGAGCGAGGCCGAGATCTCGATCAGGTTGCGCAGGTCGGTGAAGTCGCCGATCCCCCAGTTGCGCTCCGAGCGCAGCCCGTAGAGCTGCGTCATGAATCCCCAGAGGCGCCGCGTCTCGAGGATCTCGGGCTGGTAGCAGCGCCCGCCCTCGAGCTCGACCTTGCGCGCCTTGCGCGCCGGCCCCATCGCCTTCAGGAGGGAGGAGCGCACCTCGGCCGCGATCGGCCGTTCGTTGCCCCAAACGTCGAGATAGCTTGACGCTACTTCGTCGTCCACCAGTTCACCGACCATGCTTCGCCCGGCTTGCCGTTGGACCAGAGCGGCGCTTCCTTCGGCGCGTCCTGCACCGCCACGGCGTCGTTGCCGCAATTGGCAATCAGCAGCAGGCCGTCCCAGCGCACCTCGAAGGCGCGCTCGCCGAGCATGCGGTACTTGCCGGGGCCGAAGTTCTTCGGCGCGATGGCGCGCGCGCGCAGTTGGAGGAGCTTCTTGTAGTGCGCAAGCCAGGTGGCGTCGCGCTTGCCCCAGTCGAGCACGCACTTCCTGAACGTGCTTTCGGCAAGCGGGTCGGGGATCTCGCTCTTGAAGGCCGCGAAGCGCTTGAACTCCTCGCGCCGGCCGTTGCGCACCGCCTCGCCGAGCTCGCCCTCGAAGTCGCAGAAGAAGAGAAACGGCTGCCGGCAGCCCCACTCCTCGCCCATGAAGAGCAGCGGCGGCGACGGCGCGAGCAGCTGGATGGCCGCGAGGGATTTCAAGGCCCGTTCATCTCCCAGCTGGGTGATTCTTTCTCCGAAAGCGCGGTTGCCGACCTGGTCGTGGTTCTGCATGAAGTCCACGAAGCACGGCGGCGGCAGGTGGGCGCTCGGCTCGCCGCGCTTCTCGTTGCTGAACGGCGAGACTTCGCCCTGGTAGGCATAGCCTTCCGCGAGGCAGCGCGCCAGGTGCCTGGCCGGCGCGTCGGCGTAGGCGACGTAGTAGCCGTCTTTCTCGCCGGTGGCGAGCACGTGGTAGGCGTGGTGCGAGTCGTCGTTCCACTGCGCGTTGTACCTGCCCGGGCCGATGAAGCGCGCCTGGTTGGCGTCGTTCTCGAGCACTAGGTGCTTGCCGAGCGGCACGGAAGCGCGGATCTCGTCGAGGATGTGGCGCTTCGAGTCGTCGAGGATGGCGTGCACCGCGTCGAAGCGCAGGCCGTCGAACCAGTACTCCTCGAGCCAGTAGAGCACGTTGTGCACGAAGAACTGGCGCACCACCGGGTTCGAGAAGTCGATCGCCGCGCCCCACGGGGTGCGGTGCTTCTCGGTGAAGAACTGCGGCGCATAGCGCGGCAGGTAGTTGCCCTTCGGGCCGAAGTGGTTGTAGACCACGTCGAGGAACACCATCAGCCCGGCGGCGTGCGCGGCGTCGACCAGCGCCTTCAGGTCCTCGGGGCGGCCGTACGCGGAATCGGGCGCAAACGGCAGCACGCCGTCGTAGCCCCAGTTGCGCTTGCCGGCGAAGTCGGCCAGCGGCATCAGCTCGATCGCGGTGATGCCCAGCTCCTTTAACTGGGGAATTTTTTTCGCGGCGCCGGCGTAGGTACCTTCCGGCGTGAAAGTGCCGACGTGCAGCTCGTAGATGACCGCCTCGTTCCACGGCCGGCCGGTCCAGCCGCCGTTCGCCCAGTGGTAGGACTTCCCGTCCACCACTTCGCTCGGCCCGTCGACGTCGCGCGGCTGGAAGCGCGAGGCCGGGTCGGGCACCAGCAGCTTGCCGTCGATGCGGTAGCGGTACAGCGTGCCCGGGCCGGCGTTCGCGACCAGGTGCTCGTACCAGCCGTCCTGCCCGCGGTGCAGCGGCGAGTAGCGCCCGGCGATCTCGAGCTCGACCTTGCTTGCGCCCGGCGCCCAGAAGCGGAAGCGCACGCCGCCCTGCGGCATGAGCTCCGCGCCGAACGGCATGACATGCTTGCGCGCTACCGCTTTCTTCGCGGCCACCATCGTTCCAGCATCTCCGCGGCCCACTCCTTGCCGCCCAGCCCGAACGCGAGCGCGAGCGCGAACACCACGCCCGCCAGCACGATGAGGAAGGTCTGGCGCACGATGTCGCCGCCGACGTTGACCTGGTCGAGCGCGATCAGCACCACGAAGGCGAGGATCGCGTACTGCGCGAGCCGGCCGAGGATCTCGGCGTCCTGCAGGTGCACGTTGCGGCAGTACGCGATCACCGCATTGCCGATGAAGCGCGCGAAGTACGCGCCGAAGGCGAGGATCAGGAGCGCCACCATGACCTTGGGCAGGAACCACACCACGCGCCCGAGCAGGTCGGTGATGTACTCCAGGCCGAGCAGGTTGAAGGCCATCACCAGCGAGGCGAGGATCACCAGCCAGTAGAACAAGAGCGCCAGGATCTCGGTGGTGTCGGCGCGGATGCCGCCGTCGTGCAGGAACGCGTCGATGCCGGCGCGCTCGGTGAGCACGTTGAAATTCACCGCGCGCAGGCCCTTGGCGATCGCGAAGCGCACCATCTTCGCCACCATCCAGCCCACCACCACGATCACCACCGCGAGCAGGATGCGCGGCAGGAACTCGCCGGCGCGCAGCAGGAAGCCGCGCACGGGCTCGAGCGACCAGTCGATCTGGTTCATTGTTGTCCTCCTCCTAGAAGGCCGAGCAGCCCAGACACTGGCACCTGGACCCAGCTCGGCCGGTTGTTGATCTCGTAGCGCAGCTCGTAGAGCACCTTCTCCATCTCGAACAGGCGCAGCAGCCCGCGCATGTCGTCGAGCGAGATGCCCGCCACCTGCGCGTAGGCGGCGAGGAAGCTGCGGCGCACCTCGGCCTCCCAGGCGTCGAGCCAGCCGTCCTTGTCCGCGGCCACCGCGGCCTGCCCGCCGGTGAGGCCGCTCACGTAGCGCTCGCGCGCGCTCCACTTGGCGTAGCTGAACGAGCGCAGCATGCCCGCCACGTCGCGCAGCGGCGAGTGCTTGCGCCGCGCATCCGCCAACGGGCGCGACGGCTCGCCCTCGAAGTCGATGATCACGAAGTCGTTGTTCGCGATCAGCACCTGGCCGAGGTGGTAGTCGCCGTGGTGCCGCGTCTTGAGCGCGGGCCCCTTCGGCGCGGCGCACGCGTCGATGAACGCCATGATTCGGGCTTTTTCCCCGGCAATTTTGTCGAGCATCGCGAGCGTGCCGTTGGCTTCCTCGCGCACCTTGGCCTTCCAGGCCTCGAAGTCCTGCGCGCTCATCGGCTCGGGCTCGAACGCCGGGTCGCCGGAGCGCATCGCGAACGCCTTGTGCAGCTCGCCGGTGCGCGTGGCGAGGGTCTGCATCAGCGTGAGGTAGGCGCCGTGCGCGCTCTTCGGGTCGACGCCCTGCGCGGTCGGAGTCTCGAGCGCGCGCTCCAGGTAGTTGAGCGTGTAGCCCCAGCCGTCGCCCTGGTTCGGCACGTAGCCCTGCAGCAGCGCCACCGTGGAAGTCTCGTTCTTGCCCGAGACGTACTCCACCGCGCCGGCGAGCGGCACGCAGTGCGGGAAGTGCGCCACCTCGGTGAGGAAGCGGCCGATCTCGAACTCGGGATTCAGCCCGGCGCGCAGGCGGCGGTAGCACTTCAGGAACAGGCGCTCGCCGATCTGCACCGAGGTATTCGTGCTCTGCGTGTTGAGCGGGCCGAGCTGCAGCGCGGCGAGCTCGTCGCCGGCGAGCTGCGCGTAGGCCTTGGTGCGCGTGAAGCGCAGCGCGCCGTGCGCGGTCGGCAGGCTCTTGCCCGCGCCGATCGCCTTGACGATGTGGCGCGCGAAGCCCTCGTCGGCCATCGCGTCGGCGAGCACGCCCACGTTGGCCTGCTGGCGCACGCGCGCCACGGTGACCTGCGCGAGCGTGCGCACGTGGTCTTCATCGTCTTCCCAGCCGAGGGCGAGCGGCAGGAAGTACAAGGAATTCCTTACATCGATGAAAGTCAAAAGCCAGCTAAGGCCGCCGACATCCCAGACCACGTAATCGGCCACGCTCGCCTGCTTCACCGGCTCGCCCTTCGCCGCGTACCAGCGCTGCGCGGCGACGAAGCGCGGCAGCACCTGGTTCTCGAGCTGGGTGCGCAGCTTCTCCGCCATGCCGATGCGCCACGGCACCACCTTGTCGCGGAAGAAGCTGGTCCACGAGTCGAACAGCACCAGCACCGGCGCTTCCTCGGAGACGATCATCTCCTTGTGCCAGTCGGGCACCGGGGCGTCGGCTGCGAGGCGGAACCAGTAGAAGCCGTGCGCGGGCAGCGTGAGCAGGTAGGGCAGCTCGCCGACCGGCGGGAACGAGGTGCGGCCGAGCATCTCGACCGGCACGCGGCCCTTGAAGCGCTTGAGGTCGAGCTCGACCGGCTGCGCGGTGCGCGCGAGGTTGGCGACGCAAAGGATCGCCTCATCCCCCAGCTGCCTCAGGTAACCCAGGACCTTGCGGTTCCCGGGATGCAGGAATTCGAGCGTGCCGCGCCCGAACGCCTGGCTCGCCTTGCGCGTGGCGAGCATGCGCTTCATCCAGTTCAGCTGCGAGCTCGGGTCGCGCTGCTGCGCCTCGACGTTCACGGCGCCGTAGCCGTAGATCGCATCCATGATCGGCGGCAGGTACAGGCGCTGCGGGTCGCAGCGCGAGAACCCGGCGTTGCGGTCCGGGCTCCACTGCATGGGCGTGCGCACGCCGTTGCGGTCGCCGAGGTAGATGTTGTCGCCCATTCCGATCTCGTCGCCGTAGTAGACGATCGGCGAGCCCGGCATCGACAGCAGCAGGCTGTTCATCAGCCGGATGCGGTCCGGGTCGTTTTCCATCAGCGGCGCGAGGCGGCGCCGGATGCCCAGGTTGATGCGCGCCTGCATGTCGGTCGCGTAGGTGCGGTACATGTAGTCGCGCTCGCGGCTCGTCACCATCTCGAGCGTCAGCTCGTCGTGGTTGCGCAGGAAGATGGCCCACTGGCTCGCGCCCGGGATCTCGGGGGTCTGCTGCATGATCTCGACCAGCGGGTGGCGGTCCTCCTGCGCGATCGCCATGTACATGCGCGGCATGAGCGGGAAGTGGAACGCCATGTGGCACTCGTCGCCGTCGCCGAAGTACGGGCGCACGTCCTCGGGCCACATGTTGGCTTCCGCGAGCAGCAGCTTGTTCGGGTAGTTCTGGTCGATCGCCGCGCGGATGCTCTTCAGCACCCCATGCGTCTCGGGCAGGTTCTCGTTGCTGGTGCCCTCGCGCTCGACGAGATAGGGAATGGCATCCAGGCGGAAGCCGTCCACGCCCATGTCGAGCCAGAATCGCATGGTGCGGAACACCGCCTTCAGCACGCTCGGGTTGTCGAAGTTGAGGTCGGGCTGGTGGCTGAAGAAGCGGTGCCAGTAGTACTGCTTCGCCACCGGGTCCCACGACCAGTTCGAGGTCTCGGTGTCGGTGAAGATGATGCGCGTGCCCTTGTACTTCTGGTCCGAGTCGCTCCACACGTAGTAGTCGCGCTTGGTCGAGCCCGGCGGCGCGCGGCGCGCGGCCTGGAACCACGGGTGCTGGTCGGAGGTATGGTTGACCACCAGCTCGGTGATCACCTTCAACCCGCGCCGGTGCGCCTCGCGCACGAAGGCCTTGAAGTCGGCGATCGTGCCGTACTGCGGGTGCACGTTGTGGTAGTCGGACACGTCGTAGCCGTCGTCCTTGAGCGGCGACGGGTAGAACGGTTGCAGCCACAGCGCGGAAACGCCGAGGTCCTGGATGTAGTCCAGCTTGGACATCAGGCCGGCGAAGTCGCCGAAGCCGTCGTCGTTGGCGTCGAAAAACGTCTTGACGTGCAGCTGGTAGATGACCGCGTCCTTGTACCAGAGCGCGTCGGAGGCGGCCTGCTCGCCGGTCCGGGAACCGAGTTCGGCGGTCGAGACCTGGTTCATCGCCGGGTGACGCGGAAGACGTGCGCGGGCAGCGTGTGCGGGCTGAGCTCGACGTAGTTGCGCTCCGAGCTCCATACCCAGTGCCCGCCGGAAAGCAGGTCGTGCACTTCGCACGGCGGGAACGAGATGAAGCCCGACTGCGGGCTGCGCGCGTCGAGGTTCACCACCACGAGTATTTCGTTCTCCCCTTCCTTCTTGCTGAATGCGATCAGCTGGTCGTTATCGATGGGGTGAAACTGCAGGCTCCAGTCGCGCTGCAGCGCCGGGTTTTCGTTCCGGATCGCATTCAGCCTCGAAATGAGCGGCGCAAGGCTGTCGGCGCGCGCGGTGTCCCAGCGCTTGACCTCGTACTTCTCGGAATTCAGGTACTCCTCGCTGCCCGCCTCGCGCGGCGCGTGCTCCATCAGCTCGTAGGCCGGGCCGTACATGCCGTAGTTCGCCGCCGCGGTGGCGGCGAGCACCGCGCGCACGATGAACGCCGGACGGCCGCCGTGCTGCAGCGTCTCGTGCAGGATATCCGGCGTGTTCGGCCAGAAATTCGGCCTGAAATACTCCCTGGTATCGGAGGAACAGACTTCCCGAAAATACTCCGTCAGCTCGTGCTTGGTATTGCGCCACGTGAAGTAGGTGTACGACTGCGTGAAGCCGAGCTTCGCGAGCTTGTGCATCACGCGCGGCCGCGTGAAAGCCTCGGAGAGGAAGATCAGCTCTGGATTCCTGGTTTTCAATTCCTTGATAACCCACTCCCAAAAAGCGAACGCCTTCGTGTGCGGGTTGTCGACGCGGAAGATCTTCACCCCGTGGCCGACCCAGAACTCGAACACGCTCTTCAATTCGCTCCACAGTTCCGTGAAGTTCGGGCTTTCAAAATCGAACGGATAGATGTCCTGGTACTTCTTCGGCGGGTTCTCGGCGTACTGGATCGTGCCGTCGGGCCGCGCGCGGAACCACTCGGGGTGCTCGCGCACGTACGGATGGTCGGGCGAGCACTGGAACGCGATGTCGAGCGCCACGTCGATTCCCCTGGCCTTGGCTTCTTTGACCAGGGAATCGAAATCCTCGAACGTGCCGAGCGAGGGCTCGATTGCCTTGTGGCCGCCATCCTTCGAGCCGATCGCCCACGGGCTGCCGACGTCGCCCGGCTGCGCGCTCACGGCGTTGTTCCTGCCCTTGCGCGCCGTGGTGCCGATCGGGTGGACCGGCGGCAGGTAGAGCACGTTGAAGCCCAGGCTCTCCACGTAGGGCAGCATGCCGACCAAGCCGCGCAGGCCGCCGAACGAGCGCGGGAACATCTCGTACCAGGAGCTGAAGCGCGCGCGCACCGGGTCGACCACCACCTCGAGGACTTTTTCGTACAGGACGATCGACTCCTGCGCCGGCAGCGGCGCCTTGAGTTTCATCGCGCTCTCGTAGTCCTCGATGCGCTCGCCGAAGAGCTCCGAGCCGATCTGCAGATCGACGGTCAGGTCCTGGCCGGCGGCCTGGCGCTTGACGAGGTCGCGCTGCCAGGTGAGGAAAGGATCGCTCCAGCCGCGCACCGTGTACTGGTAGCGGCCGAGCTTCTCGACGCGGAAGGACGCCGCCCAGTGGTCGTTGTGGCGGGACTCCATGCGCATGCTTTTCCAGCTTTTTTCTTCTGTATGTTTGTAAAGCAGCTCTGCCACGACCGCGTCATGGCCGTCGGTGAACACGTCGGCCTCGACGAGCACCTCGTCGCCGAGCGCGCGCTTGACGGGATAGCGGCCGCCGTCGACCTGCGGCCGCACGCCCTCGACCACGGCGCGCGCCGGCGCGGTGCGGAGTTTTTCGCGCGACTTATTCAGGCTTGAAGACGAGCACGGCGAGCGGGGGCAGGGTCAGGGTGAGGGACTGACTGTACTCCTCGTACGGCATCGGTTGCGCATCGGCGCCGCCGCTGTTGCCGACGCCGCTGCCACCATAGTACTCGGCGTCGCTGTTCAGGATCTCGCGCCAGCGCCCGCCGCGCGGCACGCCGACCCGGTAGTTGTAGCGCGGCACCGGCGTGAAGTTGCACACCACGAGGATCGGCTGGTCCGACGAGACCCGCAGATAAGACAGCACGCTCGCTTCCCAGTCGCCCCGATTGATCCAGCGGAAACCCTCGCCCGTGAAATCCGTTGCGTGCAATGCCTTCTCGCTTCGATAGACCCGGTTCAGGTCCGCCACCCAGCGCTGCACGCCCTCGTGGCGAGGGTCCTGGCCGATCACGTGCCACTCGAGCGAGTCCTCGTGCGTCCACTCGCGGCGCTGCGCGAACTCGTCGCCCATGAAGAGCATTTTCTTCCCGGGGTGGGTCCACATGTAGCCGTAGAGCGCGCGCACGTTGGCGAACTGCTGCCACGCGTCGCCCGGCATGCGGCCGATGATCGAGCCCTTGCCGTGCACCACCTCGTCGTGGGAGAGCGGCAGCACGAAGTTCTCGTGGAACGCGTACCACAGGCTGAAGGTGAGCGAGTCGTGGTGGTGCTTGCGGTACACCGGGTCGCGCTTGAAGTAGTTGAGCGTGTCGTGCATCCAGCCCATGTTCCACTTCATGCCGAAGCCCAGGCCGCCGACGTAGTTCGGGCGCGAGACCTGCGGCCAGGCGGTCGATTCCTCGGCGATGGTCTGCACGTGCGGGAAATCGCGGTACAGCGTCTCGTTGAGGAAGCGCAGGAAGTCGATCGCCTCCAGGTTCTCGCGCCCGCCGTGGCGGTTCGGGATCCACTCGCCGTGCTTGCGCCCGTAGTCGAGGTAGAGCATCGACGCCACCGCGTCCACGCGCAGGCCGTCGGCGTGGTACTTCTCGAGCCAGAAGTGCGCGCTCGAAGAGAGGAACGCGCGCACCTCGTTCCTGCCGTAGTTGAAGATCGCGCTCGCCCAGTCCGGGTGATGGCCCTGGCGCGGGTCGGAGTGCTCGTAGAGGTGCGTGCCGTCGAAGAAGCCCAGGCCGTGCTGGTCCCACGGGAAGTGCGACGGCACCCAGTCGAGGATCACGCCCAGGCCGTTCTGGTGCATCACGTCGACGAAGTGCATGAAGTCCTGCGGCGTGCCGTAGCGCGAGCTGGGCGCGAAATAGCCGGTGCACTGGTAGCCCCAGCTGCCGTAGAACGGATGCTCCATGATCGGCATCAGCTCGACGTGCGTGAAGCCGAGCTGCTTCATGTAGTCGGCGAGCGGCTGCGCGATGTCCCTGTAGCCGAGCGGCTCGCGCGGGTGGTCCGGCGACCTTCTCCAGGAGCCGAGGTGTAGCTCGTAGATCGACCACGGCGCGTCGAGCGCGTTGGCGCGCGCGCGGTTCTTCATCCATTCCGCGTCGTTCCACTCGTAGTCGAGCTTCCACACCATGGAGCCGGTCTTCGGCGGCGTCTCGCAGCGAAACGCGTACGGGTCGGCCTTGTCGGCGCGCCAGTTCCCGTGGCGCGAAACGACGTGGTACTTGTAGAAGCTGCCGTGCTTCGCCTGCGGCACCTTCGCGGTCCAGATCCCGGCCTCGCTGCCTTGCATCGGATTCGCGCGCGCGTCCCAGCCGTTGAAGTCGCCGATCACCGAAACCTCTGCCGCGTTCGGCGCCCAAACCGCGAACTGCGTCCCGTCGCCCAGCAGGTGCGCCCCCAGCTTCTCGTACAGGCGGCTGTGGGTGCCCTCCCGGAAGAGGTACAGATCGTGTCCGGTCAGGGCCAGGGGACGGTCGACGGGGGAATTAACCAGAGTGGGCGGCATCTATACTTTTGAGCCATGCAAACCGACTACGTTCAGCGATTTCTCTTCGAAAATCTGGACATTAGAGGACGGCTGGTATGCCTGACCGGGGCCTGGCAACGCATGCTGGACGGCCGCGACTACCCCGAAGATATCGCAGCTCTCCTGGGTCATACCACCGCACTCAACGTGCTCCTGGGCGCGAATCAAAAGGGCTCCGGACGGGTCACCCTGCAGGTGCAAGGCTCGGGCCCGGTCAAGCTGCTGGTCGCCGACTGCACCGCCGAGCTGCAGATCCGGGGCATGGCGAGCTACGAAAAGCAGAAGCCATTCGCGGGCTCCGAAAGAAGCCTGCTCGGCGACGGGCGGCTCTCCGTCACCCTGGAAGACCTGAAGAGCGGCCAGTTCTACCAGAGCCTGGTGCCGCTCGAGGGCGAGAACCTCCAGGAGATTTTCGAGCATTATTTGTCGCAATCGGAGCAGACCACGGCTTACCTGCGCCTTAAGGCCGATGGCGGCGCGCTGTGCGGCCTGCTGCTCGAGAAGCTGCCGCAGGCCGATACGCGCGACCCCGACGGCTGGAACCGCGTTTGCCATCTGGCGGAAACGCTGCAGCTCGACGAAACGCGGGATGCGCAGCCCTATGACCTGCTGACGCGCGTATTCCCCGAGGAGCTGATGCGCGTGTTCCGGCTCTATCCGGTCGAGTACCACTGCCCGTATGACGAGGGCAAGGTGAAGGACATGCTGCTCGGCCTGGGGCGCGAGGAGGTCGATTCGATCCTCGCCGAGCAGGGCGAGATCGTGATCCGCAACGAAATGTGCAACCACGAGTACCGCTTCGATGCCAAGGCGATAGCCGACCTATTCGCCTGTCATTAAGAAGCTACATTCACGACACAATCGGGGAGTAGGCTCAAGCCATGAAAACCATCTTCGCTCTCGCGCTCGCCCTCTTGCTCGCCGCCTGCGGCGACTCCACGCCGCCCGCGACTCCCACGCCGGCCGCCACGCCTACACCAGCGCCTCAGGCCGAAGCGCCGAAACCCGCGCCGCAACCGGAGGCGAAGGCGCCCGAAGCGCCCAAGCCCGATCCGAACAAGGAGCTCGCGCAGCGCGTGAAGCAGGCGCTCGAGGGCGACGGCAAGGTGCAGGTCGCAGCGATCGACGTCACGGCGAAGGAAGGCAAAGTCACGCTGTGGGGCACCGCCGCCACCGCGGGCGAGCGCAATCGCGCGGCTCAGATCGCTTCGAAAGTCGACGGCGTCTCGGCGGTCGACAACCAAATCAAGATCGTAAAAGGATCCTGAGATAAGCCGGTGCGACTATTGCTGACGCACCGCTGACGCGCCACACTTGGCCCCGAAGCGGGGATAGCTCAATGGCGAGAGCGCGGTCGTCCCCGATCGAGATCTGAGTCCGAGTCTCAGTCCCCGCTCCACTTCCTTTTACTTCGCGCGCGCGAGCTTCGCGCCCGGCCACAGGTCGTGGCGGCTGCGCGCGTATTGGCGCGGATAGTCGATGGTGACGCCGAGGCGCTCGGCGGCGTGCCAGACCCAGCGCGGGTCGTCGAGGAACGCGCGCGCCATCGCGATCATGTCCGCCTTCCCGGCAGCGAGGATGTCCTCGGCCTGCTGCGGATCGGCGATCATGCCGACCGCTCTTACGGGAATCGAAACCGAGGCGCGCACTTGTTGCGCAAAGCCGACCTGGTATCCCGGCGTCACCGGCACCTTCTGATGCGCCACCGTGCCGCCGCTCGACACGCAGACGAAATCGAGGCCCGCCTTCTTCAGCTCGCGCGCGTAGGCCACCGCGTCCTCGGGCTGCCAGCCGCCCTGCGCCCAGTCGCTGCCGTTGATGCGCGCGCCTAGGGCGCGGTCCTTCGGCCATACCTCGCGCACCGCCGCTGCGACTTCCAGCGGAAATTTCATGCGGTTGCGGCCGTATTCGTCTTTTCTTTGATTGGAAAGAGGAGAGAGGAACTGCTGCAGAAGATAGCCGTGCGCCGAGTGAAGCTCGAGCTCGTCGAACCCGATGCGCTTGGCGCGCTCGGCCGAAGCGACGAATGCGTCGATGACGCCTTTTATGTCTTCCCGGGTCATCTCGTGCGGGACATGCCAGTCGCCGAACGGAACCGCCGAAGCGGAGATCGTCTGCCAAGGCGACTCGCCGGGCCCGAGCGGCTTGCTGCCGGCAAATGGCGGATGCGTGGAGGCTTTGCGCCCGGCGTGGCCGATCTGGATGCCGATCGGGTGCTTGGTGATGCCGCGATAAAGCTCGACCGCGCGGCGCATCGCGGCTTCGTTCTTGTCGCTGTAGAGGCCGGTGCAGCCGTGCGTGATGCGCCCTTCCGGCGTCACGCCGGTCGCCTCCACCACGAAGAGGCCCGCGCCCGAGCACGCGAACGTGCCGAGATGCTGCAGGTGCCAGTCGGTCATCGAGCCGTCGTCGGCCGAGTACTGGCACATCGGCGAAACGACGATGCGGTTGGGAAGGGTGATGCCGCCGAGCCGGATCGGCGAGAACAGCTTAGGGTGCGGCAACGGTTATGCCTTTTTCCTTGAAAACCCGCCTGAGCTCCTTCGCGAAAACCGCGGCACCCGGCTGGTCGCCATGGAGGCAGATCGTGTCGGCCGCGACCGGCACGCGCTTGCCGGAAAGGCTGGTCACGTAGCCCTCCTCGACCATCGCGAGCGCCTGCTTCACCGCCTTCGACGCGTCCTCGATCATGCCGCCCGGCTTGTCGCGCGGCGCGAGCGAGCCGTCGTCGGAGTAGCCGCGGTCGGCGAACACCTCGCCGAGCACCGCGATGCCGTGCTTTTTCGCGATCTCGTAATTCTTGCTCTTGGAAAGCACGTAGAGCATGCATCCCAGGTCCTTGGCCGCGCGCACCATCGCGTCCGACAGGCCCTCGTCGTTCGCTGCCATGTTGTAGAGCGCGCCGTGGCACTTGATATGGTGCAGCTTCGCGCCCGCCGCGCGCGCGAAGCCTTCGACCGCACCCGCCTGGTAGACCACCAGGTCGTACATCTCCTGCGGCGAGATCTTCATTACGCGCCGGCCGAAGCCCTGGATGTCGGGCAGCGATGGATGCGCGCCGACGGCGACGCCGTGGTCGAGCGCGAGGCGCACCGTCTTGCGGATGGTGGCCGGGTCGCCGCCGTGGAAGCCGCACGCCACGTTGGCCGAGCTGATGTGCGGCATCACCGCCTCGTCGGCGCCCATCTTCCAGGCGCCGTAGCTCTCGCCCATGTCGCAGTTGAGGTCGATGCGCTTCATTTCGTCTTCTTGCCGTACTCCCATTCGATGCCGCGCAGCGCGGACTGAAGCCGCTCGCGCGCGTCGCGGCGCAATTCGCCCGCCATCTCCAGGCTGCACTTGGCGAAGTGCACCTTGCCGCCGGGCGCGAGCTGCGCGAGGCGCGCCACGTCGGCCGAGACGATCTCGGCGATGCGCGGGTAGCCGCCGGTGGTCTGGTGATCGGCCATCAATGCGATCGGCACGCCGCTCGGCGGCACCTGCACCGAGCCGAGGCAGGTCGGCCCGGATAGTATCTCATCGGCCTGCGGGCGCCCGAGCGGCGGCCCGCTCAGGCGAAAGCCCATGCGGTTGGAGTCCGGCGCCACGCGCCACACCGTGTCGAAGAAGCCGCGCTGCGAGGTGGAATCGAAGCTCGCGAAGTGCTGGCCCTCGATCACGTGCACCAGGATCGGCTCGCGGTCGGGCAGCGTGAGCGGCGGCGCCGACCATCGCACGGTTCCATCTTTCGCTTTCTTGAGAGACTTGAATCGCTCGTGCGCGCTCGCGTCGCGCAGCGCCAGCACGTCGCCGTGCTTGAGCGCGCGGCCGCCGAAGCCGCCGAAATGCCCGGGCAGGTAGGTGCTGCGGCTGCCGAGCACCGGCTCGATCGCGAACCCGCCGGCCACCGCGATGTAGGCGCGCGCGCCGCGCTTCGCGCGCCCGACGTTGAAGCGCGTGCCCTTGCGCGCCAGCACCGGGCGGTTGTGCGGGAAGGCGCTCTCGAACTCGGCGCCGCACACCGCGACCAGCGTGTCCTCCTGGAACTCGATCTCCGGGCCGATCACGGTGATCTCGAGCGCGGCCTCGTCGGGCGGGTTGCCGACCAGCGCGTTGGCGAGCGCGAGCGACACCTTGTCCATCGCGCCGCCCGGGCACAGGCCGACGCGCTGGAAGCCGTGCCGGCCGTGGTCCTGCAAGGTGGTGAGCAGCCCGGGGCGCAGAACGCGGATGCTCATTGCCCCGAGGCCATCTCGATGTATTTCTCGCGCGAAATGGCGCGGAAGCGCACCCGGTCGCCGGGCCACAGCAGGCTCGGGCGCTGGCGCGCCGCGTCGAACAGCACCATCGGCGTGCGGCCGATCACGTTCCAGCCGCCCGAGATGGCGTACGGGTACACCACGGTTTGCTCGTTCGCGATCGCCACCGAGCCCGCCGGCACGATGGCGCGCGGCGAGGCGCGGCGCGGCACCGCGAGCTTCTCGTCGAGGCCGCCCATGTAGGCGTGGCCGGGCGCGAAACCCATCATCAGCACGCGGTACTCGCCCGCCGCGTGGCGCTCGATCACCTCGGCCGGCGCGAGGCCGGCCTTCTTCGCCACTTCGGCGAGGTCGAGCGCGAATTCGGATTCGTAGCAGACCGGCAGCTCGACCTCGCGGCCCGGCTCGGCCTTCGCCTCGAGCGCGGCCTTGAGCGAATCGGTCACCAGCTCGAGCGCCGCCTCGAGCGGGTTGCCGGGGAACTCGGGATTGTCGGGATCGAAATGCAGCGCCACGCCGCCCAGCGCCGGCACCACGTCGCGCACCCACGGCACATTGCGCTTCAGGATCGCGAGCGCGAGGCGCTGGATCACGCTGTTCACCTCGAGGTCGAGCGTGGACGAGAACTCGACGTACGCCGCCGAGTCGCCGAGGGGTACCACGCCGAGTGGTCGCGCCTTGGCCATGGTCCTAGAGCAACCGGCTGGAGTGGATGATGGTCAAGATGAGAATGCGCGCGTCCTCAATGCGGTAGATGATGCGGTAGTTGTGCACGAAGCGCTCGCGGACGGCATCGAGACCAACTTCAGGCACGACACGACCGAGCTCGGGAAACGCAGGAATTGTTTCGGCAGTTTCGACAATCTTCGAGACCACCGCCTTCGCGTACCAGGCGGAATCACGTTCGATGTAGGCCGCTATGGCCTCAAGATCCTCGATCGCCTCCGGGGACCAGGCTACGTGCCGAGCCATTTGCCAAGGCGGCCCTTGGCGTCTTCATGCGCGACGGTACCCTCGGTCTCGGCACGGTGTATTCCGCGCCTCACCTTCTCCAGGACGTAGACGTGGTACTGGATGTCTTCGAAGCTGCTGTTTTCGGGCAGCGTATCCAGCATCGCAGCGACTTCATTCTTCGGGGTCTGCGTCATTGCACGGGAATGCTAGCACCATTCCATTATTCGCTCGGGCCTCTGGGTACAGCAACGCCGATCATGGCGTCCCGGTTGACGATGCTGGCAAGGCGTTCCTCAGGCCATCCCTCTGTGCCGGCCGGCCGCATCGGCAGCACCATGTAGCGCATGTCGGCCGAGGAATCGTGCACGCGGATCTGGGTTTTTTCATCGATTCGTAACCCAAACTCGGCCAGGACTTTCCTTGGCTCCCGAACCATGCGCGAGCGATAGTTGCGCGACTTGTACCAGTCGGGCGGGATGCCGAGCAGCATGCGCGGATAGCACGAGCACAGCGTGCACACGATCGCGTTGTGCACCTGCGGGGTGTTCTCCACCACCACCAGCTTGAGCGCCGGGATTTCCAGGCCG
>DASVFV010000161.1:0-11399 GCA_036379875.1 Burkholderiales bacterium | reverse complement strand
CCTTCAGGTCGATGTGCCCCTGCTTGCCCTTGACCGGGGTCGGCTCGAGCGGGCCGCCCTTCACGATGGCGGCGCCCATCGCCTTCTCGTCGCCCTCGTGGCAGCGCACGCACGCCTGGCCGTCCGCCGTCGCCTTGGCGCCCTTGCCTTTGCGATGGTCGTTGCGCAGCCACTCGTAGGACGACTGCCCGGGATAGAACAGCGTCACCGTGGTGGCGGGCAGTTTCGACCAGTCGATCGTGGCGGGATCCGCCGCCACGGCGGGGGCGGCGAGGGCCGCAATGCCGGCTGCAAGCAATATTCTGCTCATGGTTCGCTCCGTAACGATGGTCATTTCGTTCGCACGGCGTCCCGTACCGCCTGCCAGTCGTCCGGCGTCAGAAGCTGCGAGGCGCGGCCGAGCACGTCCTCCTCTTCCTTGGCGATGTGGTTGCCGTAGTAGACGAGGTAGGTGGCGAGCGCCGACTCGAGCTCGGTGCGCGGCACGATGGCGCCGCCGAGGATCGCCTCGATCTGCTCGAGCAGGCGCTGGCCGGCCTGCGCGATCACGCGGTGCTCCTGGCCGAGGCGCGCGAGCGACAGCTCCATGTCCGGGCAGCGCAGCGCGAGGCGCTGGAACGCCGCGTCCTCGCGCGGATGGTGCACCTCGTCGCCGTATTCGCGCAGCGAGGTGACGACCTGCGACATGCGCTCGTAGTCCGGGCGCCCGCCGCGGTGGAACACGTCGAGCTCGCCGCGCAGCTCGCCCAGCAGGGCGCGGAACTGCTCGTGGTCCGCGTGCCATGCGGAGATTGCGCTCATGGCACGATTGTCCCGCCCGGCGCCGGGCGGGACTTGATTCAGGTCAAACGGCCGTCAGAGGTGGATGTAGATCGCGACGCCGAAGAAATCGACCTTCTGGTTCGGGTCTTGCGTGATGGTCGTGCCGTCGTTGTACACCCAGTTCTGCCAGGTCCAGTCGTCGGTCTTGTACTGGTCGTGGATCCATTGCGCGCGGATGCCCACGTTCTTGCGCAGCGCGTAGTCGCCGTAGAGCTTGAACGTCGTGACCTTGGTGTTGATGTCGGGCAGCACCGCGAGCGCCCCGCCGGGAAGCGCTCCCGCCGGGCTGATCGCGAAGGTGTTCATCTCGTCGCGCACGTCCGATTGCGTGAAGTCGGCGCTGATCTTGAGCTGCGCCGTCAGCTGCGAGCGCAGTCCGAGGCCGAACGAAGTATCCGTGTTGGTCAGCTTGTCGCCCCATACCGGGCTTGCGGCGCTGTTGGTGCAGGTGAGCGGCGCACCGCTCTCGGGGCAAAGCGCGTTTTCGTACCGATTCCTCGCGTGGGATGCCCATGCCGTGGCCTGGAGCCGCTCGGAGAACGTATAAGCGCCGTCGGCCGAGAAGAACTGCCCCTCGCCCTTGCGCGGACCGAGCTCGAATCCGGTGGTGGTGCGCCCGGTGTACTTGTCCTGCGAGAGGTCGGCACGGAAATTCAGCGCCAGAGCTTCGGTGGCTGCCCAGTTCAGGGTTGCGCGCACCGTATCGCGGTCGCGGTCCGCCAGGTGCAGCGGAGCGATCGCATTGCTGTACAGCGTGCCGCCGAAGTTGACGTTGGTGAGGAACTCGGAGCCGGTGCGCTGGCCATGCAGATAGCTGACCGCCCCGGTCATGCTCTCGCCGATGGCGCGACGCAGGCCCACGCTGAGGCTGGTTTCTTCCGTCGTTTCGCGGAAGCTGACCGAGCGCACCGGCGGGCTGTTGCGCTTCTTCTCGACGTACTCCACGCCGCCGTTCAGCTTGAAGGCGTTGGGCAGCTGGTAGGAGGCGTCGAGCTTGCCGGACAGCGTCTTGATGTCGCGCGGCTCGTTCTCGCCGTTGTTGGTGGACGTGGCGGTGCGCTGGCTCGGGTAATAGATGAAGGTCGGCGTCTTGTCGTCGCGGTTCTCGTAGCGCAGGTCGGCGCGCAACGAAAGCTTCGGCAGCGGCCTGGCGCTGAATCCGGCCTGCGCGAGCGTGGTGTCGATGCGTCCGCCCAGGTTGCCGGGCGCTCCGGCGACCGCCGCGGTCGGGAAATCCTCCTCCTGCGTGATGCGTCCGACCGCCACCTTGAAGGTGCCGCGCGCGGTGGGGGTGAAGTTGTAGCCGCCCGCGAAGTGCAGCTGGTGCGACTGGTTGTCCGGCGGCAACGCCATTTGCGTGAAAGGCGGCGCGCCGAGCGGCGCCACGTTGGTGACGTTCAGCACGTTGTTGCGGTTCTCGAAAGTCGTGCCGTAGTAGCCACCGGTGAGCTGCAGCTTGCCGGCGCTGTACGCGAGCGTGGCGTCCACCTGGTTGGTGGTCTGGTCGATCGGGTCGGCGAGGAAGCGCCAGTTGCCAAATGTCCCCTGTCCCCATAGCCGGTCGCCCTTCTTCTCTTCGGTGCGGTACTTGACGTCGCCCGTGAGGCCCGGCAGCAGGGTCTTGTTTCCGCCCAGGGTCCAGCGCTTGCGCTCGGTCGAGAAGTGGTACTCGCTGCCGGCCCCGGGCGTGACCAGCGTCTGGGCCTGGTTCGTGCTGCCGATGCCCTGCAGGCCGGTATTCACCGTGTACGGGTCGAAGCGCGGGATCTGGCTGAAGTCGATGAAGTAGCCCCAGTTGCCCTGCCGCTCCTGCTCGAAGCGCAGCTCGCGCGAGTCGAGGCCGAGGTTGCGGCCGCTGAAGCGCAGCCAGGTGCCGGTCTCGTCGTTGCGCCGCACTACGTCGGCGTCGAGCAGCAGGTAGCCGCCCTTCTCGTTCAGCCCGTTGTACTGTCCGAAGCGCTGGTTGTCGTCCGATACGTAGCCGACCCCGAGGCTCGCCTCGCTTTCGGGCGTCTTCAGCTGCGCGATGCTGGGCTCTTCGTCGGCCGCGAGCGCGGGGCCGAACGCCGCGGCGAGCGCGGCGGCGAGGACGGAGGCTTTTCCGGAGGGTTTCATGTGGTGCTCCCTTGAACCTCGATTAACGTCTGAATCCGCGACCGCCGCCGCCATCCGTGGGGTTGTTGCTGCCATGGATGTTGGTGTGGCAGTTCACGCAGCCGCGCGCCATGATCACCGCCTGGTTGGTGCTGGCGCCCGGCGGCAGCGTGGCACGGCCGTTGTTCGGAATCGTCGAGTGGTGCGAGTCCGGTTCGTGGCAGGACTGGCACAGGAACGGCGGGCGCACCTTGAGCAGGCTCGGGTTGGTCGTGCCGTGCGGGTTATGACAGATCGAGCAGTCTTCCTGCACCGGCTCGTGCGTGCGCACGAACGGCCCGCGCTTCTCCATGTGGCACGAGTAGCAGGTGTCGTTGACGGAGTCGCGCACCAGCATCTTCGGTCCCACGCTGCCGTGCGGGTTGTGGCAGTCGGAGCACGCCACCTTGCCTTCGGCGATCGGGTGACGCGAGGGCCGGCGCAGCTGCGCGCGCTGCTCCTTGTGGCAGGTGAAGCACACCTCGGTCTGCGTCACGCGATCGCGCACGCGGTCGTGCTGCGTGTGCACCTGGTGGCACGAGGTGCAGGACACCTCGTTGCCGGCGTGCGCGCTCAGCTGCCAGTGCATGCGCGTAGTGCCCTGGTGGCAGGTGAGGCATGCCCCGCTGCGCTCGTCCATGGGCGTCTTCGAGGTCTTGCCGAAGGTGCGGTCGGGCTTGGGGCGCTCCTTCGCGTCGGCGGGGCGGTTGACGTGCAGGTTGCTCTCGCCGTGGCAGCTGGTGCAGGTGGGCGTGCGCCCATCGGCGACCGTGCCGTGCTTGGTCTTGCCGATCGCGAGCACCGGGAACTCGTCGCCCTCGTTGTGGCAGCGCGTACACTGCGCATCGCCGGTCAGCACCATGTCCTTGCGCGGCTGCTGCGCGGCCGCCGGCGCGGTCAGCGCGACGAGGAGAACCAGAGCTTGCAAGAGGGCTTTCATCGGCGTTCCTTTACTTGGCGATCTTCAGCTCCTGCGGTCCGGGGCCGTCGGGCTCGGTGTGCGCGATGCCGAAGTGGCAGTCGATGCACGCCGTGCCCTCCTTCTGCGCCTTGGCGTGGCGCGCGCGCGCCTTCTCGGTCTGCTTCTCCGGCTCCATGGCCTCGAAGTGGTGGCAGTTGCGGCACTCCTGCGAGCCGTTCTTCTTCATGCGCGTCCACTCGCGCACCGCCATCTCGTAGCGGTGCTTGGCGAACTTTTCCTTGGTGTCGATCTTGCCGGTGAGGTGGCCCCAGACCTCGAAGGTCGCGCCGATCTTGCGCATGATGAGCGCCACCGGCTCGTGCGGCACGTGGCAGTTGGCGCAGATCGCGCGCACGCCGGAGCGGTTCTTGTCGTGGATGGTGCCCTTGAACTCGGCGTACACGTTGTCGCGCATCTCGTGGCAGCCGATGCAGAACTCCTCGGTGTTGGTCCACGCCAGGCCGTACGCGCCGGCGACCAGCAGCGTGCCGCCGACCAGCATGGTGAGGAGCAGGATCCCGGCGCCGAGGGTGACGCGCGAGCAGGTCTGGCAGCGCTGCTTGAGGTTTCCCCACCACCCCACGGCGCGTTCCTATCGAGACAGGATGTAGGCGACCACGTTCTTGATCTCGGCCTCGTTCTTGGTCTTGAGCGAGTCGTGCAGCTCCTCTTTGCCGTCGACCTTGATCTTGGGATTGGTGGTGAGGTGCTTCACGAGCGCGGCCTGGGCGTCGGGCTTGCCCTTGTATTTGGCCGCGGTTTCCTTGAACGGCGGGCCTTCCTTCTTCGCGCTCACCGAGTGGCACTTCGTGCAGCCGCTCTTCTTGAGCAGCGCCTCGGCAGCGGCCACGTCCTGCGCCCGCGCCGGCATGGCTGCGGCGGCGCACAAAACTGCTAGAACGGTCCATCCCTTGCGCATTGTTTTCCCCTCGTTTTTCTCCCAAGCATGATGCTCACTCGGCGTCACGGCGGCCTCTACAAATCTGACCCAAACGTTGATCTCGGTCAATATCCCCACCTGCGGGAGTGACATCGTGGCGATGAGGCAACAGACCATGAACGCCAGCGGCAAGAGGAAGATTCGCGACCCGCGCCTGATCGAGGGCGTACTGGCCAACCTGCCGCTCATGAAGGGCGTGAGCCGCCAAGTGGTGCGCGAGCTTTCCACCCAGTCCACGGTGCTGAGCGCAAAGCGTGGCGAGGTAGTGATCTCGCGCGGTGACGCCGTGCGCGGCCTGTATGCGATCGCCTACGGATCGGTGAAGAAGCGCCTGCGCCATCCGAGCGGCGCGGAGCGCGTGCTCGCGCTGCTCGGCCCCGGCGACACGTTCGCCGAAGTGCCGGCGCTGCTCGCGCACCCTTCGCGCGTCGAAGCCGTGGCGATCGCCGACTCGATGCTGCTCATGATCAACGCCGCCTGCATCAGCGTGCAGACCGAGCGCGACCCGCGCCTTGCGCGCAACGTCGCCAACGTGCTGGCGCGCCGCCTGCAGGCACTGCTCGGCGAGCTGGAGCGCGGCATGCTGCCCAGCCTGCAACGCCTCGCGGCTTACATCGATTCGCTCGCCGAGCCGGGCGCCGAGCCGGGCGCCTGGATCGCGCGGCTGCCGGTGAGCAAGACGCTCGTCGCCGCGCGCCTCGACATGAAGAAGGAAACGCTGTCGCGCCTGCTGCACGAGCTCGCCGAGCGCGGCACGATCAGCGTGGCGCGGCGCGTCATCACGATCCACGACCGCGCAGGCCTGGCTGCGCTTCACCGCGACAAGATGTAGGCCACGACGTTTTTCACCTCGGCGTCGTTCTTGGTCTTGAGCGCGTCGTGCATCTCCTCGCGCCCGTCGACCTTGATCTTCGGGTTGGTGGTGATCATCTTCGTCACCGCCGCGGCGCCGTCGGGCTTGCCTTTGTACTTGGCGGCCACGTCCTTGAAAGCCGGGCCCTCTTTCTTTGAAGACACGGCGTGGCACTTCGTGCAGCCGCTCTTCTTGAGCAGCGCCTCGGCCTGCGAGGTATTCACGCCTTGCGCGTGCGCGCCGAGCGGCAGCAGCGCGCCGGCCGCCAGAAAGCCGATCAGTGTCTTCACCTTCACCTCCCCTTCTGGCGTAATGTTTGTCGTTCGCAGCGCCATGCGATATACGACCAAAGTCCTATGACTGACCATGCCGTCTCGGCCTCCCCCGCTCCCGGCCGGGTCCTCGCCTGGTGGCTGGCCGTTCGCCCGTGGTCCTTCACCATTTCGCTCGCCCCGATGCTGGCGGGCACCAGCCTCGCGCTGCTCGACGGCTACCGGCCGGATGTCGGGATCGCCGCCGTAGCGCTCCTTGCCTGTCTCCTGATCCATGCGGGTACCAACCTGCAGAACGACGTCGGCGACTTTCGCCGCGGCGCGGACCTCAGCGGCCGGGTGGGTCCGCCCCGGGTGACCACCCAAGGGTGGCTGCCCGCACGCGACGTGCAGGCCGCGGCGGCTTGGAGCTTCGCCCTGGCTCTCCTGCCCGGCGCATGGCTGGTGCTCCAGGGCGGCTGGCCGATCGTCGCGATCGGACTCGCGTCGATCGCCGCCGGGGCGGCGTATACGGCCGGGCACCGTCCGGTCGCCTATTCGGGCTGGGGCGAGGTGTTCGTGGTGCTGTTCTTCGGCCTGGTGGCGGTTGCCGGGATGTACTACCTGCACGCGGGACGCATAGAGCCGGCGCCGCTGATTGCGGGCCTCGCGGTCGGCCTGCTCGCCGCCGCGGTGCTGGTGGTGAACAACCTGCGCGACATCGAGAGCGACCGCCGCGCCGGCAAGAACACGCTGGCGGTGCGCATGGGCCGGCGCTTCACGGTGTGGGAGTACGCCGCGCTGCTGCACGTTCCGATCCTGCTGACGATCGTGCTTGCGCACGCCGAGCAGCGCGCCGGGCTGCTCGCGCCGCTCGTCCTGCTGCCGTGGGCGACGACGCTCGTGCAGCGCGTGCGCCGCGAGCCGTCGGGACCGGGCTTGAACGCGGTGCTCGCTTCCACCGCCAGATTCGGGCTGGTGTACGCCCTGCTGCTCAGCGCGGGAGCGCTAATTCAGGTCTAGCGCGTAGCGCTTCAGCGCGGAGAGCGGCACGTAGTTGAGCACCGTCTCGTGCGTGGCCTCGAGGATCACGCGCGGCGCGCGTCCCGCCTCCCAGGCCTCGATCCAGCGCAGCACGTGCAGGCACCAGCGGTTGCCGGGCTGCAGGCCGCGAAAGCGCAGGTCGGGGCGCGGCGTGACCAGATCGTTGCCGCGCGCCACGCTGAACTCGAGGAACTCCCTGGTGACCTGCACGCACACCAGGTGCGCCACGCCGTCCTGGTCGTGCGTGGCGCAGCAGCCGTCGCGGAAGTAGCCGGTGAGCGGGTCGTAGCTGCACGCGCGCAGCTCGCCGCCCAGGACGTTCTTTTCGCTCATGAATGCGAGGCGATGTAGCGCTTGACCGCTTCGGCCTCGGGCTCGATCACGGTCACGCGCTGCGGCAGGCGCTCGAGGTCGCGCAGCTCGGCGGGGCGCTCGGGCTCGCGCCCGAGCGCCTCGCGGATGGTGGCGGCGAACTTGGCCGGCGCCGCGGTCTCGAGGCAGAGGAGCGGCACGGTGGCCTCGCGCTGCTCGAGCCCGACCTTCACGCCGTCCGCGGTGTGCGGGTCGATCATCACGCGGTAGCGCTCGAACACGCTGCGGATCGTGGCCACGCGGTCGGCGTGCGTGCTCGAGCCCGACACGAAGCCCGACTGCGCCACGCGCGGCCAGAACGGCGAGTGCGAGAGATCGAACTCGCCGTCCGCGTCGAGGCGCCGCCACAGGTCGCGCACGCGCGAAGGCTCGCGCTCGACGAGGTCGAACACGTAGCGCTCGAAGTTGGACGCCTTGGAGATATCCATCGACGGGCTGGTGGTCTGCTGCACCTTGCGCCGCGTGCGGTAGCGGCCGGTGCGAAAGAACTCGTGCAGCACGTCGTTCTCGTTGCTCGCCAGAATCAGCTTGCGGATCGGCAGCCCCATGCGCTTCGCCACGTAGCCGGCGTAGATGTTGCCGAAGTTGCCCGACGGGACGGCGAACGAAACCTGTTCCGAATCGGTTCTGGTAACTGCAAAATACCCTTTGAAGTAGTAGACCACCTGCGCGGCCACGCGCGCAAAGTTGATCGAGTTCACCGCACCGATCTGGTGGCGCGCCTTGAACGGCGCGTCGGCGTTGACCTTCTTCACCATGTCCTGGCAGTCGTCGAACACGCCCTTCACCGCCAGGTTATGGATGTTGGCGTCCTGCAGCGAGTACATCTGCGCGCTCTGGAACGGCGTCATGCGCTGGTGCGGCGAGAGCATGAAGACGCGGATGCCGCGCTTGCCGCGCATCGCGTACTCGGCCGCCGAGCCCGTATCGCCCGAGGTCGCTCCCAGGATGTTCAACGACCGACCTTCTTTTTGTAAAACCCATTCGAACAGCTCGCCCAGGAGCTGCAAGGCGATGTCCTTGAACGCGAGCGTCGGCCCGTTGGAGAGCTGCAGGAGGTGCAGCCCGGGCTCGAGCGTCTTCACCGGCGTCACCTCCTCGCCGCCGAAGCGCCGCGCGCTGTAGGCGCGCTTCACCAGCGTCTCGAGCTCGGGGATGTCGTCGATGAACTCCCTCAGCAGGCGATAGGCGAGGTCCGGGTAGCCCAGATTTCTGAGGGCGGCGAGATCGGCGCGCGGAAACGCCTGCGGAACGTACAGGCCGCCGTCCGCGGCCAGGCCCTCGAGGAGAATCTCGCTAAAGCGCTTCGGCGCGGCGCTGCCGCGGGTGCTGACGTATTGCACGGCTTATTGCTTCTTCTTCTTTTCCAGCTCGTTGAACTTGCGGATCTGCTCGGGGGTGGGCTTCTTGTGCACCGCCGCCACGGCGGGCTTTTTCTTTTTTTTCGCCCGCTCCTGCGCGGCGACCCCGGTGGCAAGAAGGCAGGCGAGCACCAGCGACACCAGCCTCACAGCAGCTGCTCCAGCCGGATGCGCGTCACCGCGCCGAGCACGGTGGGCAGCTTCTCGATGCGGCCGATCGCGCGCTCGACGTCCTTCTCGAGCGCGCGGTTGGTGAGCAGCACGATGTCGACGATGCGCTCGCCCTCGCCCGGCTCCTTCTGCACCATGGCCTCGATCGAGATCTCGGAGTCGGCGAGGACGCGCGTGATGTCGGCCAGCACGCCCGGCTTGTCCATCACGCGCATGCGCAGGTAGCAGGCCGTCTCCACCTCGCCGATATCCAAGATCTTGTCGCCGGAAAGCTGATCGGGCTGGAACGCGAGGTGCGGCACGCGCTGCTCGGGATCCGCCGTGATCAGGCGCGTGATGTCGACGAGGTCGGCGACCACCGCGCTCGCGGTGGGCTGCGCGCCGGCGCCCGCGCCGTAGTACATGGTCGGCCCGACCGCGTCGCCTTTCACGAGGATGGCATTCATCACGCCCTCGACGTTGGCGATCAGGCGCCGCGCCGGAACGAGCGTCGGATGCACGCGCAGCTCGATGCCCTTCGCCGTCCTTTTGGTGATGCCCAATAACTTGATGCGGTAGCCGAGCTCCTCGGCATAGCGGATGTCCGCCTTGGTGAGCTTGTGGATGCCCTCGCGGTAGCAGCGCTCGAGCTGCATCGGCACGCCGAACGCGAGCGCCGAGAGGATGGTGAGCTTGTGCGAGGCGTCCACGCCCTCGATATCGAAGGTCGGGTCGGCCTCGGCGTAGCCGCGCTTCTGCGCATCCGCCAGCGCGTCGGAGAACGCGATGCCCTTGTCGCGCATCTCCGAGAGGATGAAGTTCGAGGTGCCGTTGATGATGCCGGCGATCCACTCGATGCGGTTGGCCGCCAGGCCCTCGCGCAGCGCCTTGATGATCGGCACCCCGCCCGCCACCGAGGCTTCGAACGCCACCATCACGCCCTTCTTCTGCGCGGCGGCGAAGATCTCGTTGCCGTGCGTCGCGAGCAGCGCCTTGTTCGCGGTGACCACGTGCTTGCCGTGGGCGATCGCCTCGAGCACCAGCTGCTTGGCGACGGTGGTGCCGCCGATCAGCTCGACCACGATCTCGACGTCCTTGCCGCGCACCACGCAGAACGCGTCGTCGACGACTTTGGCTTTTTCTCCCACGATGCTTTTGGCGCGCTCGACGGCCTTGTCCGCCACGACCGCGATGCGGATCGCACGGCCCGCACGGCGCTGGATCTCGTCGGCGTTGCGGTTCAGCACCTCCCACGTGCCGCCGCCCACCGTGCCGATGCCGAGCAGCCCTACCCTAATCGGCTGCATGGCGCTGGAGCCGGAATTCGAGGTGGCGCTTCACGTCCGGCCACTCGTGCGCGAGCACGCTGTACAGCACCGTGTCGCGGATCGTGCCGTCGCGGCGCGGCCAGTGGTTGCGAATCACGCCGTCCTTCTTCGCGCCGAGCGCCTCGATCGCGCGCTGCGAGCGGAAGTTGAAGTTGTCGGTCCGCAAGCCGACCACCTTGCAATGGATTTTTTCAAATGCAAAAGAAAACAGAAGAAGCTTGCAGGCCGTGTTGACGTGCGTGCGCTGCATGCGCTTCGCGTACCACGTGTAGCCGATCTCCACGCGGTCGGCGGCGGGAATGATGTCGTGGTAGCGCGTGGAGCCGACGATCGCGCCGCTCTTCAGGTCGCGCACCGCCCAGGGCAGCATCTCGCCCTTCTCCTGGCCGGCCAGCGCGCCCGAGATGTACGCGTGCACCTGCTCGGGCTCCGGCACGCTGGTGAAGAACAGCTCCCACAGCCTGCCGTCCTTCGCCGCCTCCGCCAGCGCGTCATGGTGCTCGCGCGACAGGGGCTCGAGGCGCACGCCGTGGCCCTCCAGAGTCGCCGGCCGGGGATGAATCACGCCGCTCCCCTGAGGAGGCCGTCCTTTCTGAACATGTCGCGGATCCCGCGCACCGCCTGGCGCAGGCGGTGCTCGTTCTCGATCAGCGCGATGCGCACGTGGTCGTCGCCGTAGTCGCCGAAGCCGATGCCGGGCGCGACCGCGATCTTCGCGTCCTCGATGAGCCGCTTGGCGAAGGCGATCGAGCCTTCCTTGGCGTAGAGCTCGGGGATCCTGGCCCAGATGTACATGGAGGCGCGCGGCTTCTCGACCATCCAGCCGATGTCGTGCAGCCCCTTCACCATCACGTCGCGGCGCTTCTGGTAGGTCTTGCGGATTTCCGCCACGCACTCCTGCGGACCCTCGAGCGCGACGATCGAGGCGACCTGGATCGGCGTGAAGCTGCCGTAGTCGTGGTAGCTCTTGATGCGCGCCAGCGCGTTGACCAGCTCCTTGTTGCCGACCATGAAGCCGATACGCCAGCCCGCCATGTTGTAGCTCTTCGACATGGTGAAGAACTCGACCGCCACCTCGCGCGCGCCCGGCACCTGCATGATCGACGGCGCCCGGTAATCATCGAAAGTGATGTCGGCGTAGGCGAGGTCGTGGACCACCAGGATGTCGTGCTGACGCGCCAGTG
>DASVFV010000160.1:0-29249 GCA_036379875.1 Burkholderiales bacterium | reverse complement strand
TGGTCGGCGCCGAGATCGACTACCAGGAAGGCCTGGAAGGCGCGCAGTTCGTGATCAAGAACCCGAACGCCCAGAGCACCTGCGGCTGCGGGTCTTCGTTCTCCGCCTAGGACTTCCCCCGCACATGAAAAAGGGCCCTGCGGGGCCCTTTTTGTTTCCAGCCGGTTTCTTTATTCGGCGCGGGCCAGCGCGCTGTTCGCGATCAGGTCGAGGCGCGAGATGAGCGGCTCGGCATAGGCGCGGAATGCCGGCAGGTCCTGCGGCGCGACGGGGTTGGCGGCCGGCATGGCGATGGAGAACGGGTTGCGTGCCTGGCCGCCGACGCGGAACTCGTAGTGCAGGTGCGGCCCGGTGGCCCAGCCGGTCTGGCCGACCGCGCCGATGGTGTCGTTCTGCGCGACGCGCTGGCCGCGCTGCACGTTGACGCGGCTCAGGTGCGCATACACCGTGGCGAACTGGCCGTTGTGGCGAATGATCACCACCTTGCCGTAGCCGCCCTTCAGGCCGGCGTGCTCGACCACGCCGTCGCCCACCGCGCGCACGCGCGTACCGGTCGGTGCCGCGTAGTCGATGCCTTCGTGCTTTCTCCAGGCCTGGGCGATCGGATGGCGGCGCATGCCGAAGCCGGACGAGACGCGCGAGAACTCGAGCGGCGAGCGCAGGTATGCCTTGCGCAGGTTCTTGCCCTCGGGCGTGTAGTAGCCGGTGCCGAAGTGCACCGCGCGGAAGGTCTTGCGGTTGTTGGTGAACTCGGCGGCGAGCAGCCGGCCGGCGCGCACCGGGCGCCCGCCGAGGTAGTGCAGCTCGTACACCACGGCGAACTGGTCGCCCTTGCGCAGGTCGCGGTGGAAGTCGATGTCGCCGCCGAATACGTCGCCGAGCTGCATGGCGACCGAGTCCGGGATGCCGGCCTCGTCGGCCGCGGCGAACAGCGAGCTCTGGATCGTGCCGGACTTCATCGCCACGCGCGTATAAAGCTGCGCCTTGTCGTCCGTGACGCGGAAGAAGCCGTTGCCCTCGCCGACGATCTTCACCAGCGTGTCGCGGCCGGAGAGGAAGCTCAGCACGAGCGGCTCACCCTCGGCGCTGACTTCGGCGCTGACCTGCGTGCCCGGCCGCAGTTGCTGCATCACGCGCACCTTGGCGAGCTTCGCGGCGTGCGACGCCTCAATGCCCAGGCGCTCGATGAATGCGGGCAGCGTGTCGCCGCGCTGGTAGAGCTCCTCGCGGAAGTAGGACTTCGGCGCGGGTGCGGGATCGGGGCTGAGCGCGAGCGCCTCGATGATCGGGCGCTTGGGCGGCTCAATGCGGCTTTCCGTGCTCGGCGCTATGGTGGCGAACGCGACCACGCCGGAAGCGGCGAGAAGCGCGATGGCGGCGATGCCGCCGAGCCGGCCGAAGGTCCCCATGAATCGGCTACAATCCTTTGATTATTCCTTAAATTTCAGAAGCCTGCGCAGTCTAGCAAAGTAGGCGCCGCAGGGAAATCGACCATGTCCGCCGCCGAGCAGGCCATTCAGACCATCCGTCGGGGTGCCGACGAGCTGATCGTCGAGGAAGAGTTGGCAAAGAAGCTCGCGAGCGGCCGCAGGCTGCGCGTGAAGCTCGGCCTCGACCCCACCGCCCCCGACCTGCACCTCGGCCATACCGTAGTGATCAACAAGTTGCGCGACTTCCAGCAGCTCGGCCACCAGGTGCAGTTCCTGATCGGCGACTTCACCGGGATGATCGGCGACCCCACCGGCAAGAACCAGACGCGCCCGCCGCTCACGCGCGCCGAGATCGAGAAGAATGCAAAAACTTATCAGGAGCAGGTGTTCAAGATCCTCGACCCGGCAAAGACCCAGGTCCTTTATAACTCCGAATGGTCGGACAAGCTCGGCGCCGAGGGAATGATCCGGCTCGCCTCGCGCTACACGGTGGCGCGGCTTCTGGAACGGGACGACTTTTCGAAAAGGATGAAGGCGAGCCAGCCGATCGCGCTGCACGAGCTGCTCTACCCGCTCATGCAGGGCTACGACTCGGTGGCCATGAAGGCCGACGTCGAGCTCGGCGGCACCGACCAGAAGTTCAACCTGCTGGTGGGCCGCGAGCTGCAGAAGCAGTTCGGCCAGGAGCCGCAGTGCATCGTCACCATGCCGTTGCTCGAAGGCCTGGACGGCAAGGAGAAGATGTCCAAGTCGCTCGGCAACTATGTCGGCATCAGCGAGCCGCCGCAGGAAATCTTCGGCAAGCTAATGTCCATCTCGGATGAGCTGATGTGGCGCTACATCGAGCTCCTGTCTTTCGAGCCTGCTGAAAAAATAAAAAGCTGGAGGAGCGAGCATCCCCGCGAGGTCAAGGCACGCTTCGCGAAGGAGATCGTGGCGCGCTTCCATTCCGCGGCGGCGGCCAAGCGCGCGGAGGAAGAGTTCGCGAGCCGGTTCCGCGAGGGCGAGATGCCGGCGGACATGCCCGAGGTGGCGATCAGCGCGCCTCCCGGCGGCGTGTTGATCGCGCAGCTGCTGAAGCAGGCGAACCTGACCCCGAGCACTTCGGAAGCGCAGCGCATGATCGAGCAGGGCGGCGTGAAGCTCGACGGCGAGCGCGTCTCGGACAAGGCGCTCAGGATCCCGGCCGGGCGCACGGTGATCGCGCAGGTGGGCAAGCGCAAGTTCGCGAAGATCACGATCAAATGACAAGAATGGAGGAGAACGTTGCGTATGAGGTCTACGCACTCAAGTATGCGCACCATGCACGGCGCCGCGCCGAGAACTTCATCGGCGGCGATCCGCACGACGGCCCGATGCCGCTCGACTACTTCGTCTGGCTGGTGCGCGGCGAGGGGCGCGAGATCGTGGTCGACACCGGGTTCTCGGAGGCGATGGCGAAGAAGCGCGGGCGCGATCATCTGAGGTGCCCTACGGCGGCCCTGCGGCTTCTTCAATGCGATGCCGGGAAAGTGAAGGACGTGGTCGTCACGCATCTGCACTACGACCACGTGGGGAACTTCGATCTGTTCCCGGCGGCCACGCTGCATCTCCAGGATCGCGAGATGCGCTACGCCACCGGCCGCTACATGGGGCACGAATGCTTCCGCGGCGCCTACGAAGTGGAGGACGTGGTCGGCATGGTGCGGCGCGTCTACGAGGAGCGCGTGCGCTTCCATGACGGCGACGGCGAGGTCGCGCCCGGCGTCACGGTGCACCTGATCGGCGGGCACACCATGGGCATGCAGGCGGTGCGCGTGAAGACGCGCGGCGGCTGGCTGGTGCTCGCCTCCGATGCGAGCCACTTCTACGCCAACATGGAACAGACGCGCCCCTTTCCGATCGTCTGGTCGGTGGCCGAGATGGTCGAGGGCTACGGCAGGCTGCGCGCGCTGGCCGAATCGCCGCAGCACATCATCCCGGGCCACGACCCGCTGGTCATGGAGCGCTACCCGGCGGTGAAGGGCGCCGAAGGGATCGCGGTCAGGCTGGACTGACGCGCACGCTCGCGTCTTTGCGTTTCCAGAGCTCCGACAGCAGCTCGCTGCCGATTCCCGGTCCGGGCGGCCTGCCGAAATAGCCCTGCACCGGCTGCGGTACGTGGGTGACGAGCTCGTTGTACCAGCCGGTGTAGAACGCGCGCACCGATTCCTGGACGAGCGCGTTGGGCGCCCAGATCGAGAAATGCACGGAGGCCGCATAGACGAGCGGGCCGGTGCAGTCGTGCGGCGCGACCGGCAGCTGCCAGGCATCGGCGAGCGCGGTGATGCGGCGCGCTTCGCTGATGCCGCCGCACCAGGCGAGGTCGAACATCACGATGCCCGCCACGCCGGTCTCGAGCAGGTCCTTGAAGCTCCAGCGCCCGGCGAGGATCTCGGAGGCGCAGATCGGCGCCTTCGAATAGGGCGCGTACTGCTTGAGCAGTGCGAGGCTGTCCATGCGGATCGGGTCTTCGTGCCAGAAGGTGTCGAACTCGGCGAGCGCCTGTGCGATGCGCTGCGCCGCCGGCAGGCGCCATAGCGAGTGGAACTCCACCATGATGTCCATGCGGTTGCCGACCGCGGCACGGATCTTCCCGAATGGCTCGAGCGCTTTTTGCAGTTCGGGACCCGAGATGTACTGCCCGTCGGATGCTTCCGCGTAAGGGTCGAACGGCCAGATCTTCATGCCGGTGATGCCCTGCTCGAGCAGGGAGTGCGCGAGCTCGTCGGCGCGGTGCAGGAACGCGTCGAGGTCCTCGTACGGTCCCTGCGGCTTGCCGTCGAGGCCCCAGTTCCTGGTGTGCTGCCCGCCGGCGGCGCGGATGTAGCGGTAGCCGGCGCAGGTGTTGTAGGTACGCACCCGCTCGCGGCTCGCGCCGCCGAGCAGCTGGTAGAGCGGCTGGTTGACCGCCTTGCCGTAAAGGTCCCAGAGCGCGAGGTCGAGCGCCGAGGCGGCGCGCGTCTCGACGCTCGAGGCGCGCCACCCCACGTAGGGCGCGACGCTGCGCGCGAGCGATTCGATGGCGAGCGCGTCGCGGCCGAGCACGCGCGGCGCGATGTACTCGTGCAGGTAGGTCTCGACGCTTTGCGCGGCATAGCTGGTCTCGCCCAGGCCGACCAGTCCCGCGTCGGTATGCACGCGCAGCCACACCAGGTTGGGAAACTCGCCAAGCCGCAGCGTTTCCAGCCGTACGATCTTCATGGGCCTCCGCTGCCGGAGTGTACGTGGGGCACCCGGCCCCCTTTGCTTTTCGTACCCAAGCGTGTACCCTGCCTTCGCCTTAGCGAACCCCTAAAGAGGAGGAGGAGAGTCATGAGGCAATTCGTCCGTTCAGCCGCGGTGCTGGCGGCTGCCGCTGCTTTCACGGCCGGCGCGCAGGCCCAGACCACGCTGAAGATGCAGGCGACCTGGCCGGCCAGCCTGACGCTTTACGAGAACTTCACCTACTTCGCCGAGCGCCTGAACAAGGTGTCCGGCGGCCAGCTCAAGATCGACGCGATGCCCGCCGGACAGGTGGTGCCCGCGTTCGAGGTGCTCGACGCCACGCATAAGAAGGTGCTGGACGGCGCGCACGCCTGGTCGGGCTACTGGGTGGGCAAGAACAAGGCCGCGATCCTGTGCACCGGCGGCCCCGGCGGCACGTTCGGCATGGACATGATCGACGCGCTGGGCTGGATGCACCACGGCGGCGGCATCGACCTGTGCAACGAGCTGTTCCAGAAGGAGCTGAAGCTCAACGTGCAGTGGATCCCGATCCTGCCTTCCGGGCCGCAGGCGTTCGGCTGGTTCAAGCGGCCGGTGAAGAACCTGGCCGACTTCAAGGGCATGAAGTGCCGCCAGACCGGCATGGCCGCGGAGATCTGGCAGCGCATGGGCATGACCACGGTGAACATGCCCGGCGGCGAGATCATCCCGTCCGCGCAGCGCGGCGTGATCGACTGCGCCGAGTGGGTGGGCGGGGTCGAGGACCTGCGCCTGGGCTTCCATAACGTCTGGAAGTACCACTACACGCCCGGCATGCACGAGAACGTGACGATCGGCGAAGTGGTCATCAACATGGACGTGTGGAAGAGCCTCAAACCCGAGCACCAGGAGATGATCAAGTCGGTGGCGAGCGAGTCGTTCGTGATCTGGTGGGCGAAGTGGCAGCGCCAGAACGCCGACGCGCTGAAGGAGCTGCAGGACAAGCACGGCGTGCGCATCCTGCGCACCCCCGGCGACATCCTGGTCGCGTTCCTGAAGATGTGGGACACGGTGGCCGCGGAGGAATCGGCGAAGAGCCCGTTCTTCAAGAAGACGCTCGAGTCCCAGCGCCAGTACGCCTCGCTGGTAGTGCCGGCGAAGCGCTTCATGTTCCCGCCGTATTCGTTCGCCGCGAACTACTATTGGCCCGAGAAGGCGGCAGGCTCGGCCAAGGGCGCAGCGAAAAGCAAATAACGAAGGTGCGAAAAAGGGCGATGCAAATCGCCCTTTTTTTTGGCATTCCGAGGGGAGCCAGTCCAGCATGGCTGAGCCGTCGCCGGGCCTGATCCGGACGGTCCGGTGGATCGACAAGTTCACCGATACCTCCGGCACGTGGATCGCGTGGCTCAACGTGCCGCTCGTCCTCGCGGTCGCGTACGAAGTGATCGCGCGCTATGCCTTCAACGCGCCGACCGTCTGGTCGTTCGATGTGACCTACATGCTGTACGGCACCATCTTCATGCTCGGCGCCGCGTTCGCCCTGCATAAAGGCGCGCACATCCGCACCGATTTCTTCTTCGAGAAGTGGTCGGTGCGCACCAAGGGCACCATCGACGCGGTCGCCTATCTGGTGTTCTTCTTCCCGTCGATCTTCGTCTTCCTGCTGGTGAGCTGGAACGAAGGCTGGTACGCGTTCCAGATCAACGAGACCTCCGAGCAGACGCCGTGGCGGCCGTATCTCTGGCCTTACAAGATGGTGGTGCCGCTCGCCTGTCTGCTGCTGCTCATCCAGGGCGTATCGGAGACCATCAAGAGCCTGTGGGCGGCGCGCACCGGCATCGAGCTGGAGCACAAGGAGAAGGTCGAGGTATGAAAATGGCGGCAGGGACTCCCGCCTTACCCCAATGACCGGCCTCACGCTGCTCGGCATGGTCATGCTGGTGTTCATGATCTTCGCCATTTTCATCGGCTTCCCGATCAGCTTCACGCTGCTGTTCCTGGCGCTCACCTTCGGCTACTTCGGCCTGGGTCATGTGGTGTTCGACCTCGCCTACTTCCAGACCATCGGCATGATGAAGGAGGAGCTGCTCGCGGCGGTGCCGCTGTTCATCTTCATGGGCTTCATCACCGAGCAGGCGGGACTCATGGAGCGCCTGTTCTCCGCGTTTCGCATGCTGCTCGCGCCGGTGCGCGGCGCGCTGTTCATCGTCGTCATCGTCACTTCCGCGGTGTTCGCCATGGCCACCGGAATCGTCGGCGCGGCCGTGACCGTGCTCGGCATCATGGCCTCGCCGATCATGATCAAGACCGGCTACGACGGCAGGCTGGCCGCCGGCGCGATCACCGCCGGCGGCACGCTCGGCATCCTGATTCCGCCTTCGGTGATGCTGATCGTGATGGGGCCGGTGCTCGGCGTCTCGGTGGCCGACCTGTACGCCGCGGCTTTCGGTCCCGGCTTCCTGCTCGCGGGCATCTATCTCGCTTATCTCGCGGCGCGCGCTTTCATCAATCCGAAGCTCGGCCCGCCGGTGCCGAAAGCCGATCGCGTGCAAAGCCTCGCGGTGATGCTCAAGGAGGTGGTGATCGGCGTCGTGCCGTTGCTCGGCCTGATCGCGGCCACGCTCGGCTCGATCCTGGCCGGTCTCGCCACGCCGACCGAGGCCGCCGGCATCGGCTCGCTCGGCGCGCTGATCCTCGCGGCCTGCTACCGGCGCCTGACCTACGCCGGCATGAAGCGCGCGGTGGTCAGCGCCACGGCCACCTCGAGCATGGTGCTGCTGCTCGCGGTCACCTCGAACATTTTCGGCGCGGTGTTCGCGCGCCTGGGCACCGCCAACTGGATCACCGAATCGTTGCTGGCGCTGCCGATCCCGCCGGTGTTGATGCTGGTGGTGGTCCTGGTGCTGATCTTCCTGCTCGGCTGGCCGTTCGAGTGGCCGGCCATCATCCTCGTGTTCCTGCCGATCTTCTATCCGGTGATGGACGGCCTCAAGGGGCCGCTCGCCACCACGCTCGGCATCGCGCCGGACATGCTGATGGTCTGGTTCGGCACGGTGGTCGCCGTGACGCTGCAGACCGCCTACCTATCGCCGCCGGTCGCCATGTCGGCGTACTACCTGAAGCAGGTGGTCAAGGAATGGTCGCTCGCCACGATCTACAAGGGCATGTTCGAGTTCATGGTGCTGCAGTGCGTGGCGATCGCACTGGTGGTCACGTTCCCGGCCATCGCCACCTGGTTCCCGGAGCGCCTGCAGCACGAGGCGCGACAGGTGCAGACCGAGGACGTCGACGACAGCCAGAACCGCCTCGAAGAGGATCCGCTGCAGTCCAGCCAGCCGCAGGAAGACCCGCAGGAGAGCGTCGACGCGCTCGAGAAGGACGAGCTCTCGACCGGCAAGAAATAGCGTTCGATTTCGACACGCCCGTCGAGCGCGCGGGCACCTGGAGCACGCGCTGGGAGCGGCACGCCGGGCGCGACGTGATCCCGCTTTGGGTCGCCGACACCGACTTTCGCGCCGCGCCGCCGATCCTCGAAGCGCTTTCGGCGCGCGTGGCGCACGGTGTGCTGGGCTACAGCACCCCGCCGCACGAGCTGCGCGCCGCGATCGCGGCGCGCCTGCAGCGCCTCTACGGCTGGCGCATCGATCCGGGCTGGATCGTGTTCCTGCCCGGCGTGGTGCCGGGCTTGCACCTCGCCGCGCGCCACCTCGTGCCGGCCGGCGGCCACGCCTTCATCCCGCGGCCGGTGTACCACCACTTCAGGCGCGCGGTCGAGCTCGCGCCGCGCGCCTTTACGGAGCTACCCCTCGTCCTCGACGGTGGACGCTGGGTGTTCGATTTGCGCGAGAAAACCCAAGACGCATTCTTCCTCTGCAATCCGCAGAACCCCGGCGGCACGGTGTTCCGCCGCCACGAGCTGGAGCGGATCGCCGAGGCTTTCACCGGCCTGATCGTCTCGGACGAGATCCATTGCGAGCTGATTCTCGAGAACGGGCTGCGCCACGTGCCGATCGCGAGCCTCGCGCCGGAAGTGTCGCGCCGCACCGTGACGCTCATGTCGGCGAACAAGGCGTTCAACATCCCGGCCGCGGGCTGCGGCTGGGCGGTGATCGAGGATGGCGCGTTGCGCAAGGCGTTCTCGAGCGAAGTCAGCGCGCACGTGATCGGCTCGCCCTCGGTATTCGGGCTCGCCGCGACGCTCGCCGCGCTCACGCGCTGCGACGACTGGCTCGCCGCGCAGCTCGACTACCTGCGCGGCAACCGCGATTTCCTGGAGCAGGCCATCGGCCTGCCGATGGCACACGTCGAGGCCACTTACCTCGCGTGGATCGACGTCTCCTCGATGCCCGACGCGGCGGAGCGCTTTCTCAAGCAGGGTGTCTCGGTCTACCCGGGCGAGCAGTTCGGCGATCCGCGCTTCGTGCGGCTCAACTTCGGCACGCAGAGAAAGACGCTCGAAAAAGCGCTGCAGCGAATCAGGACCGCATCCACGCCGAGCCCCACAGGTTGAGCGTGCGCTGCTCGTGCGGCCAGGTGCGCGGCGCCATGGCGCGCGGCATGAGCTCGAGCTCGGCCGAGAACTCCACCTTGTGGCCGTCGGGGTCCTCGATCATGAAAAACAGATTGTTGCCCGGCCCGTGGCGTCCGGGTCCCCACCACAGCGGGATGCGCAGCTTCGCCATGCGGTCGGCCCAGTCGCGGATGTCCAGCCAGCCGCTGGTCTCGTAGCAGTGGTGGTCGGCCCGCGACTCGGGCGCGCGGAACGCCGCGAAGCTGTGGTGCTCGGGATCGGAGCGCAGGAACACCGCGGCGAGATCGTCGTTCTCGAGCACGCGGTCCGATTCCGCCATGCCGAGGTCTTTGTAGAAGGCAAGCATCGCGTTCAGGCGCGTCGTCGCACAGACGAAATGCTGCAGGCGGCCGGGCAGGCCGCTGGATGTCGGTGTTTCCTTGGATACCCCAAATACAACGCGACGGCCATCGGGGTCCATCAGCGAAAACGACTCGGCGAAGAGCGGCGTGGAGAACGGCTCGGCCTTGCAGCGGCGCCGGAACGCGTCGAGGTGCGCGGCGTCCTGCATCTCGAGCGCGAAGTACGGCACCGAAGCCGCCGCGCCCTGGCCGACCACCAGCCGGCGGCCGCGCCCGCTCACCAGCCAGCTAGCGCCGGGCAGCGCCTCGACGCGGTCGCCGAGCAGCTCGCCGTAGAACCGCGCCAGCGGCTCGGGCTTCGGGCTGTCGCGCCGCAGGTGGTGGAGGCGCGCAGGCCACAACTCGGGAGTCATGGCTGCCATTCTGACGCAAAGCCATCGCCGCATGCAGGATGCGTTCGAGGTGCGGATCGCGCACGCCGACCTCCTGCATGTGCTCGAGGGTGTTGCGGATGTAGTCGACGCACGGGCCGCGCACGCCGATGCCCTGCGCCACCAGGCGCGCGCGCCCGTGCAGGTCGAGCTCGCGCACGTACGCCGGGTGCGCCGGATCGGCGACGAAAGCGAGCGCCCGGACCATCCGAGCCCTGGACAGGCGTACCGGAATGAGCGTTGGCTTGTACACGCGGCGCGGCATCTCGCGATACCACAGCCGCGCGAGCGCGCGGCGCAGCCGCGGCGCGTCGACGCGGTACGCGATGCCCCAGCACGAGCCGCCGTGGCACAGGCCCATCACCAGCCCGGGCTTGCGCTCGGTGCCGCGATAGCGCGTGGACAGGATGCACAGCGCGCGGTGATAGCCGTGCGCGAGCGCGGGCGCCTTGTGCGTGTAGTCGAAGCACGGCGACCACATGAGCGACCCGTAGCCGAACACCCAGAGATCGCCCTTGGGCAGGCGCGCGGTGAATTCGCCGAGGGTCATTGCGCGCGCACTATATAGAATCGCCACGATGGGGTCACCTCGCCATACGCGGCGCCCGCCGATCGCCGGCCGTTTTACCGCCGAGGAGCTCGCGCTCGCCGCGCGCAACCGCGGCATGCCGCTCGAGGCGTTGCGCCACGACGTGACGCCCGCCGGGCTGCATTACCTGCTGATTCACTTTGACATCCCTGACGCCGATGAAAGCCACTGGCGGCTGGACATCACGGGCTTGGCGAAGGCGCGGACGCTTTCGGTGAAGGAGCTCACGGCGCTCCCGGCGAAGACGCTGCGCGTCACCATGGAGTGCGCAGGGAACGGCCGCGCGCAGCTCACGCCGCGCTATCCATCGGTGCCCTGGATCGAGGAAGGCGTGTCGACCGCGGAATGGACCGGCGTGCCGCTCCACCAGGTGCTCGAGCTCGAAGCGCGCGCGACTGAAGTCGTATTCCACGGCGCCGATCGCGGCATCGACGCGGGCGTCGAACACCACTTCGCGCGCAGCCTGAGCCGCGCGCAGGCGCTCGACGACGACGTGCTGCTCGCGTACGCGATGAACGGCGCGCCGCTGCCGCCGCAGCATGGCGCGCCGTTGCGCCTCGTGGTGCCGCGCTGGTACGGCATGGCGAGCGTGAAGTGGCTGCGCGCCATCGAAGCGCTCGACCGGCCGTTCGACGGGCTGCAGCAGGCGCGCAGCTATCACTTCCGTCGCGAGCCCGGCGAAAAGGGCGAGCCGTGCACGCTGATGCGCGTGAACTCGCTCATGGCGCCGCCCGGTATCCCGGATTTCTATACGCGCCGCCGCATCGTCGAGGCCGGACGCGTCCAAGTCGTCGGGCGCGCCTGGAGCGGCGTCGCGGCGGTGCAGAAGGTGGAATTCGCAGTCGACGGTCATTGGCATACGGCGGACGTCGCCGCGCAACGACACGCGCACGGCTGGCAGCCCTGGAAATTCGTCTGGCAGGCAAGCGTGGGCGAGCACGAGCTCGCCTGCCGCGCCACCGACGCGGCCGGCCGCTCGCAGCCCCTCGAGGCGCCATGGGATGTATCCGGCTTCGGCAACAACGGCGTGCAGCGAATCCATGTCACGGTGAGGGCTTAACGTTCGGCGTCAACGGGCGGTGCACTGGCGCGTTATTCGCAGCGCAGATCCGCACCGGATCCCCGTCAACCACAACAGGAGACCCCATGTTGAAGAAGCTGCTCGTCGCGCTGGTCGCGTCCGCGTTTGCGCTCGGCGCCTACGCCCAGGCGCCCGCCCCGAAGGACGACACCAAGGGCAAGAGCGAAATGAAGTCCGAAGCGAAGAAGTCCGACAAGGCCAAGGCGAAGTCCAAGTCGTCCAGCGCCAAGGCGAACAAGAAGACCGCCAAGGCCGACAAGAAGGCCAAGGAGGGAAAGAAGGACGCCACGAAAGACGCCGCGAAGTAACGCGCGCGGCCGAATACCAGCCCGGCGCCCGGCCGGGCTTTTTTTTGCGGTAGAGTAAGCCGGTGTTCATCCTGGACCGGCTGACTTCCCGCAGCGCCCGCTCGCCGCGCAGTTCCCCCGCAACACCCCGATAAAACTTCCGAAGGAGCCCGTATGGACCGTCGCGTATTTTTGAAATCGTCCGCTGCCGCGGCAGCCGTGTCGGCGCTGCCGTGGCGCGGGGCGCACGCCACGCCGGACTGGCAGACCTACGAGGTGGTGACGCGGATCGAGATCCAGTGGCCGCAGGGCACCTCGCGCGTCTGGCTGCCGATGCCGCTCATCGAGGACACCGAGTGGCAACGCAACCTCGGCAGCCAGTGGACCGGCAACGCGGCGCGCGCGCAGACCTTGTCCGACGGAAAGTACGGAGTCCCGATGCTCTACGCGGAGTGGAGCGGCAGCGCCACGCCGGTGCTCGAGCTCACCAGCCGTTTCGCCACGCGTGACCACGCGGTCGACCTGTCGCGTCCGCGCGGCGACGCCAAGCTGGGCGCCGCGGAGCGCCAGTTCTTTACCGCGCCGACCGAGCTCATCCCCACGGACGGCATCGTGCGCGACACCGCGCGCGGCATCGTCAAGGGCGTGGACGGCGACGTGAACAAGGCGCGCGCGATTTACGAGTGGGTGGTGGAAAACACCTTCCGCGACGCCAAGGTGCGCGGCTGCGGCTGGGGCGACATCAAGTCGATGCTCGAGACCGGCAATTTCGGCGGCAAGTGCGGCGACCTGAACGCGCTGTTCGTCGGCCTGGCGCGCTCGGTCGGCGTGCCGGCGCGCGACGTGTACGGCCTGCGCGTGGCGCGCTCGCAGCACGGCTACGCGAGCCTCGGCGTCGGCACGCCGAACGTCACGCGCGCGCAGCACTGCCGCGCCGAGTTCTACGCGCAGGGCTACGGCTGGGTGCCGGTCGATCCGGCCGACGTGCGCAAGGTGGTGCTCGAAGAGCCGCCGGGCAAGCTCGAGATGCGCGATGCGAAGGTGACGGCGGCGCGCAAGCGCCTGTTCGGCAGCTGGGAGATGAACTGGCTCGCCTACAACATGGGGCACGACATCCGCCTGCCCAATTCGAGCGGACCCAAACTGTCGTACCTCATGTACCCGAACGGCGAAATCGGCAAGGAGCGGCTCGACTCGCTCGATCCGGACGCGTTCAAGTACACCATCACCGCCCGGCCGGCCAGCGCGTGAGGCTGCTCGTCCTCCTGCTCGCCGTAGCGTTGCCGGCGGCGGCGCAGGAGCTCAAGCCCGCGCCCGCCACGCGTGCGCCGGCGCTCGAGCTCTCCGACCTGCAGGGCCGGACGCACAAGCTGGCCGATTACCGGGGCAAGGTCGTGCTGGTGAACTTCTGGGCCACCTGGTGCGAGCCCTGCCGCGAGGAGATGCCGAGCATCGAGCGCCTGCGCGCCTCGCTGGAGGGCCACCCGTTCGCGGTGCTCGCGGTCAACCTGGCCGAGCCGGAGTCGCGCATCCGCAAGTTCCTCGACGCGATGCCGGTGCGCTTCGCCGTGCTGCTCGACCGCGACGCAAGGGTGGCGCGCGCCTGGCAGGCCAAGATGCTGCCCGCCACCTACATCGTCGGCCCCGACGGCGTGATCCGCTTCCAGCACCGCGGCGAGCTCGACTGGTCGAAGCCCGAGGTGCGCCGGCAGATCGCCGGCCTGATGAAGTGAGGCCGCTCGCCGCGCTCGCGCTCGGCCTCGCCGCCTGCCTTGCGCATGCCGACGAGCTCGAATGGCAGGCGCCGTTCATCACCACGCCGGACGAGATTGTGCTGCGCATGCTCGAGATGGCGGGCACGCGGGCCGGCGACACGGTGCTCGACCTCGGCTCCGGCGACGGCCGCATCGTGATCGCCGCGGCACGCCAGTTCGGCGCGCGCGGCCTGGGCATCGAGCTCGACCAGGCCCTGGTCGAGAAGTCGCGCGCCAACGCGCGCGCCGCCGGGGTCGAAGAGCGCGTGCGCTTCGAGCAGGGCGACGTGCTGGTCGCCGACATCTCGTCCGCGAGCGTAGTTACGGTGTATCTGCTGCCCGCGCTGATGGGCAAGCTGCAGTCGCGCTTCATCGCCGAGCTCGCGCCGGGCACGCGCATCGTGTCGCATTCGTTCGGCATGGCGGGCTGGCGCCCCGACCGCAGCGCGCTGTTCAAGGTGAGCGGCCGTCATCCGGGGCAGGGCGACGAGAGCCGGCTCTACCTGTGGATCGTGCCGGCCGATGTGCGCGGCGTGTGGCGCGGCCCCGGCCTGGAGCTGCGCATCGAGCAGAGCTACCAGCAGATCGACGTGGAGGGCGCGCGCAATGCCGTGCTCTCCGGGCGCGACATCAGCTGGGACGGCTTCAAGGGGCGCGTGGAAGGCAACCGCATGGTCGGCGAGCTCGGCGGCCGGCCGATCACGCTGGTCCGCTAGAGCACTTTGCCGGGATTCATCAGGCCGTGCGGGTCGAGCGCCGACTTGAGCCTGCGCATCAGCTCCAGCTCGAGCGCCGGCTTGTGCGCGCGGATCTCCTCGCGCTTGAGCTGTCCGAGCCCGTGCTCCGCGGAGATCGAGCCGCGCAGCCTCTCGACCTCGTCGTACACCACGCGGCTCACGCTGGCGCGCTCTTCCAACAGCCGCTGCGGGCCGACGTTGTAGTGCAGGTTGCCGTCGCCCACGTGGCCGAAGCAGTAGATCTCGGTGCCGGGATACGCCTCGCGCAACGCGCGGCCGGCGCGCTCGACGAAGTCCGGGATGCGGGAGATCGGCAGCGAGATGTCGTGCTTCACGTTGGCGAACTGCGCCTCCGGGATGGTTTCGCGGATGCGCCACAGGCTGCGCGCCTGCTCGCCGCTTTGCGCGAGCACCGCCTCGCGCCCGCCGAGCGCCTCGGCCGCGCGTTCCTCCAGCTCCGCGGTGGCGCCGCTGTCGGCGAGCTGCGCGAGCACGTACCAGGGGTGCGGCGCGGGCAGCGGGTCTTTCAGGTCCCGCGCGTGCCGCAGCACCGCCTCCAGGCAGGCGCGCGAGACCAGCTCGAAGGCCGAGATGCGCTCGCCGAGGCGCTCGCGCAGCGCGGCGAGCAGCTCGACCGCGTCGCGCGGGCTCCGGACTGCGATCCACGCGGTCGCCGATGCTGCCGGCTTCGGGTAGAGGCGCAGCACCGCCGCGGTGATCACGCCGAGCGTGCCCTCGGCGCCCAGGAAGATCTGCTTCAGGTCGTAGCCGGTGTTGTCCTTGCGCAGGCCGCGCAGCCCGTCCCAGATGCGCCCATCGGGCAGCACCACTTCCAGGCCGAGCACCTGCTCGCGCGCGTTGCCGTAGCGCAGCACGTTGACGCCGCCCGCGTTGGTGGAAAGGTTGCCGCCGATCTGGCAGCTGCCCTCGGCGGCGAGCGAGAGCGGGAACAGGCGCCCGGCCTGGTCCGCGGCGTCCTGCAGCGCGGCGAGCACGCAGCCCGCTTCGACCGTGACCGTGTCGTTCAGCGCGTCGAGCGCGCGGATGCGGTTCATGCGGCCGAGCGCGAGCACGATCTCGCGCCGCGCGCCGGTCGGCACCGAGCCGCCCACCAGCCCGGTGTTGCCGCCTTGCGGCACGACGGCGATGCCTTCGGCCGCGCACAGCGCCACCACCTTCGACACTTCCAGCGTCGAAGCCGGCCGCACCACGCACTCGCCCGGCGCCGAGTACTGCCGGCGCCAGTCGGTGAAGTACGGTTTCGTGTCCGCGGGGGCGGTGAGCACGTTCGCCGCGCCTACAATGTCGGCGAAGCGCTTATGCAGGCTCATCCTTGAACACTATTCGGCTTCTGCTGCTTTGGCTAGCCGGGCTCTCGATCGCCTGGGCGCAGCCCGTGGTGATCGGCGCGGTGATTTCGCAAACCGGCGCACACGCCGAGCTCGCCGCCGATTACCTGAAGGGACTGCAACTGTGGCACGCGCAGGTCAACGAGTCGGGCGGGCTGCTCGAGCGCCGCGTCGAGCTGCGCGTGCTCGATGATGCGTCGCGCGCGGTGCGCGCGCGCGAGCTGTACGTGGAGCTGGTGGGCGACAAGACTGTCGACCTGCTGATCGGCCCGTACGGCTCGGCGGCCACGCTGCTCGCTGCGGCGGAGGCCGAGCGCGCGCGCCGCGTGATGGTGAACGGCGCGGGACCGGCGGCCGCGATCCACAGCCGGCCGGGGCGCTGGGTGTTCCAGACCGCGGTGCCGTACGCCGCGTACGGGCGCGGCGTGCTCGAGGTCGCGGGAGCCGCCGAGATGCGCCGCCTCTTCATCCTGGCGCGCGAGGACGCGGCCTCGACCGAGATGGCCGAGGCGACGCGCAACGGCGCCGGCAGCGCGTTCAGCGTGGGCGACGTGGCGAGCTACCGGCCCGGCACGCTCGACTTCGCGGCGCAGGTGGCGAAAGCGCGCGAGGCCAAGGCGCAGGCCTGGATCGCCTTCGGCGACGTGCGCGATGCGGCCGAGATGGTGAAGACCTTCAAGCGCCTGGACTATGCGCCGCCGCTGTTCTTCGCCGCCAGCGCTTCGCACCCGCGCTTCGTCGCGCTGCTCGGGCAGGACGCCGAATTCAGCCTCGGCGCGGTGGACTTCGACGCGCGGCGCAACGACGCCGCGCGCGCTTTCGCCAAAGCCTATACGGCGCGCCATACCGTGGCGCCTTCGCTCGCCGCGGCGGAGGGCTATACCGCCGGGCTGGTGCTTGCGGCCGCGGTGCGCAGCGCGGGCTCGCTCGCGCAGGAGGCGGTGCGCAGCGCGCTCGCCGAGCTCGAGATCTCGGCGCCGCTCGGCGAATACCGCGTCTCGCCGGAGAACGGCGCGCAGCTCGGCTTCCGGCCGCTGGTGGTGCAGATCCGCATGGGGCGGCCCGAGCTCGGCACGGCGCTGCTGCCTTATCCGCAATGGAACGAGAGGGCGCTGATCAAATGAATCGCTCATTCCTGTTCGCGCCCGGCAACGTCGCGCGGCGCGTCGAGAAAGCCCTCACGCTCGAGGCCGACGTGGTGATCGTCGACCTGGAAGACTCGGTGGCGCTCGCCGAGAAGGCCGCCACGCGCAAGGCGGTCGCCGCGGCGCTCGAGCGGCCGCGCCGCGCGCGCGGCTTCGTGCGCGTGAATGCGCCCTCCACGCCTTTCTGTTTTTCCGACTTGCAGGAAACCATTCATGGGAAGGTGGAAGGCGTCGTATTGCCCAAGGTGGAAAGCGCGGCCGACCTGCACGCCATCGACTGGATGCTGTGGAACCTCGAGCGCGAGCGCGGCATGGCGGAAGGCTCGATCGATCTCATGCCGCAGATCGAGACCGCGGCCGGCGTACAGCGCATCGACCGCGTGCTGCAGGCGCGCAGCCTGCGGCCGTACAAGGGCCCGTGGCGCGTGAAGCGCGTTGCATTCGGCGCGGCGGACTACAGCCATGAGCTGGGTCTCAGCGTGGGCCCTGAAGAAGCCGAGCTGGCCGACGCGCGGGCGCGCGTGGTGCTCTCGTCGCGCGCCGCCGGCCTCGAGGGGCCGATCGACAGCCCCTGGTTCGACTTCAAGGACAACGCCGGCTTCGCACGCGCGCTCGAGCGCAGCCGCCGCGGCGGCTTCCAGGGGCGCCTGTGCGTTCATCCCGACCAGCTCGCGCCGGTCAACGCGGCCTACCAGCCGAGCGCCGAGGAGCTCGCGCGCGCCGAGCGCATCGTCGCCGCGTTCCGGCAGGCCGAGGCGCGCGGCGAGGCCGCGGTGCAGGTCGACGGGCAGATGGTCGACTACCCGGTGGCCTATCGCGCGCAGGCGCTGCTCGACTCGGTGCGCGGGAAAAGCTGAAGCTCGCCCTCCCGGTCGCGGCGACGCTGGCGATCCAGACGCTGGTGTCGGCCGCGGTGTACTGCGCGCCGGTGATGGCGCCCGCCGCCGCGCCGGCGCTCGGCGTGGCGCCGGCCGCGATCGGCTATTTCGTCACCACCGTGTACCTGGGCTCGATGATCGGCACGGTCACCGCGGGCGGCTGGGTGGCGCGCTTCGGCCCGATCCTGGTCTCGCAGGTCGGGCTGCTGCTCTGCCTCGCCGGATTGGCGGCGGCGGCGAGCGGCTGGCTGCCGGCGGTGCTCGCCGGCGCGCTGCTGCTCGGTCTCGGCTACGGGCCCGCCACGCCGGCGAGCTCGGCGATCCTGGTACGCGCGGCTCCGCCGCACCTGCTCGCGCTCACCTTCTCGATCAAGCAGACCGGCGTGCCGCTCGGCACCGCGATCGCGGGCGCGGTGGCGCCGCTCGGGGTGCTCGCGTTCGGCTGGCAGCCGGCGGCCATCGCCTTCGGGCTCGCATGCGCGCTCTGCGCCGTAGCGCTGGTGCCGGTACGCGAGCGCTATGACGCCGGGCGCAATCCGAGCGCGCCGGCGTCGCTTCGCTCCGCGTTCGCGCCGGTCGCGCTCGTGGTGCGCGACCGCGCGCTGCTCGAGCTGTCGCTCGTCTCGTTCATCTACGCCGGCATGCAGATCACCCTGCTCGCCTACCTGGTGACTTTCCTGGTCGAGGACTTCTCGCTCTCGCTGGTGCTCGCCGGCATGGTGATGGCGGCCTCGCAGTTGACCAGCGTGGCGGCGCGCATCGCCTGGGGGGTGTTCGCCGACCGCTTCGCCACGCGCCGCGTCACGCTCGGCCTGCTCGGCCTCGGCATGGCGGCCACGGCGTTCAGCGCGCTCGCCGCCGGCCCGGGCTGGCCGCTGTGGGCGCTGTTCGCTTTCGCGATGGCCTACGGCGCCACCGCGGTGGGCTGGAACGGCGTGTTCCTCGCCGAGATCGCGCGCCGCGCGCCGCGCGAGCGCGTGAGCGACGCGACCGGCGGCTCTGCATTTTTTACATTCCTCGGCGTGGTGGTCACGCCGCCGCTCTTCCACCTCGTGCTCGGCCTGACCGGCTCCTACGGCGCCACTTACGCGGTGTTCGGCGTGCCGGCGCTCGCGGCCGGCTTGCGCCTGCTCGCCACCGCTAGAATCGGCCGCGATGCCGCCTATTCCTGAAGCCTTTCGCAAGATCGAGCGCCTGAGCCCGTTCAACGCGCTGGTCGGCCCGCTCTACGAGCGGCGCGACGGCGAGAGCGTCTCGATCGGAATCGTGGTCGAGGAGAAGCACACCAATTCGCGCGGTATCTGCCACGGCGGCGTGCTCGCCACCCTGGCCGACCTGGCGCTCGGCTACGCGATGCTGGCGAAGTCGGGCGACAAAGGCAGCTTCCTCACCGCGCACCTGGCGGTCGATTACGCCGGCGCAGCGAAGGTCGGCGACTGGATCGAGTCGCAGGTCGAGATCCAGCGCGTCGGCGCGCGCCTCGCCTTCGCGAACTGCTACCTGGTGGCGAACGACAAGCCGATCGTGCGCGCGAGCGCGATCTTCGCGCGCGGCGGTGAATGAAAGAGCGGCTGGTGCTGGTGCCCGGGCTGTGGATGCCGGCCGCGGCCATGGCGCTGTTCACCGCGCGCCTTCGCCGCGCCTACGAAGTGGATCTCTTCGACTACAGCGGGCGCGGCGCGCATGACGCGAACATCGAGGCGCTCGCACGCTTCTCGCGCGAAGGGCGGTTGTTCGTCGGCCACAGCCTGGGCGGCGTGCTGATCCTCGACATGCTGAACCGCCATGCCGAGATCGAGGCCGACGCGGTGGTGCTGCTCGGCGCGCCGGTGCGCGGCTGCGCCGCCGGCCGCCGCCTCGGCCGCGCCCGCCTCGGACGCTGGATGATGGGCGGCTGCCGCGCGCTGTGGGACGAGCACCCGGCGCGCTGGACGCGCGCCGCGCCGCTCGGCGTGATCGCCGGCACCGCGCCCATCGGCCTTGGCCGGGCACTCGGCGCGCTGCCCGGCGAGAACGACGGCGTGGTGTGCGTGGACGAGACCACGGTCGACGGAATGCGCGATCGCGCGTTGGTCCACTACGGGCACAGCATGCTCGTCATGTCCGGGAAAGTGAGCGCCCTGGTGGAGCGTTTTCTCGGCGCGGGCCGCTTCGCATGAGATGGCTCTTGAGCGCCGCCGCGCTCGCGCTGCTGGCCGGCTGCCAGTCGCTCTCCTATTACACGCAGGCGATCGGCGGGCACATGCAGGTGATGTCGAAGGCGCGCCCGCTCTCGGAATGGCTCGCCGACCCGGCCACCGCGCCCGAGCTGCGCCAGCGCCTCGAGACCGCGCGGCGCATCCGCGAGTTCGCCTCGCGCGAGCTCGGGCTGCCCGACAACAAGAGCTATCTCGCGTATGCGGACATCGACCGCCCCTACGTGGTGTGGAACGTGTTCGCCGCGCCGCAATTCTCGGTGGAGCCGAAGCAGGAGTGCTTTCCCTTCACCGGCTGCGTGAGCTACCGCGGCTTCTACTCGGAGGACGACGCGCGCAAGCAGGCCGCGAAGCTGCGCGAAGCGGGCTACGACGTCTACGTCGGCGGCGTGCCGGCGTACTCCACGCTCGGCTGGTTCGACGACCCGCTGCTTTCCACCTTCATCCGCTACCCCGACGCGCAGCTCGCGCGCCTCATCTTCCACGAGCTCGCGCACCAGGTCGTGTACAAGAAGGGCGACACCACGTTCAACGAGTCCTTCGCGGTAACGGTGGAGGAGGAGGGCGTGCGCCGCTGGCTCGAGCACGAGAAGCGCGCCGGCGAGCTGGAGGCGTTCCGCGCCGCGCAGGCGCGCAAGCGCGAGGCCGCCGAGCGCGTCGCGCAGACGCGCGAGCGGCTCGCCGCCGCGTACGCGATGGATATTGCGCCCGAGCAGAAGCTCGAGCTCAAGCGCGCCGAATGGCAGCGCCTGCGCAGCCTCTATCCCACCCTGCCGGCGGAACCGAACAACGCCTTCCTCGCGTCGGTCGCGCTGTACACCGGGCTCGTGCCGGCGTTCGAGCGCCTGCTCGCTCGCGCCGGCAGCCTGGAGCGCTTCTACGCCGAGGCGAAGAAGCTCGCGAAATCAGGAAAGCGGGAGATCGACGATCTTCTGGTAAGCCGGCCGGGCGCATAGCCTGTCGAACCAGCGCTGCAGGCTGGCGTGGGCCGGGCGCTCGATCGGCAGGCGCATCCAGAGCTGGACATGGCAGCCGAGCGGGATGTCGCCGATCGTGAGGCTGTTGCCCGCGAAGTAGGGCCGGTTCGCGAGGTATTGGTCGGGAATGGCGAGCAGCTCCGCGCATTTCTTCCGCGCTTCTTCGATCGCCTTCATGTCGCGCTTCTCCGCCGGGGTGCGCACCAGGCCCCAGAACACGGTGCGCAGGCTGGCCTGGAAGGTGGTGGTCCAGTCCATCCAGCGATCGGAGTCGGCGCGCTGCCGCAGATCCACCGGCCACAGCGTGCCGGCGCCGTGCTTGGCCGCGAGGTAGCGCACGATGGCGTGCGACTCCCACAGCACGAAGCCGTCGTCGTCCATGGTCGGCACCAGGCCGGTGGGATTCATCTTGCGGTACTCGGGCGTGTTCACCACGCCGAACTGCATGCCGGCGTCGACGCGCTCGTACTTGAGCCCGAGCTCCTCCGCCGCCCACAGCGCCTTCTTGACGTTGACCGAGTTGACCCGGCCCCAGAACTTCAGCATCAGAACCCGACCGCCTGCCCGTCGCGGCGCGGGTCGCTCGCGGTGAAGTAGCCGCCGTCGAGCTTCCAGATCAGCTGCGCGGCTCCGAACTGGTTGTAGTCGTCGATGTTCACGATGCGGTGGCCGCGGCGCTGCAGCCCCTCCAGCGTGTCGGCGGGGAAGCGGCCGTCTTCCACGCTCACGTCGACGCCCTGCACGAAGCGGAAGCGCGGCCCGTCGCAGGCCGCCTGCGGGCTCTGGCCGTAGTCGGCGATGCGCACCATCACCTGCGCGTGGCCCTGCGGCTGCATGGTGCCGCCCATCACGCCGAAGCTCATCACCGGCGCGCCTTCGCGCGTGACGAAGCCCGGGATGATGGTCTGGTAGGGCCGCTTGCCCGGGCCGGCGGTATTGGGGTGGCCCTTCTCCATCACGAAGGTCGCGGCGCGGTTCTGCAGCGAGATGCCGTCCACCACCACGCCCGAGCCGAAGCCCATGTAGTTCGACTGGATGTACGACACCATCATGCCGCTCGCGTCGGCCGCGGTGAGGTACACGGTGCCGCCCTGCGGCGGCTTGCCGGGTCCGAAATTCTGCGCGCGCTTCGGATCGATCAGTTTGGCTCTTTCGGCCAGATAGTCCTTATCCAGCAGGCCTGCGGGGCGAACATCCTTCATGTAGTCGACGTCGGCCACGTAGCGCCACGCGTCGGCGAAGGCGAGCTTGATCGCCTCGATCTGCAGGTGCACGCTGTCGACGCCGTCCACCGGGTGCGCGCGCACGTCGAAGTGCTCCAGCATGCCGAGCGCCATGAGCGCGACGATGCCCTGGCCGTTGGGCGGGATCTCATGCAGGGTGTAGCCGCGGTAGTTCATCGCGAGCGGCTCGACCCAGTCGGACTTGTGCGCGGCGAGATCGGCGGCGCGCAGCGCGGCGCCGTGCTTCCTGGCGTCGGCCTCCAGCTTCTGCGCGAATTCGCCGCGATAGAACGCCTCGCCCTTGGTGGCCGCGATTTGCTCCAGCACCCTTGCATGAGCCGGAAACCTGAAGCGCTGTCCGGGCTTGGGAGGGCGACCGTCCGGCAGGAACGCGTCAGCGAACCCGGGCTGGCTCTTCAATTCGGCCACCTGCTTCTCCCACTGCCCGGCGATGGTCGGCGAGACGAGGAAGCCCTCGCGCCCGTACTGGATCGCGCGCTCGAACAGCTTCTCGAAGGGCAGCTTGCCCCAGCGCTTGTGCATCTCGACCCAGGCCGAGACGCAGCCCGGCGCGCTGACCGAGTTCCAGCCGCGCACCGGCACCGATTTCCAGCCGCCGAGGAACTCCGGCGTCCAGAGCGCCGGCGAGCGCCCGGAAGCGTTCAAGCCGTGCAGGCGCTGGCCGTCCCAGACGATCGCGTAGGCGTCCGAACCGATGCCGTTCGACACCGGCTCGACCAGGGTGAGCGTGATGGCGGTGGCGAGGATCGCGTCGATCGCGTTGCCGCCTGCGGCGAGCATCTGCAGGCCGGCCTGCGCGGCGAGCGGCTGGGAAGTGGAGACCACGTTGGCCGCGAGCAGCGGCTTGCGCGGCCAGGCGTAGGGATTGGCCCACGCGAAGGTGGGCGGATGTTCCATTTTCATCGCCCGTATTCTAAGGGCGATGGCGCGCGTTTAGACCGTGCGCACCTGGTGGATGTCGGTGACTCCGCGGATCACCTTGTCGATGCCATCCTGCTTGAGCGTGCGCATGCCGTTCGCTGCCGCGGCGGCGGCGACCTCCGGCAGCGGGGCGCGGTTCTGGACCAGGCGCTTCACGGTCTGGTCGGCGACCAGCAGCTCGTAGATCCCGGTGCGGCCCCTGTAGCCCGAGCGGTCGCAGCGCACGCAGCCTTTCGCATGGTAGAGCTTCAGTCCCTTCGAAGCGGTGCGCCAGCCATGCACGATCCTGCCGGGGTCGATCTTGGTGCCGGAGCAGTACTCCACCGCCAGCTCCTCCATCTGCGCAGCGCTCGGCGCGTACGCGGTTTTGCAGTCCGGGCATAGCTTGCGCACCAGGCGCTGCGCGAGGATGCCGAGCAGAGCGTCGGCGAAATTGAACGGGTCCATCCCGAGGTCGAGCAGGCGCAGCACGCTCTCGGGTGCGCTCGCGGTGTGCAGGGTCGAGAACACCATGTGGCCGGTGAGCGAGGCTTCGATGCCGATTTTCGCGGTTTCGACGTCGCGCATCTCGCCCACCATGATGATGTCCGGGTCGGCGCGCATGAAGCTGCGCAGCGCCGCCGCGAAGGTCCAGCCGATCTTGGCATTGACCTGCACCTGGCGCAGGCCAGGCTGCGCGATCTCGATCGGGTCCTCGGCCGTCCAGATCTTGGTGTCCGGCGTGTTCAGGTGCGCGAGCAGCGAATGCAGGGTAGTGGTCTTGCCCGAGCCGGTCGGTCCGCAGACCAGGAACAGGCCGTTCGGCCGCGAGATCAGCTTCTTCACCGTCTCGAGCGACGCGGCGTCGACGCCGAGCTCGTCGATCGGCACCGGCGTAGCAGCAGCGAGCACCCGCATCACCACGTCCTCCAGGCCGTTGGCGGTCGGGATGGTGGCGACGCGCAGGTCGACGTCGAGCGGGCCGAAGCGGCGGAACTCGATCTTGCCGTCCTGCGGCTTGCGCCGCTCGGTGATGTCGAGCTGGCACATCACCTTGATGCGCGACACCACCGACATGCGGAACTTGGCCGGCAGGTCGAGGTAGGGCACCAGTACGCCGTCCTTGCGGAAGCGCACGCGCATGTTCTTGCCGCCGCCGTTCGCCTCGATATGGATGTCGGAGGCTTTCTGCCTGATGGCGTCGACGATCATCTTGTTGACGAGCTGCACCAGCGCGCTGTCGCTTGCCGCGACGGTCTGGTCGTCGAGCTCGGCGTCCGCGGTCTCGGCCGCCAGCCGGTAGGTGAGCTCGCCGATGCCGACGTCCGGCGCGGCGGCGCGCAAGGCCGCGGACGCGGGCTCTGGCGCGGCGAGCGGCGTGCCGTACGCGCGCAGCAGCGCAGCGCGGATGTCCTCGCCGGAGGCCATCACCGGCACCAGCTTCATGCCGGCGACGAAGCGCAGGCCTTCGAGCTTCGCCATGTCCATCGGGTTCTCGACCGCCACCACCAGCGCGTTGTCGTTCTCCGCGACCGGCAGGGTGTGGAAGCGGTGCGCCGCCGAGGCCGGGATGCGCTTCAGCACCTCGGGCGCGATGGTGAAGTTCTTCAGGTCGACGAACGGGATGCCGAGCTTGCGCGCGATCACCGCGTTGACGACCTCCTCGTCGACCACGCCCATCTCGCTCAGGATCTTGCCGAGCGGCACGCTGCGGTTGCGCGCCTCGATGGCGAGCGCCTCCTGCAGCTCGGCCTCGGTGAGGTAGCCCAGCTCGACCAGGGTTTCGCCGAGCTTCTGGATCGGCTGCGCGCGCTGCTGCTTGAGCGCCGCGGCGAGCTGCTCGGGCGAGACGATCTGGTGCTCGGTCAGGTAGTCGCCGAAGCGCCGCGAGCGCATGGCCTGCTGCCGGTTGAGCGCCGCATCCACCACCTCGGCGGAGGCGAGCCGCTCCTCAACCAGCAGCTCGCCGATGCGCTTGCCGATGCTGGTGGTGCGCGCGGCGTCGCTCGGCACGAAGCAGCGCGTGACCGTGCCGTCGTGCTCGGGCGGGTACAGGAAAAGGCCGCACAGCGCATGCACCGAGCCGACCGTCTCGCCGAGGAACGTCTTGCCGTTCGCCAGGCCGATCGCGAACGGCTGGCGCTCGGAGGGCGCGAACAGCTCCTCGGTGTCGTCGATGCGCACCGGCTGGCGGCGCAGCCCGACCGGCTTGAGGAGCTGCACGCGCAGCAGCGAAGAGAACGCGATGCTCACGTCCTCGGAGGATTCGCGGCTGCGGAACTTGAGCTGCGCTTCGTCGGGCAGGAAATCGAGCAGCTTGCCCGCCGCCTTGCCGCCGTCGCGGAACACCAGCATGCACTCGTCGCTCAGCGACGAAGGCTCGGTGAACTCGTAGTACGGCGGGGCGGGCCAGACGAAGCGCTGCGCGGCCGCGCCGGTCGTCGCCTGCGCGAAGAGCTGCTCGCGCGTGGTGCGCGCCGTGGTGTCGGGCGACTTGACCTTCGGCTCGGGCGCTTTGGTCTTGGCGTTCACACCGCCACGCTCTCGAAATCGAGCACCACGCGCCCGACCACGCGCCCGGCCTTGAGGTCCTCGAGCGCCTGGTTGGCGTCCCCGCCGGGCCGCGTCTCGAGCGGCATGGGCTTGAGCCTGCCCTTCTTCGCCAGCGCGACGACTTCCTTCAGCTCCTGGAGGCTGCCCACGTAGGAGCCCTGGATGCCGATCGCGCGCTGCGCGATGGGCGGCAGCGGGTGCACCAGCTCGCCGCCGTACAGGCCCACCACGACGTAGCGGCCGCCGTTGCGCAGCGCGCCGATGCCGAGCGCGGCGGTGGCCGGCATGCCGACGAAGTCGATCGCGCCGGCGATGCCTTGCAGCTTCTGCGCGGCATCCGGCTCGCGGGTGTTGACGGTGTCTCGCGCGCCAAGCTTCATGGCCATTCTTAATTTTTCAGGATCAATGTCGCAGGCGACGATGTTCTTGGCACCCTTGGCGCGCAGCACCGCGATGCCCGCCATCCCGACGCCGCCGCAGCCGATCACGGCCACGCGCTCGTGGGCGGCGATCTTCGGCAGCTTCGCGGCCGCGCTGTACGCCGTGACGCCGGAGCAGGCGAGGGTGGCGGCGAAAGCGTCATCGATGCCGGTGCAATCCACCAGGTACTTCGGATCGGGAATCAGCACGTGCGTGGCGTACGCGCCGGGCCGGGTGACGCCGGGAATGCGGCGGCCCGAGATGCAATAGTTGTCGTTGCCGGCTTTGCAGATCGCGCATTTGCCGCAGCCGATCCAGGGATGCACGAGTCGCTTCTTGCCGACCAGGCTCTTCGGAACCCTCGGTCCGACGGCTTCGACGATGCCGAGCGGCTCGTGGCCGAGGGTGAAGGGCGGCACGCAGCCGCGCTCCTTCACGTAGAAGCGCTTGCCGCCGCCGAGGTCGAAGTAGCCCTCCCAGATGTGCAGGTCGGAGTGGCACACCCCCGAGCGCGTGATGCGCACCAGCACTTCGGTGCCTTGCGGCTGCGGCGTGTCGAGCACGACGCGCTGCAGCGGCTTGCCGTGCTCGATGACCTGGTAGCTGATCATGCTTTTCCCGACTCCGTCAGTGCCTGGTCGAGGTCCCAAAGAATGTCGTCCAGCGTCTCGATGCCCACCGAAACGCGGATCATGTCCGGCGTCACGCCGGCCTTGATCTGATCGGCTTCCTCCATCTGCCGATGCGTGGTCGAGGCCGGATGGATCACCAGCGTCTTCGCGTCCCCGATGTTCGCGAGGTGGCTCATGAACTGCGCCGCCTCGATGAACCGCTCCCCGGCCCTGGCCCCTCCTTTCACGCCGAAGTTAAGCAGGCCGGAGGCGCCTTTGGGCAGGTATTTCTGGGCGAGGGCGTGATATTTGTTGTCAGGAAGCCCGGGGTAGTTGACCCAGGCCACCCGGGGATGGCCTTGGAGAAACTTGGCCACCGCGAGCGCATTGTCGCAATGCCGGTCCATGCGCACCGGCAGCGACTCCAGGCCCTGCAGCAGCAGCCAGGCGTTGAGCGGGGAGAGCGCCGGACCGAAGGTGCGCATGATTTCCATGCGCGCCTTCATGGTGTAGCCGAAGTCGCCGAACGTCTCGTGGAAGATCACGCCGTGGTAGCCGGGCGAGGGGCTGGTGAACTCGGGAAACTTGCCGTTGCCCCAGTTGAACCTGCCCGATTCGACGATCACGCCGCCCATCGTGGTGCCGTGGCCGCCGATGTACTTGGTCGCCGAGTGCACCACGATGTCGGCGCCCCATTCCGCGGGGCGGCACAGGTAAGGCGAGGGCACCGTGTTGTCGAGCACCAGCGGGATCTCGGCTTCGTGCGCGATCTTCGCCAGCGCCTCGACGTCGACGATGTTGATGAGCGGGTTGCCGAGCGTCTCGGCGTAGACCAGCTTGGTGTTCTTGCGCATCGCCTTGCGGAAGTTTTCCGGATCATCGGGCTGCACGAAGGTCGTCTCGATGCCGAGCTTCTTCAGGTTCACGTGCAGCAGGGTGTGCGTGCCGCCGTAGAGCGTGGAAGCCGACACGATGTGGTCGCCCGCCGAGCACAGCGTGAGGATGGCGGTGACCTCGGCGGCCTGGCCGGTCGAGCAGGCGAGCGCCGAGCGGCAGCCCTCGATCGCCGCCATGCGCTCCTCGAACACCGCCACCGTCGGGTTGGAGATGCGCGAATAGACGTTGCCGAAGGTCTGCAGGTTGAAGAGGCTCGCGGCGTGCTCCGCCGAGTCGAACACGAACGAGGTGGTCTGGTAGATCGGCGCGGCGCGCGCGCCGGTGGCCGGGTCGGGGATCTGACCCGCGTGCAGGCAAAGGGTCTCGATCCCGAACTTGCGGTCAGCCATGCATTACGGGTACTTCAGGACCCCGCGGGGGGATTTTCGTCCGAGGGATCCCGCGTCGCGGCGCGGCGGTATTCGGAAGGCGGCACGCCGACCTGGTTGAGGAAGAAGCGCGTGAAGTTGCTCTGCGCCGAGAAGCCGAGCTCGGCCGACACCTCGGCGATCTTGCCCTGCCCGGAGGAGAGGCGCGAGATCGCGGTCTCCACGCACAGCATGTCGAGGTAGGCGCGCGGCGAGAAGCCGGTGCAGAGCTGGAACAGGTCGTAGAAGCGCGAGCGCGACAGGCCGACCTGGCTCGCCAGGTCGTCCATGTTGAGCTCCTTGTTCGGCCTTGCGCGCAGCAGCGCGATGGCGCGGCGGATGCGGCTGTCCTCGAAGCGCGAGCCGCGCCACGCGGGCGAAGCCACGCGGCGGCGCGCCAGATAGGTCTCGACTATCGAGAGCAAGAGCTCCTGCAGCATGAAATCCAGGCGCTCGGCGGACACGAAGCGGTCGTTCAGCACTTCCACCGCCAGGGTATCGGCGAGGCGGCGGATGCGCGGCGTGATCGGCTCGCGGGCCTCGACGAAGGGCTGCGCATCGCCGGCCGCGAACACGGCCGGGAAGCTCGAGCGCAGCCAGTCGCTGGCGGCGTGGAGGACGAGGACGCGGGTGGCGGTGGTGGCGGCGAAGCTCTCGCCGGGGTTGAGGAACACGAGCTCGGCGTCCCCGGGCTGCATGACGATGGCGGGATCGGCCTGCGCGGCGCAGCTCTCGCCCGGCGCCAAGTCACTCAGCACCAGGCGGCCGAATCTCCCTTCCAGAATTCGAACCAGCCTCCCCATAGGGGGAAGGATACCCTAGTAGGCCAGCCAGCGGGGGCGTTTGGCGGAAATCACCCTGGTATTCACCCCAACCCAGTTCAGCCCCCCGAACAGGCGGCCGTGTTCGATCTTCACGCAGCAGTCCATGACGGCATCCAACCCCGCCGCGCGGGCTTTTGCTGCGGCGCTTTCATTGCGCACCCCGAGCTGCTGCCACAGCACCTTGGCGCCGATGGCGATCGCGTCGTCGGCGATCGGCGGGACGTCCTGGGTCTTGCGGAACACGTCGACAAGGTCGACCTTTTCCGGGATCTCGCGCAGCGAGCGGTAGCATTTTTCGCCGAGGATCTCGGGGTATTTCGGATTGACCGGGATGACGCGGTAGCCGTGCTCCTGCATGTACTTGGCGGCGAAGAAGCTGGGACGGTGCCACTGCGGCGAGAGGCCCACCACGGCGATCGTGCGGCAGCTCCCGAGGATGCGCCGCAGTTCGTTGATCGTGCTCA
>DASVFV010000159.1:0-16954 GCA_036379875.1 Burkholderiales bacterium | reverse complement strand
GCTGATCCTGGTCAACGTGGCGGAGCCCCTGCTCTACGGCCGCAGCGCCGGCTTGTCGGCGATGGCCATTATCACCGCGGCGCTGTTCTGGACCTGGCTGTGGGGGCCGGTCGGGCTGCTGCTCGCCGTGCCGCTCACGGTCTGCATCGCGGTGATGGGACGCTATATCCCGGAGATGGGCTGGCTCAACATGCTGCTCGGCGTCGAGCCGGTGCTTACGCCGGAAGCGCGCTTCTACCAGCGCCTGATCGCGCTCGACCATGACGAGGCGGTTGCGCTCGCCGCCGAATACGCCGAGGAGCACGGCGCCGCCGAGCTGTACGACAAGGTCCTCGCCCCGGCGCTCACGCTCGCCGAGCGCGATCGCAACCGCGGCGCGCTCGACCCCGAGCGGGTGCGCTTCGTCGCCGACACGGTGCGCGAGATCGTCGAGGAGGGCGCCGACCAGGAGCCGCCGGCCGGCAACGCGTCGCATGCCTGCATCATTCCCGCGCACGACCAGGCCGACGAGCTCGCCGGCGCGATGCTCGCGCGCCTGCTGCCCGGCGCGCAGCTTTTCTCCTGCGACAGCCTGGCCGCCGAGACTCTCGAGCGCGTAGGCGAGGGCCCGTGCCGCCTGATCTGCGTGTGCGGGGTGCCGCCGGGCGCGGCGAGCCACGCGGCCTACCTTGCGCGGCGGCTGAAAAAGCGCTTTCCTGAGGTCCGCATGCTGATCGCGCTGTGCACCAGCGAAGCGATCGACAAGGTAAAGCCGCGCCTGCTCGCCGCCGGCGCCGACGAGGTGGTCACGCGCCTCGCCGACGCGCGCGGGTATATCCGCCAGCTCGCCTGAGGCCGTGACCATCGAGCCTTGCGCGAGCGCCGAGCACCCCGGCTGGCTGCGCTTGCGCCAGGCGCTGTGGCCCGACGGCGCGCGCGAGGAGCACCTGCTGGAAATGGCCTCGTTCGTCGCCGACCCGCGCCGCCACGGCCAGTTCGTCGCGTATTCGCCGTCGCACGAGGCGATCGGCTTCGCCGAGGTCTCCTTGCGCAGCGACTACGTGAACGGCACGCGCACCTCGCCGGTGGCGTTCCTGGAGGGCCTGTACGTGGTGCCGCAGGCGCGGCGCAAGGGCGTCGCCGCGCGGCTGGTCGCGGCGGCGTGCGATTGGGCGCGGCGCGCCGGCTGCGAGGAGATCGCATCCGACGCGGTACTGGAGAACTCCATCAGCCACGTCGTGCACCGCGCGCTCGGCTTCGAAGAGACCGAGCGCGTCGTTTTCTTCCGGAGGAAGCTCGCATGAAATACCAGGGTAGCTGCCATTGCGGGAACGTGAAGTTCGAAGCCGAGGGCGAGATTCAGCAAGTCCTGGCCTGCAACTGCTCGATGTGCTCGCGCAAGGGCTCGCTGCTCTGGTTCATCCCGCGCGAGAATTTCAAGCTGGTGAGCGGGGAGCCGAAGACCTACACCTTCAACAAGCATTTCATCCAGCATCGCTTCTGCGCGAATTGCGGCATCCATCCGTACGCCGAGGCCGCCGACCGCTCGGGCAAGCCGATGGCGGCGGTCAACGCGCGCTGCCTCGAAGGCGTAGACTTGGCCGCATTGCCAGTGAAGCACTTCGACGGCCGATCTCTTTGATGACGGGTGGTTGCCTTTGCGGGGCGGTGCGCTATCGCGCTTCGACGCCGCCTTCGCGCACGGTAGTATGCCATTGCACGTTCTGCCAGCGCGCCACCGGCAGCGCCTTCGCCATTTGGCCGACCTTTCTGGAACAGCAGGTGCAATTCACGGGAAACCCCACCACCTTCGAGACTCGCTCCGACGAGAGCGGCCGGTGGATTCGCCTGCATTTCTGTCCGCGCTGCGGCACCACGCTGTACTCGACGTGGCAGGAAGACCGCGGCGAGATCGCGCTGCTGGCCGGCACGCTCGACGATACGAGCGGCGTCAAGGTCGACCGGCACGTCTGGACGCGCTCGAAGCAGCACTGGCTCGAGCTGCCGCCGGGCGCGCAGGCGTTCGAGAAGAGCTCGCGCGCATGATCCGGGTGGTGCGCCTCGGCACGCCGCGCGCCAAGGGCGAGGGCCTGCGCCTGGGCACGGTGCGCCGCCCGCCGCGCGGGGTGAAAAAGAGCGACTACGCCCGGCTCGATTACTACGACGTCTGGCTGCCCGATCTCGCGCCGTCGCCCAAGGTGATCGCGCTCGCGCACAAGGACTGGAAGCGCTTCACCAGGGCCTACGAGCGCGAGATGAAGGCGCCCGCGGCGCAGCGCCTGCTCGAGGTCCTGGCCGGACTCTCGCACCAGACCGATTTCGCGGTCGGCTGCTATTGCGAGGACGAGCAGCGCTGCCACCGCTCGATCCTGCGGCGGCTCCTCGAGCAGCATGGCGCACGCACATCCTGAAACGCCGTCGCCGTGGGTGGTGCGCTGGGCGCCGCTCGTCAGCCGTGGGCCGGTGCTGGACGTGGCTTGTGGCTCGGGAAGACATGCAAGGATATTCAACAAGTTCGAAGTCATTGCGGTCGATCGCGAGCCGCAGTCCATTCCCGGCGCGAAGTTCGTGCAGGCCGACCTGGAAGACGGCAGCCCATGGCCGTTCCCCGGGCAGCAGTTCGGCGGCATCGTGGCGACGAGCTACCTGCACCGGCCGCTGCTGCCGGTGCTGGCCGGGGCGCTGGGCGAGGGCGGCGTACTTATATATGAGACCTTCATGGCGGGAAACGAGCGCTATGGCCGGCCGTCCAATCCCAACTTCCTGCTGCGACCGGGCGAGCTCCTGCAAGCCTTCGGCGCGCTGACGATCGTGGCGTTCGAGCAAGGGGACACCGGCAAGGCGGTGGTGCAGCGGGTGTGCGCCATCCGGGCCGCGGCCAACAGCGTTAGAATCGCCGCATGATTACCGGAAGCCTGGTCGCCATCGTCACCCCCATGCACGAGGACGGTCGCCTTGACCTCGCGCGCTTCAGGCAGCTGATCGACTGGCACGTGGCCGAAGGCACCGACGGCATCGTGGTGGTGGGCACCACCGGCGAATCGCCGACCGTGGACTTCGACGAGCACAAGGAGCTGATCCGGCTCGCCGTGCAGCACTCGCGCGGCCGCATCCCGATCATCGCCGGCACCGGCGGCAACTCGACCGCCGAGGCGATCGAGCTCACCGAGTCGGCGAAGAAGAACGGCGCGACCGCCTGCCTCTCCGTGGTGCCGTACTACAACAAGCCGACGCAGGAAGGCCTGTACCGCCACTTCCGCAAGATCGCGGAGTCGGTCGACCTGCCGATGATCCTGTACAACGTGCCGGGCCGCACGGTCGCAGACCTGCAGACCGACACGGTGCTGCGCCTCGCCGAGGTGCCGGGCATCATCGGCATCAAGGAGGCGACCGCGAACATCGAGCGCAACACCGATCTCATCCGCCGCGCGCCGCGCAACTTCGCGATCTACAGCGGCGACGACGCGACCTGCCTCGCGCTCATCCTGATGGGCGGGCACGGCGTGATCTCGGTGACCGCCAACGTGGCGCCGAAGGCGATGCACCAGATGTGCGCTGCAGCGTTGACCGGCAACGTGGCGCGCGCCAGAGAAATAAATTTCAAACTGTTCCCGCTGCACCAGAAGCTGTTCGTCGAGGCGAACCCGATCCCGGTGAAGTGGGCGATGGCCGAGATGGGCCTGATCGAAGGCGGCATGCGCCTGCCGCTCTCGCCGCTCGCCGAGAAGTTCCACCAGACGGTGCGCGAAGCGCTGCACGAAGCCGGCATTGCGCTGCCGGGCCTAAGAGTCGTCGAAGGTAGAGGTTAATGCTCCGATTTTTCCTGACCACGGCCGCCGCGGCGGCCGTGTTGTCCGGGTGCTCGTGGTTCTCGGACTCGTCGGTTGACTACAAGTCGGCGGGCAAGCTCCCGCCGCTGGAAGTGCCGCCCGACCTGACCTCGCCGCAGCGCGACAATCGCTACTCGATTCCCGAGGCCGCGCGCTCGAGCGCCACGCTGTCGGGATATGAGGCCGAGCGGCGCGATCCGGCGCGCGGGGTGCGCGCCGCCACGAGCGCGGGCGGCGGGCCGGCGCTGCTGCCCGTCGTCGAGCGCATGAAGATCGAGCGCGCCGGCACGCAGCGCTGGCTGGTGGTGCAGGACACGCCGCCGGAAACGCTCTGGCCGCTGGTCAAGGATTTCTGGCAGGAGAACGGCTTCCTGATCGCGACCGAGACGCCGGAAGCGGGGGTGATGGAGACCGACTGGGCCGAGAGCCGCGCGCGCGTTTCCGCCGGTACGGTGCGCGACTTCCTCAGCCGCTCGCTCGACTTTCTCTATTCGACCTCCGAGCGCGACAAGTTCCGCACGCGCCTGGACCGCACGCCCGACGGCGCCGGCACCGAGATCTACATCAGCCATCGCGGCATGGAGGAGATCTACACCACGCGCGACCCGAAGGGCGAGACGCCGGGCAACACCGCGTGGCAGCCGCGCCCGCCGAGCCACGAGCTGGAGGCCGAGTTCCTGCGCCGCCTGATGGTACGGCTCGGGGCGCCGGGCGAGCGCGCCAAGCAGCTCGCCGCGCCCGGGCAGGAGCCGCTGCGGGCGGAGATCGTGAAGAGCAACGACGGCACCGAGCGCCTGCAGGTCTACGAGCCGTTCGACCGGGCGTGGCGGCGCGTCGGGCTCGCGCTCGACCGCGTCGGCTTCACCGTCGAGGACCGCGATCGCCAGAAAGGCCTGTACTTCGTGCGCTACGCCGACCCGGAGTCGGAGATGGCGGAGAAGGAGCGCGGCCTGTTCAGCCGCCTGTTCTCGTGGGGCAGCGACTCGAAGGTGAAGGCCGCGCAGTATCGCGTGCAGGTTTCCCAGGAGACCTCGGGCAGCCAGGTGCACGTCCTCAACAAGGACGGCGGCGCGGAGCACTCGAAGACCGCGCAGCGCATCCTCGCGCTGCTGCACGAGCAGCTCAAGTAGACCCTTGCGCTTCGCTTCGCTCGCCAGCGGCAGCTCGGGCAACTGCCTGGTGGCCGAGGCCGATCGCACCGTGGTGCTGATCGACTGCGGGCTCTCGCTCACCGAGACCGAGCGGCGCCTCGCGCGGCTCGGGCTCGAGCCGTCGCAGGTGAGCGCGATCCTCATCACCCACGAGCACAGCGACCATGCCGCGGGCAGCTTCGAGTTCGCCGCCGCGCACCGCGTCGCCGTGTACCTCACGCACGGCACGCTCGCCGCGCTGAAGGCCGAGGGCAAGGCGCTCGACGGCGTGGGCTGCTCGATCGTGAACGGCCGCCAGTCCTACTTCATCGACGGCATGCAGCTCACCCCGTTCACCGTGCCGCACGACGCGCGCGAGCCCGTGCAGTACGTGCTCTCCGACGGCGCGGCCCGGCTCGGCGTGATCACCGACATCGGCATCTCCACGCCGCACGTCGAGAAAATGCTCTGCGGGCTCGACGCGCTGGTGCTCGAGTGCAACTACGACCGCGACCTGCTGTGGAACGGCGGCTACCCGCGCTGGCTGAAGGAGCGCATCGCCGGGCCGTTCGGCCACCTCGACAACCGCGAGTCCGAGCGCCTGCTCGCCGCGCTCGACCGCTCCAGGCTCAAGCACGTGATCGGCGCCCACCTCTCCCAGCAGAACAACCGCCCGGAGCTGGCGCGCGCCGCGCTCGCGCGCGCGCTCGGCTGCGAGGAAAGCTGGGTCAGCCTCGCCACGCAGGACGACGGCTTCGACTGGAGAACGATCTAAAGGCCGATGGTGGTGCTGGAGACGGCCGGATACGACGCGGCCCAGATCTCGCCGAAGCGCCCGCGCAGCGCCTGGCCTTCGTTCTCGTCGCCCAGGCCCATCGCGCCGCGGAATAGCGCGGCGACCGGGCGGCGCACGTAGTGCACGGAGTCGAGGAGCAGGAAGGCGTCCTGCACCTCGCGGATCTCCTCGTGCGTGCGGTTGATCTGCATGGCGTGCGAGAAGCGCCGCAGCAGCGAGAGCAGGCGAGGGCACTGGCGCGTGAGGTGATCGGTGCTGTGCACCACGAGGTACACGCGACGCGTGCGGCTGGCGAGCAGGAAGCGCTCGAGGCGCTCGGTGCGCGCCGGGTCGTTGAGCCGCAGCGCGGCGCCGTCGGGGTCGAACACGCGCAGCTCGCGCCCGGGCTGCTCGAGCAGGCGGTCGACGGTGGCCTGGAAGCCCTCGTTGGTCTCGAAGCGCTCGTAGGTCGGCGCGTCCACTAGCTTTTCTCCCTCGTCACGTAGCCCAGCCGTTGCCAGGCCGAGATTAGACCGCCGAGCTGCGCACGGGCAAGCCGCGCGCCATGAGCCGTGCGGCGGTCGGCGAGCTCGCGCAGCGCCGCGGCGGCCGCGCCGCGCCGCGACAGGCTCTCGCCGTTGATGAAGAACCGGCCGCCGCGATAAAGGAGGCGCGTCTTCGGATGCAGCTTCACCACCTCCCCGCTGCCGCGGCCCGGCTCGAACACGACGTGCGGCTTGGGCTCGCTCAGGTACTCGCCGAGGAAGCGCTCCACGTCGGCGCGCGACCAGCGAATGCGGCCCAGCAGCTTTTCCGCAAATGAAATTAGTTCGCGTGGGATGCGGCCCGGGTACGCCGACGGCCTGAGGCCGGGGTCGCGGTAGTCCGCCTCCGGCAGTCCGCGCTCGTGCAGCCAGTCGAGGAACGCCGCGCCGAGCTCGCTGCCGCGCGGGGCGCGGAAGCCGATCGAGTAGGTGAAGCACGGCTCGAGCGCCACGCCGTCGTGCCGCACGCCGGGCGGCAGGTACAGGAGGTCGCCGGGGTGCGCGACAACCCGCTGGTTTTCAAAGCGCCAGGCGCGTCGCCCCGGTCCTTGCAGCAGGAACACGTCGTAGCGGTCGAGGTGCGGGCCGACGCCGCCGCCGCGCGTCGCGTAGCTCACCATGACGTCGTCGAGGCGCGCCTGCGGCACGAAATTGAAGCGCCGCAGCAAGGCGTCCGCCCCTGGCACGTGCAGGTTGACGCCGTTGACCAGCAAGGTCCAACCCGAACGGGGGATCTTTATTTTCTTGAAAGGTCCATGGCGCGTTTCCCGCCGATTGCCGCGGCGTTCCACGATCCGGGATTCCACGTCGTCGCGCGCCGCGAGCGCCGCAAGCTGCGCCCTTGTCACGATTCCGTCGAGGTGCGCAATCGCACCGCGCAAAAACAGCGGCTTTTTCTGCCAATAACGCCGCAGAAAATCGCGCGCGCCCAGGTCCCCGATCATCCTCGATCGATTATATGTAGCGCGCGAACTACAGGCGCGCGCGGCGCTTGTCCAAGTAAAAATGTTTTGGCATAGAATCCCCGCACGATGCTCGAGCCGGGACAAGCCGCTCCGTCGTTCGCGCTCCCTGACGCCGACATGCAGGAAGTCAGCCTGTCGGAGTTCAAGGGCAAGAAGCACGTGGTGCTTTACTTCTACCCGAAGGACGGCACGCCCGGCTGCACCATCGTCACCACCGATTTCTCCGACCACCAGGACCAGTTCGGCAAGCACGACTGCGTGGTGCTGGGCGTCTCGCGCGACGACTGCATCACGCACGCCGACTTCCGCGACCGCAACGGCGTCACGATCGCGCTGCTGTCGGACCCGGAGGGCGAGGTGTGCCGCAAGTACGGGGTGATCCAGGAAAAGGAGCTCACCGAGGGCGTGCGCCGCGAGTGCCTGGTGCGCTCCACCTTCGTCATCGACAAGAAGGGCGTGATCCGGCACGCCGCCTACAACGTCAGTCCCCGCGGCCATGCTGCCGAGGTCTTCGACCTCGTGAGGCGCCTGCGCTCGTAGCCAAGAACACCGTGGTTTCCCTGCGCGTCGAGATGCACGACGCCCAGGGCGTCCAACTCCAGGCGCCTTCCGACCTCACCTACCTGCACGGCGGCTACGGCGAGCTGCTCGCCGCGCTCGAGCGCGCGCTCGAGGGCAAGGCGCCCGGCGAGTCGGTGCGGCTGCAGCTCGAGCCGGAGCACGCGTTCGGCGAATACGACGCGCAGCTCCTGCGCGTCGAGCCGGCCGAGCGCTACGGCGAGGGCGTCGAGGTCGGCATGGAGGTCGAGGAAGACTCCCGCTTCTACACGGTCACCGACGTGGCCGGCGGCAAGGTGGTGCTGGACGGCAACCATCCGCTCGCCGGCATGGCGCTGCGCTTCTTCCTCGAGATCGTCAGTGTAAGAACTGCAAAAGCAGAAGAGATAAGCCGCGGAGTATCATTGCCCTGAGGGAGTAGTCAGGGGGAAGGGGCAATGCTGAAAGACATCCTTTCGTACGGGATCGGCACGCTCGCCGCATTCGTCGTGATCGGGCTGCTCCTGTTCGTCTTCATCCGCGACATCACGCAGAAGAAGCACAGCGTGCTGCGCAACTACCCGATCATCGGGCGCTTCCGCTACTTCTTCGAGCAGCTCGGCGAGTACTTCCGCCAGTATTTCTTCGCCGGCGACCGCGACGAGATGCCGTTCAACCGCGCCACGCGCGGCTGGGTATACCGGCTGGCGAAGAACGAGGGCGGCACGATCGGCTTCGGCTCGACCTACGACCTGCACTCGCCCGGCGCGCTGATCTTCGTCAACCACCCGTTCCCGGTGCTCGAGGAAGAGCGCCTGCCCACGCCGTCGCTGGTGCTCGGCGAGGGCTATTGCCGCGAGCCGTTCGAGGCGCGCTCGATCGTCAACGTGAGCGGCATGAGCTTCGGCGCGATCTCCGCGCCCGCGGTGCGCTCGCTGTCGCGCGGCGCGAACGTGGCGGGCTGCTGGATGGATACCGGCGAGGGCGGCCTCTCGCCTTACCACGTCGAGGGCGGCTGCGACATCATCATGCAGATCGGCACCGCCAAGTACGGCGTGCGCGACGCGCAGGGCGGTCTTTCCGAAGAAAGGCTCACCGAACTCGCCAAGGTGGTCAAGGCCTTCGAAATCAAATTGTCCCAGGGAGCGAAGCCCGGCAAGGGCGGCGTGCTGCCCGGGCGCAAGGTGACCGCCGAGATCGCGCAGATCCGCGGCATCCCGGAGGGACGCGATTCGATCAGCCCGAACCGGCATCGCGATATCTCCAACATGAACGAGCTGCTGGAGAAAATCCAATACATCCGGGAGCTCACCGGTCGACCGGTCGGCGTGAAGACTGCGGTGGGCGGCTGGCGCTTCATGAACGAGATGGCCGACATCGTGCACCGCCGCGGCCTGGAGTACGCGCCCGACTTCCTCGCCATCGACGGCGGCGAGGGCGGCTCGGGCGCGGCGCCGCAGGCGCTGTTCGACCACATGAGCCTGTCGATCAACGAGGCGCTGCCGCGCGTGGTGGACGCGCTGATCGAGACGGGCTTGCGCAATCGCGTGCGGGTGGTCGCCTCCGGCAAGCTCGTCACCTCGGCGCGCGCCGCCTGGGCGCTGTGCGTCGGCGCCGATTTCATCAACACCGCGCGCGGCTTCATGTTCTCGCTGGGCTGCATCCAGGCGCTGCGCTGCCACCAGAACACCTGCCCGACCGGCGTCACCACGCACAACAAGCGCCTGCAGCGCGCGCTGGTGGTCGAGGAGAAGTACCTGCGCGTGGCGAACTACGCCATGAACATGAACAAGGAGATCGACATGATCGCGCACTCGTGCGGCGTGCGCCACGCGCGCGAGCTGCGCCGCGAGCACGTGCGCATCGTGCAGGCGAGCGGCCAGTCGGTGGCGCTCAACATGCTCTATCCGTACCCCGAGCCCAAGGCGAAGATGAAGGTGGCGTGAAGAAATTTCTCCTTGTCGCGGGAATGCTCCTGCCGCTACCGTTGTTCGCATTGAGTCCCGCCGCGCAGGAGTTCATGGTGATCTCGAAGCAGCTCGAGCCGGTGCAGTGCGAGAAGCGCAAGCTGCGCCGCCAGATCGCGCTCGCCGAGGCCGAGCAGCGCGACGCCGACGTGCGCGCGCTGCGCAAGAAGTTCGCCGGCCTCGACGCCGACGCGAAGACCGCGCGGCTGGAGAAGCGCCTCGCCGAGCTCGAGCCGCGCGTGAGCCGCTCGAGCGACCCGGAGGACCTGCAGGCGATCAGCCTGCAGCAGCGCGAGGCGTTCTACCGCTGTGACTAACCCGTACCGCGCGCCCGCCGCGCCGGTGGCCGACCTCGAGCGCCCGCGCGGCTCGCCGCTGAAGGGCGTGATCTACGGCGTGCTGGTCGACATCGTCGGCACCACCGCCGCCACCATGGTGATCATGTTCGTCTGGGGCGTCCTGCTCGCCATGAACGGCGTCGCGGCGGAGGAGATCCAGGCCATGGCGGAAAAGATCGACCCGACCTCGCCCGTCGGCCTGCTCGCCTCCGCGGCCGGCGGCGCGTTCTCCTTCCTCGGCGGGTACGTCTGCGCGCGCGTCGCCGGCCAAGCGGCGTTGAAGTGGGCGACCGTGCTGGCGGTGATCTCCACGCTGTTCGGCCTGCTGATGACCATGCAGGTGCCGCGCGATGCGTACAACACCGTGATGCTGGTGGCGAACTTCGTCATCGTGGTGCTCGGCGGCTACGCGGGCGCGCGGCGCAACGCGAGAAGCGCATGATCCGCTTCCTCATCGTCCTGGCATGCGCCGTGTCCGTCCACGCGCAGGCGCAAACCTTCCCCACCCGGCCGCTGCGCGTCATCGTGCCGCAGCCGCCCGGCGGCGGCTTCGACATGGTGGCGCGCACGCTGAGCGATCCGTTCGCCACGCTGCTCGGCCAGCCGGTGGTGGTGGAAAACCGCCCCGGCGGCGGCACCGTGGTCGGCACGGAGATCGTGGCCAAGTCGGATCCGGACGGCTACACCGTGCTGCTCGGCGCCTCCGCGAACCTCGTGCTGAGCGCCGGCCTCTACAGCAAGCTGCCTTACGATCCGAAGAGCGACTTCACGCCGGTCGGCATCGCCGCCACCTTCTCGTACACGCTGGTGGCGCGCAACGACCTGCCGTTCAACTCGCTCAAGGAGATCGTGCAGTTCGCGCGCGCCAACCCCGGCAAGCTCACTTACGCATCGGGCGGCAACGGCAGCGGCCAGCACATCTGCGCGGCGCTGCTGTGGCACGGCACCGGCGCCTCGGTCACCCACGTTCCCTATAAGGGCGCCGCTGCTGCCTACCAGGACCTGATTCCCGGCCGCGTCGATCTTTTCTTCGACGCTTCGTCCACCGCGCGCGGCCACGCCGAGGCGGGGCGCGTGAAGCCGATCGCCGTCTCGTCGCCGGCACGCCTCGCCTACCACCCGGCGGTGCCGACCGTGCGCGAGACCGGCGTGCTCGATTTCGAGATGGAGACGTGGGTGGGCTACTTCGTGCGTGCCGGCACGCCCGCGCCGGTGCTCGCCCGCCTGCGCGCCGATTTCGAGCGCGTCGCCGCAATGCCGGAAACCGCCGCGATGCTGGAAAAGCGCGGCGCGCGCCCGGTGCGCGTGTCCGCCGCCGAGGCCGAAGCGCTGCTCGCGCGCGACCTCGACAAATGGGTGCAGCTCATCCGCGCGGCGGGCATCCGCGCCGACTGATTCGCCAACAGGAGGAACCATGCGTTTCTTGCTTGCCTTGATCTTCAGCGCGTCCTGCGGGCTGGCCGGCGCGGCCGGCATCGGCCTGCGCGCCGGCAGCACCGGCCTCGGCGCCGATTTCGGCTGGGGCATCGCGCCCACGCTCGGCGGGCGCATCGGCATTTCCGGCGGCAGCTTCAACACCGACGTGGATACGAGCGAGGTCACCTACGATGCGAAGGCCAAGCTCGGCATGGTGAACGGGTTCCTCGACTGGAGCCCGCTCGGGCCGTTTCGCATCACCGCGGGCCTGATCGCCAACAACAACAAGGTCGACCTGAGCGGCACGCCGCGCAACGCCACGTTCGCCGGCACCAGCGTGACCGGCACGGTGAAGCCCGAGCACAGCGTGGCGCCTTACCTCGGCATCGGCTACGGCAACGTGTGGACGCCCGGGGTGAACTTCTACTTCGACCTCGGCGTGATGTTCCAGGGCTCGCCCAAGGTGAGCCTCGACTGCTCGCCGGCGGGCAGCCCGCAGTGCAACCAGGTCGCGGCGGAGCAGCAGCGCGTGCAGGACGAGCTGAACAAGTACAAGTACTACCCGGTGCTCAACCTCGGCATCACGATCGGCTTCTGATCCACATCACCAACGGCGACGCCGCGGTCGCGGTACTGTCGCGCGCCGTCTCCGGCGCCTTCCTGCCCTGGCAGGACGTGCTGCACGAAGGCCCGGTGCGCGCCGGCCTGTCGCTCGAGGAGCTGTCGCGCGAGCGCGCCGCGTTCATCGCGCACGCGGGGTGGGGAAGCCTTCCGGAAGTCCAGGAATCGTTCGCGACCAGGGACGCGGCCTTCCGGCGCGCCGGCGAGCACGACGAGATCGTGCTGTGGTTCGAGCACGATCTCTACGACCAGCTGCAGCTCATCCAGGTGCTGGACGGACTTTCGGCGCTGCGGGGGCCGCCGATCTCGATCGTGTGCGAGGCCGAGTACCTCGGCAGCATGACGCCCGAGCGCGCCGCCGAGCTCTTCGCGCTGCGCAGCCCGGTGCTGCGCCGGCACTTCCAGGAGGCGCAGGCGGCGTGGAACGCTTTCCGGTCGCCCGATCCGCGCGAACTGGAAAAGCTGCATCCGCCGCAGGCATTGCCGTTCCTGGCAGCGGCGCTGCGCCGCCTTCTCCAGGAGCTGCCGTGGACGACCGACGGCCTGTCGCTCCTCGAGCGGCGCGTGCTGCGCGCGCTCGAGCGCGGGCCGCTCGCCTTTCCCGAGCTCTTCAAGGCGGTGCGCGAAGAGCCGGCGTTCCTCGCCGACGCGGTGCTGGCGTGGCACCTCGAGCGGCTGCAGTACGAGCGCCTCGTCGAGGGCTGGGGCAAGCAATGGCGCTCGAAGGACTGGCGCCTGAGCGGCAAGTCGCGCTCGCAGCGCGTGCCGCGCTGGCTCGGGGGCTACCAGGTGAGGGATGCGTCGCTGCGGTGGGATCCGGCGTCAGGCGCCGTGGTCGGATAAACGCCGTCCCCGCGAAGGCGGGGACCCCATTTACTCGGTCAGCCAGCGGTTCCAGCGCCGGCGCGCAGCGTCGATCAGTTCTCCGGCGGTGAGCCCGACCGGCCCGGCGCCGGCTGCGACGAGCTCGTCGGCCGCCGCGCCGTGCAGGTGCACGCCGAGCACCAGCGCCGCCTCGCCCGAGTAGCGCTGCGCGAGCAGCGCGCCCAGCATGCCGGCCAGCACGTCGCCCATGCCGGCGCTCGCCATGCCGGGATTGCCGCTCGTGTTCACGAACCAGTGCGCGTCGCGCGCCACCAGGATGCTGCCGGCACCCTTCAGCACCACGTGCGCGCGCAGGTTCTCGGCCAGGATGCGCGCCGCCTTCACGCGGTCGGCCTGCACGTCGGCGGTGGTGATCGCGAGCAGGCGCGCCGCTTCCGCCGGATGCGGCGTAAGCAGCGTCTCGGCGCTGCGCCGCGCGCAGGCATGGCGCAGGTCCTCGTTTTCGGAGAGCAGATTCAGCGCATCGGCGTCGAGCACGCAGGGCAGGTCGCTCGCGAGCGCCGCCCCGACCAGCGTCTCCGCGCGCTCGCCTTGCCCGAGCCCGGGGCCCACCACCAGCGCGTCGAGGTCCTGCCCCAGCGCGTCGTCCGGGTGGCGCAGCATGAGTTCCGGATTCTGAAGATCAACGGAAATGCTTTCCTCGAGCAAGCCGACATAGACGCGGCCGGCGCCCATCTTCAGCGCCGCGCGCCCGGCGAGCAGCGCGGCCCCGGTCATCCCGCTCGCGCCGCCGAGCACGCCGAGCGAGCCGGCCATGCCCTTGTGGAAGTTGCGCGGCCTCGGTTTGAGCTGGTCCTTGAACAGCCCGCGCCCGGCGACCCACGCAGAGGGCGCGACGATTTGCGGCAAGCCGAGATCGGCAACCTCGATCGCGCCGCAATGGTCGGGGCCCTCCAGCGTGAGCAGCCCGGGCTTGAGCGCGATGAAGGTCACGGTGTGCGTGGCGCGCACCGCGTGGCCGAGCACGCGACCGCTGTCGGAATGCACCCCGCTCGGGATGTCGAGCGCGAGCACCGGGCAGCGCTGCGCGTTCGCGTAGTCGACGAGCGCCGCGTACTCGCCGGCGATCTCGCGCGCGAGGCCGATGCCGAACAGCCCGTCCACCACCAGGCCCCACGGCTTGTCCGGCACTTCGTCGCGGCCGGAGGCCACGGTGACGCGAAAGAAGCGCTCCTCGAGCAGCTTCGCCATCACGCGCGCGTCGCCGCCGTTATTGCCCGGCCCGGCAAGGACCAGCACGTCTTTCTTGTCGGAGATTATTTTCTGGGCGAGGTCCGCGGCCGCGCTTGCCGCGCGCTGCATGAGCTCGGCCTCGGGCACGCCGCAGCCGCGCTCGATGCGCCGGATGTCCTCGGTCAGGTAGATGGCGCTCATTTCTTGGTCGCGCCGAGCAGCGCGTCGGGCATCCAGGTGGAGAGCGCCGGGAAGGCCACCACGATCGCGAGCGCGAGCATCATCATGACGAAGAAGGGAATCGAGGCGCGCGCGACGTAGTTGATGTCGCGCCCGCTCATGGTCTGCAGCACGAACAGGTTGAAGCCGACCGGCGGGGTGATCTGCGCGATCTCCACCAGGATCACGATGAAGATGCCGAACCAGATCAGATCGATGCCGGCCGCCTCGACCATCGGCAGCACGATGCTCATGGTGAGCACGATCATCGAGATGCCGTCGATCACCATGCCGAGCAGCAGGTAGATCACGGTGAGCGCGGCGAGCAGGCCGTAGCGCGATACGTTGAGCGATGCGACCCATTCCGCGAGCGCGCGCGGGATGCCGGTGAAGGCCATGCACGAGCTCATGAACGCGGCGCCGGCCAGGATGAACAGGATCATGCAGGAAAGGCCGGTGGCGCCCATCAGGCTGTCGCGGAAGGTCTGCCACGTCAGCGTGCGGCTCCACCAGGCGATGGCGAGCGAGCCGAGCACCCCGAAGGCAGCGGCCTCGGTCGCGGTCGCATAGCCGGTGAACATGCTAGCCATGACGAAGGCGATGAGCAGCAGGCACGGAATCAGGTTGCGCGCGCGGCGCACGCGCTCGCCGAAGCCGAGGCGCTCCAGCGCGCTCGGCGTCTTGTCGGGATTGAGCAGCGCCCAGACCGCGATGCAGCCCGAGAACAGCGCGATCAGCAGCACGCCGGGCAGCACGCCGGCGACGAACATCTTGAGGATCGACACCTCCGCCGCCACGGCATAGACGATCATGATGATGGACGGCGGGATGAGCAGCCCGAGCGTGCCCGCGCCGCACAGCGAGCCGAGGCTCATGCGCTCGTCGTAGCCGCGCTTCTTGAGCTCGGGCAGCGCGACCTTGCCGATCGTGGCGCAGGTGGCCGCCGAGGAGCCCGACACGGCGGCGAAGATGCCGCAGCCGATGATGTTGACGTGCATCAGCCGGCCCGGCAGCCAGCCGAGCCACGGCGCCAGCCCCTCGAACATCTCCTCCGAGAGCCGGGTGCGGAACAGGATCTCGCCCATCCAGACGAACAGCGGCAGCGCCGCCAGCGTCCACGAGGCGCTCGCGCCCCAGAACGACTGGAACAGGTTCACCTCCGGCGGCGAGGTGGTGAAAAGCTGCAAGCCGACATAGGCCACCACGCTCATCGCCATCGCGATCCACAGCCCGCCGGCGAGCAGCAGGAAGAGCAGCGCGATGAGGATGGCGGCGACCGTGACCGTGCTCATCACAGGCGATCGCTGAAGTCGGCGGCGGCGTGCCGCGCGTCCTCGGCCGCCTGGTAGGAGGTCTTGCGGCCTTGCAGGTGCACGACCAGCTCGTCGATCACGGCGACGAGGAAGATCGCCGAGCCGAGCACCAGGCTCATCTGCGGAATCCAGATCGGGATCTGCAGCAGGCCCTGCGCGAGCTCGTTGAACTGCCAGCTCTCGTAGACGAACTTGCAGATCGCCCAGGTCGCGTAGCCGACCACGAGCAGCGCGCCGAACAGGCACGCGGTCTCCATGTGGCGTCGCGGCGCCGGCGCCAGGCGTACCAGCACCAGGCTCACGCGCACCAGCTCGCCCTTGCGGAAGGTGTGCGCGAGGGCGAGGAACGCCGAGGCGGCGCACAGCCACGAGACTACGTCGTCGGCGCCGCGCAGCAGCACGCCCACCTCGCGTAGCCCGGCCTGCAGCAGCATCACCACCGCAATCGAAGCGAGGCACGCCGCGGCGAGCACGGCCGCGGCGGCATAGAGGCGGTCGAGGAACCGCCTCACGCCGCTACTTCTTCGCGCGGTAAGCCTTGAGGATCGCCTGGCCGTCGGCGCCGGCGGACTTTTCCCACTCGCCGGCCATCTGCTGGCCGATCTTGGAGAGCGCGGTGCGCAGCTGCGGGCTGGCATCGACCACCGTGACGCCGTTCTTCGCCAGCGTCTCGTCGCCTTCCTTCTCGCGCGCCTTGGACATTTCCCAGCCGCGCGGCTCGGCGGCCTGTGCCGCCTTGAGCACCGCCTGCTGCTGCTCCTTCGGCAGGCGGCTGAACGCGCGCTGGTTCACCACCACGACGTTCTTCGGGTTCCACGCGTTGGTCTTGGTGTAGTTCTTGACGAACTCCCAGGCCTTGGTCGCCGTGCCGGTGGCGGACGAGGTCACCATGGCCTGCATGCCGCCGGTCGCGAACATCTGCGGCACCTCCGAGACCTGCACCTGCACGCCGCTCGCGCCGAGCAGCTCGGCGAGCCGCGAGGTGAGCGGGCTATAGGTGCGCATCTTCTGGCCCTTCAGGTCGTCCAGGGACTTGATCGGATCCCGGGTATAGAGGCCTTGCCCGGGCCACGCCACCGCGTAGAGGAGCCTGAGGCCGCGGCCCTGCAGCTTCTTCTCCAGGGTCGGCTTCTGCGCCTGGTAGAACTTCCACGCTGCGTCGTAGCCCGGCGCCACGAACGGCACGTTGTCGGCCGCGAACACCGGGTCCTCGTTGGCGAACTGGCCGAGCAGGAACTCGCCGATGTTCACCTGGCCGGTC
>DASVFV010000158.1:0-8567 GCA_036379875.1 Burkholderiales bacterium | reverse complement strand
ATGTTCACCGCCAGCATCGCGGGCAACTACCAGATCGCCGCGATCACCGCGCTGGTGCTGCTGGTGCCCTCGGTGCTGTTCATGCTGTTCATCGAGCGCTTCCTCAAGGCCGACGTAATGTCTAAAATCGGCGCGTAGCTCCAGCCGGGTCGATCGCAGTCACCCGGTTTCACAGGACCCTTCCGTCCCAAGACTGCCGGGGAGAGTTTTGTGAAAAGCATTTTCCTCGCGCGGGCCTTGCGCGATTTCGGCGACGGCTTCATCGCCATCCTGCTGCCGGTCTATCTCACGGCGCTCGGGTTCTCGGCGTTCGACGTCGGCGTGGTGGCAACGCTGGCGCTGTTCGGCTCGGCGCTCCTCACGCTCGGCGCCGGCTTCCTCGCCGCACGCTACGACGTGCGGGCCCTGCTGCTCTGGACTTCTGCGCTGATGATCGGCACCGGCCTCGCGTACGCGGCGGCCAACGAATACGCGGTACTGCTGATCGTCGCGTTCGTCGGCACCATCAACCCCTCGGGCGGGAGCACGAGCGTGTTCGTGCCGCTCGAACACACGGTGCTTTCCGGCGCCGTCCAGCCGGCCCGCCGTACCTGGGCGTTCGCCCGCTACAGCCTCCTTGGCGCGCTGGCCGGTGCGCTTGGCTCGCTGTTGGCCGCCGCGCCGGAATGGCTGGGGATCGGGACGGTGAACGCGATCAAGCTCATGTTCGTCTTCTATGCGCTGCTGGGCCTGCTTGGCGGGCTCGCCTACTCCGGCATACCGCCCATGAAGCGCACCGGGGGCTCGGCGCCGCTCGGCCCCTCGCGCGGCATCGTCTACAAGCTGGCCGCGTTGTTCGCGATCGATTCCTTTGCCGGCGGGTTCGTCGTGCAGTCGCTGCTCGCGCTGTGGCTGTTCGAGAGGTTCGACCTCTCGCTCGCCGCGGCTGGCACGTTCTTCTTCTGCAGCGGCCTGCTCGCCGCGTTTTCCTTTCCGGTGGCGGCCTGGATCGGCAGCCGCATCGGGCTCGTCAACACCATGGTGTTCACGCACATCCCCTCCAGCCTGTGCCTGATCGCCGCGGCGTTCGTGCCTTCGCTGGAATGGGCACTCGGGCTGCTGCTGGTGCGCGCCGCGCTGTCGCAGATGGATGTCCCGACCCGCTCGTCGTACGTGATGGCAGTGGTCACCGAGGCCGAGCGTCCGGCCGCAGCAAGCGTGACCGCCGTGCCGCGCAGCCTCGCTTCGGCAGCGAGCCCGGCGCTGGCCGGCGCGCTGTTCGCCGCCGGGCTGCAGGTTTGGCCGCTCGTCCTGTGCGGCGCGCTCAAGATCCTCTACGACCTGATGCTGCTCTTCGCCTTTCGCCATATCAGGCCGCCGGAGGAACGCTAGGATGAAGGCATGGAGCTAGCGCAAACGCCGAGCGGCATCGAGCGGCTCAGGCTCTACTACAGCCGCAACGAAGGGCGGGTCGCGGCGGTGTTTTTCGCCGCCGGCTTTACCTTCGACATCGTGACCACCGGGCGCATCGATTCGTGGCTCACCATCGCCCAGCAGGCGGCTTATCTGGCGGTGATCACCGGCATCCTGCTGCACATGTTCCTCGAGCAGGACCAGCCGGCCCCGGACCTCGCGGGGAAGAGCGTCCTGGTGCGCTGGTATTACGACTATCGCAACGCGCTGGTGCATTTCCTGATGGGTGCGCTGCTCAGCCTCTACGCGATCTTCTACTTCAAGAGCTCCTCGCTGCTGGTGTCGTTCGGGTTCCTGGGCTTCCTGGTGGTGCTGCTGCTCGCCAACGAGCTGAAGCGCATCCAGAGCCTCGGCCTGCCGTTCAAGTTCGCGCTGCTCGGCCTGAGCTTCCTGTCGTTCGCCGCGTACCTGGTGCCGATCGCGCTCGGCTCGATCGGGCTGGGCGTGTTCCTGCTTTCGATGCTGGTCGGCAGCGTGCCGCTGGCCGCGGCCGCCTGGCGCGTTCCCGCGGACAAATTCGTCCGCGCACGCCGCGAGATCCTCATCCCGCTGGGCTGCGTGGTGATCGGCTTCCTGTCGTTCTACTACTTCCGCCTGATTCCCCCGGTGCCGCTGTCGATCCCGTTCATCGGCGTGTACCACCAGGTCGAGCGCGCCGGCGACAGCTACCGCCTCAGCCACGAGCGCCCGGCCTGGCGCTTTTGGCACAACGGCGACCAGAGTTTCTACGCACAGCCGGGCGACAAGGTCTACGTGTTTTTCCGCGTCTTCTCCCCCGCGCGCTTCTCGGACCAGGTGCAGATGCGCTGGTACTGGAAGGACCCGGCGCGCGGCTGGACGCTGCAGGACTCGATCCCGATCCGCATCGTGGGCGGCCGCGAGCAGGGCTTCCGCGGCTACGGGCTGAAGTCGAACTACCAGCCCGGCGAGTGGAAGGTCCAGGTCGAAACCACCGATGGGCGCGAAATCGGCCGGGTGTATTTCGACCTGGAGGCGGCGCCGCAGACGCCGCGCACCTTCAACGTCGATACGGACTAGCTGGAGAACTTGATGTACTTCACCATCTCTTTCTGCACGTCAGCCGGCTGGTCGAGCAGGCCGTTGAACATCTTCAGCACCTCCTCCGGGGAGATGTAGCCGACCTCGATCTTCGCCTTTTTCGATTCGGCGATGAACTCGGGATCCTTCACGGCCTTGGCGAACGCTTCGCGCAGCAGCTTGACGCGGTCCGCCGGTGTTCCCGGCGGCGCGGCGACGGCGCGCCCGATCGCGAGCGGCGCGGCGCGGATGCCCATGATCGCCTTGCCGACCGGGCTGGTGGCGAGCTCCTCGTCGACCGGCAGGCTTTCCCAGCCCGGCAGCGCGACGCGCCCGCGCACCAGCGGCCGCACCGCGCCGCGGTCGGCGGCGAGCTTGATGGTGGTGGCGAAAGCCGCCCACACGTCGACTTCCTTGCGCTCGATGGCGAGCAGCACGTCGGCATTGGCCGGGTAGCCGGACACCAGCTTGAAGTTCGCGCCGGCGAACTCCTTGAGGAGCAGCGGGAAGTCGTGCGCGTTCGAGCCCGGCCCGGTGGTGCCGACCACCAGCTCCTTGCCGGACTTCTTCAGCTCGTCCCAACTCTTGTACGGCAGATCGGAGCGGATCGACAGCGCGACGCCGTCGGCGCCGGAGGAGCCGAGCCACTGGAAGCGCCGCAAATCGAAGCGCGCCGCCTCCACCTTGGTGAGCTGCGCGATGCCGACGTTCGGATTGGCCGCCAGCAGCGTCAGGCCGTCGGGCTTCGCGACGTTGTAGACGTTGTTCGTGGCGACCAGGTGGGCCGCGCCCGTCATGTTCTGCACGATGACGCTCGGGTTGCCGGGAATATGCTTGCCCAGGTGACGCGCCACGATGCGCGCCGCGATCTCGAGGCTGCCGCCCGACGCGCCGATCACCAGCGTGACGGTCTTGCCTTCGTAGAAGTTCCCCTGCGCCCAGGCGGGCGTCGCCGCCAGGCATAGCGCAATAATGATGCTTCGCATGTCTCCTCCTCTTATTGGAACCAGCCGGTTATCAAGCCGTCTTCGAACGGAAAATGCAACAGGCGCTGAAACAGCAGATAGAACGCCGCCCAGGCGGCCGCGGCGAGCACCACGGATAGCAGCCACCTTTCGCGTCCGCTGGTGACCAGGTACGCGAGAACGAACACCGGCACCGCGAGCGGGAAACCGACCAGCAGCACGAGCAGGATGAAGGCCACCATCCAGGCCAGGATTCCCCAGGCACGCCGGGCCTCCGGCGCCGCCGCCGGGCGCTCGCGCAGGTCGACCACGAGCTGCGCAAGCGCGAGGACCAGGAGCGGGATGCCCATGACGAGCGGGAAGAGCGCCGCCTTGGGCGGCCAGCGCAGCGCGGTATAGACCGCGAAGGCCGCTACGGCGGCAAGCGCCGCGCTGAACAGCGCCGCGCCGCTAAGCCGCACGGACGCGGCGCTCCTGGAAGTACGGGAACACGATGATGAGCACGGTGAGCGCCATCAGCACCAGCACCAGCGGCTGCGTGAGCCAAGCGTAGCCGTAGCGCGCCATCGAAATGAACAGATACGTTTCGGCCAGCTTGCCGAGCACGAAGCCGAGCACGAGCGGTGCGCGCGGCCACTCGAAGCGCACCATCAGGTAGCCGAGCGCGCCGGCCGCGAGCGTGACCAGCAGGTCGGCGATCTGCTTGTTGGCGGTATAGCTGCCGACGAAGACCAGCAGCAGCAGGAACGGGATGATCAGGCTGCCGCGGATGCGCGTGACGTGGGCGAGCCAGGGCAGCAGCGCAAGGCACGCGACGACCGTGATCACGTTGGCGATCACCAGCGTCCACACCATCGAATAGGTGACCGCGAGGTGCTTGGTCAGCATGTCCGGGCCGGGATGCAGGCCCATGATCAGGAACGCGCCGAGCAGGATCGCCATGGCGCCGCTGCCCGGCACGCCGAAGGCGATGGTCGGGATGAGGTCGCCGCCCTCCTTCGAGTTGTTCGCGGCGCCGGGCCCGAGCACACCGCGCACGTCGCCGGTGCCGAAGCGGCTGCGGTCCTCGGCGTCCTTGGCGCTCTGCGCCGCATGCGCGTACGCCATCCATTGCGCAACGCCGCCGCCGGCGCCGGGCAGGATGCCGACGAACACGCCCACCACCGAGCAGCGCACTACCAGCCACCAGTGCGTGAAGGTGTCGCGGATGCCCTGCCATACCCCGGCGCCCAGCTTCGCCGCCGGCGCATTGCCGGCGATCGAGGTGCCGCGCACCGCGAGGTCGATGATCTCCGGGATGGCAAAGATGCCGACCAGCACCGGGATGAGATCCAGCCCTTCCCAGAGATACATGAGGCCGAAGTCGAAGCGCAGGATGCCGGACTGGCGCTCCTGGCCGACGGTGGCAAGCAGCAGCCCCAGGAAGCCCATGGCGAAGCCCTTCAGCTGCGCGCGCGTGCCCTGCCCGCTCAGCGAGGTGATGCACGCGATGCCCATCAACGTGATCATGAAGAGCTCCGGCGAGCCGAAGGTCAGCACCAGCGGCCGCACGATCGGGATCGAGATCGCGAGCGCCATCGCCCCGATGATCGCGCCGACCAGCGAGCTCATCAGGGCCGCGCCGAGCGCGCGCGCCGCCTCGCCGTTCTTCGCCATCGGGTGGCCGTCGACCACGGTGGCCGCGGACAGCCCTTCGCCCGGCACGCCGAACAGGATCGAGGTGATGTCGCCGGTCGTCGCGGCCACCGAGTGCATGCCGAGCAGGAAGGCGAACGCCTCCACCGGGCTCATCTTGAACACGAACGGCAGCATGAGCGCGAGCGTGGCCGCGCCGCCGATGCCCGGCAGCAGCCCCACCACGAAGCCGAGCGCCATGCCGACCAGCATGAGGCTGAACGCGTTCCATTGCAGAACCAGCAACAGCCCCTGGATCAGCGCGTCGAGCATGAGCGGCGGATGCTAAAACAAAAAGGACGCCGGCTAGGGCTTGTTCTGCAGGTGCACGACCAGCTCGGCATGCCGGCCGTGGCGCCAGGCGAGCAATTTGGCGCCAGGCAGCGAGTAAGGCGGCTGCGTGATGTCGAGGGGGCGAAAGCCGCCTGCCGCAACGTCCTGGTGCGCGGCGCTCAGGGTACGCGGGTCGACGCCGCTGACGATCAGCACATGGCGGTAGCGCGGCAGCTGCGCGAGCACGCGGGAAATGTCGGCATCGGGCAGATGCTGAAGCACGTCCTTGACGATCAGCAGGTCCGCCGGCGGCAGCGGGTCGCGCACCATGTCGGCCACTTCGAAGCGGATGTTCGCTGCGCCGTATCTGCGCCGGTTCTCCTCGATGAGCGAAGGCACGATGTCGATCCCGAGGTAGTCGATGCCCTTCCAATCGATGGCGCGCGAGAACTGCCAGTCGCCGCACCCCGCGTCCACCACGCTGCGAATGCCGTGCGCGACGAGGAAGTCCTGCAGGAACACCCGGTACAGCCGGGTGAAGTCCATGGTCGAGCCGGCGCCGGAGCTTGCCCCGCCCTGCGGGCCGACACCCCAGCCCTTCTGCGCATAGATGGACTGGAAGGCTTCCTGGCGCGCCGCATGCGCGTCAGGCGGGCGCGTCAGCTCGCGATAAAGCAGCACGGCCAGCGCGGCGAGCAGCGCCGCGAGGCCGGCGATCCTGAGGACCCGTACGCTTATTTGTTCAGGTCTTTGGACGACTGCGTGCGGCCGCCCTGCACGCCGAGCCGCCCGCCGGTGCCGAGGCCGCCCCGGACTTCCTGGGCCTTGTAGTTCTTCGCCGCCTTCACCAGGTTGTTGTACGCGTCGGCGAAGGACGAGGCGATCACCTTGCCCTCCGGCGTCTTGGTGTAGCCGCCCATCGTGGCGCCGCCGCCGCTGCCGAATACGCCGCCCCAGGCGCCGAAGTCGGTCTTGGTCGAATTGCCCTCGGCCGCGGCGAGCTGCACGCCGGAGCGGTTGTCGATCAGCGTAAGCATGGTGGAGGCTTCCTTGAACTTGAGACCGCCAGCCACTGCGCCGACCGCCGAGCCCCACGAGCCGAGCTTGCTGGTCAGACCGCCCACCGCAGCGCCGATGCCGCCCGAGTCGCGGCTGCTGAAGGTGATGCTCGGGTTCATCGCGTAGTCGGCCGCGACGATCTGGCCCTTGCCGAAGTCGCTGCCCTGGCGCGTCTCGCCGGATTGCTCGAGCCTGCGCTCCTGCATCATCACGTTCATCGCCGCGCCGCGCTCCACCACGACGAAGCAGTTCGATTCCTGAATCAGCATGCGCAGGAGCGGAACCGTCGATTCCACCTGGTACGTGCGCATGGTGCGATACCAGTTGGCATTGCGATCTTCGACCACGGCCAGCGTACCGAGCGTCTCGCTGCATTTTTCGAGCGTGCCACCGGCGGTCTTGGATTGCGCGACCGCGTTGCCCGCCCCGAGCGCCAGCATTGCCGCCGCCACGGCGAATTGGATCTTCATGAGCGACCTCCCCGTTCGTTATGAAGCTATGCACGCTAGCTTACCCCTCGAAACGCCGGAATAGCGAGAAAAAAGCCCGCTACCATGAGTGACATGATCACGGGCGCCCAAGCGGTCGTCGACTGCCTGCGCCGCGAGCGCGTCGAGCACGTGTTCGGCATCCCGGGCACCATGAACCTGCCGATCCTCGACGTGCTGCGCGACACGCCCGAGATCCGCTTCATCCTCACGCGCCACGAGCAGGGCGCGGCGTTCATGGCCTACGGCTACGCGCGCGCCCTGAACCGCCCGGCGATCGTCACCGCCACCGAGGGACCGGGCGTGACCAACCTCGCGACCGGGATCGGCGCCGCGTACAAGGGGTACGTGCCGGTGATCAGCATCAGCGGCGCGCAGGAGATCTGGCTGCGCGAGAAGGACGCGAGCCAGGACATCGACCAGGTGACCTTCCACCGCCCGATCACCAAGTGGGCGTACTCCATCCCGGCCGCGTCCAAGATCCAGGAAGCGATCCGCCGCGCGTTCCGCGTCGCGCTCGCCGAGCCGCCCGGCCCGGTGCACCTCGACGTCTCCAAGGACATCCTGCTCGACAAGACCGAACCCGAGCCGCTCGCGCCGGAAGCCTACCGGCCGGGTTCTCTTCCAAGTTGCGCTTCAAAAGAACTCGACCGCGCAGCGGACTTGATCGCTGCGGCCAGGCGGCCGGTGATCCTGGCCGGGGGCGGCGTGATCCGCGAAAGCGCGCTTGCCGCGCTCCAGCAGCTCGCCGACGCCACCGGAATCCCGGTCGCGACACTCCAGTACCACCCGGATGCCTTTCCGACCACGCACCCGCTCGCGCTCGGCCCGCTCGGCCGCAACGGCTGGTCGAGCGCCAACCGCACCGTGCCGCAAGCCGACGTGGTGATCGCGCTCGGCGCGCACCTCGACCTTTTCTCCACGCAATTCCGCCACGGCCTGATCGGCCGCGAGGCCCGGCTCATCCACCAGAGCGCGGTGGGCACCGACATCGGCGTGGTCTTTCCCGTCGCGCAGGCCGTGGCCGGCTCGACGCTCAGCTTTGTCGAAGGGCTTGCCGCTCGACTCAAGGGGAAATGGGACTGGGTCGACGTGACGAAATTGCGCGCAGACTGGGACGCCGAACGCCAGAAACTGCTCATCAATAAGAATGCAACCCCCATCCTCCCGCCCGTCGTCGCCCAAGCGATGCGCGAGGCGCTGCCCGAAGACGGCACGATGATCATCGACGCAGGGAACGCCGGAAAGCACATGCGCCTCTTCATGGACACGCACCAGCCGGGCACCTTCATGTACATCAGCGACTGGGGCTCGGTGGGCGCGGGCCTGCCGATGGCCATGGGCGTGAAGCTGGCGCGCCCGCGCCAGCCGGTCATGGCTACGGTCGGCGACATGGGCATGATGTGCAACGTGGGCGAGCTCGAGACCGCGGTGCGCGAGCGCATCGCGGTGGTGTGCGTGGTGTTCAACGACCGAGGCCTCGGCAACGAGCGCGCGTTCCAGAACGAGCTGTACGGCGGCCGCACCTTTGCGGTCGACTACGGCGACGTCGATTTCGCCGCGCTCGCGCGCGTGCTCGGCGCGCATGGCGAGCGGGTCGAGCAGCCCGCCGCGCTGC
>DASVFV010000157.1:0-13975 GCA_036379875.1 Burkholderiales bacterium | reverse complement strand
GGCGTGGAAAGAATAGCCGTCCTTCATGACGAATTCGCGCGAGCGCATGACGCCGAAGCGGGGGCGGCGCTCGTCCCGGAACTTGGTCTGGATGTGGAAGAAGTGCACCGGCAGCCGGCGGTAGCTCTTCAGCTCGGCGCGCGCCAGCTCGGTGACCACCTCCTCGGAGGTGGGCTGGATCACGAAGTCGCGCTCGTGGCGGTCCTTGTAGCGCAGGAGCTCCGGCCCGTAGGCCTGCCAGCGGCCCGATTCCTGCCAGAGCTCGCCGGGCTGCACCACCGGCATGACGAGCTCGTGCGCCCCGGCGCGGTTCATCTCCTCGCGCACGATGGTCTCGACCTTGCGCACGATGCGCATGCCGAGCGGCAGCCAGGTGTAGATGCCGGCGGCGACGCGCCGCACGATGCCGGCGCGCAGCATCAGGCGGTGGCTGGCGAGCTCCGCCTCGGCAGGCACTTCCTTCAGCGTCGCGATGAAGTACGTCGAGGTTTTCATGGGCGCCGCACCGGCATTGTCATCGTCGATGGGCTGTGGAAAAATCGTTCGAAGGATTCTACATGCTCGACAAGGAAGGCTATCGGCCGAATGTCGGCATCATCCTTGCCAACCAGAGGAACGAGGTGTTCTGGGGCAAGCGGGTGCATCAGCACGCCTGGCAGTTCCCGCAGGGCGGCATCAAGCCGGGCGAGACGCCGCTGCAGGCCATGTACCGCGAGCTGGAGGAGGAGATCGGCCTGCTGCGCGCGCACGTGCGCATCCTCGGCCGCACGCGCGAGTGGCTGCGCTACGAGGTGCCGGAGAAGTGGGCGCGCCGCCAGCGCGAAAGCAAGGGCGCGGCGTACCGCGGGCAGAAGCAGATCTGGTACCTGCTGCGCATGGTGGGGCGCGACTGCGACGTGAAGCTGCGCGGCAGCGGCCACCCGGAGTTCGACGCCTGGCGCTGGCACGAGTATTGGGTGCCGCTCGAGGCGGTGATCGACTTCAAGCGCGACGTGTACCGGCAGGCGCTGATCGAGCTGCACCGCTACCTCGCCGCCGACCGCCGCGCGCGCGCCACGCGGGTTCAGCCGGTCGCAGGATAGTTTTTCGGCCACACAGAGAACCCGGAATGATCCAACGTGATTCCCTTTTGTCGCTCGAGGCCTACGCGAAGCAGCGCGGGCAGTTCCGGGCCCGCGTCATGGAGCACAAGAAGCGGCGCACCGTGCACGTCGGCGCGCACCTCACGCTGCAGTTCGAGGACGAGCTGCTGATCCGCTACCAGATCCAGGAGATGCTGCGCATCGAGCGCATCTTCGAGGAGGCGGGCATCCAGGGCGAGCTCGACGCCTACAACCCGCTGCTCCCGGACGGCGGCAACTGGAAGGCCACCCTGTTCATCGAGTACCCGGACGTCGAGGAGCGCAAGCGCATGCTCGCGCGCCTGAAGGGCATCGAGCAGAAGACCTGGGTGCAGGTGGAGGGCGGCGAGCGCGTCTACGCCATCGCCGACGAGGACCTCGAGCGCGAGAACGAGGAGAAGACCGCGGCGGTGCACTTCGTGCGCTTCGAGCTGCCGGCGGCGACGCGCGAGAAGCTGCGCCGCGGCGCGAAGCTCTCGATCGGCGTCGACCATCCCGAGTACCGCGTCGCCGTCGAGGCGAGCGACGAGCAGCGCGCCTCGCTTCTCGAAGACCTGAAGTGAAGGGCGCCGCGCTCGCGGCCTGCCTCGCGCTGGCGGCGTGCGGCGCCGCGCCGGAGAAGAGCGACTGGGAGCGCGCGCACGAGTCGCAGCTCGTGCCGGCGGAGACGCCGCTCGTCTACCCGCCTTTCCCGCGCGAAGCCGATCTCATCCCCTTCGAGGCCGGCGCGCCGCGCGAGCTGCGCTTCTTCATCGACGGCCGCTCGATCGAGGTCGGCGCCGACAGCGTGGTGCGCTATACGCTGGTCGCGCGCGGCGCCGCCGGTGCGCAGAACGTCACCTACGAGGGCATCCGCTGCTCGACCGGCGAGGTGCGCATCTTCGCGGTGGGCGGCGGCCAGGACTGGGTGCCGGCCAAGGGCGGCTGGCGCCCGATCCGGCCCGGCGGGCCGCAGCGCTGGCACTTCGAGCTGCAGCGCGACTACTTCTGCCCGCTGCGCCAGCGCGTCGCCAATCCGCAGGAGGCGATCGAGTCGCTGCGGCGCAAGCCGCCCACCGAGTACTAGAGCAGCACCAGATTGTCGCGGTGGATGAGCTCGGGCTCGTCCACGTAGCCGAGGATCGCCTCGATCTCGGCCGAGGGCTTGCGGATGATCTGGCGCGCCTCGGCGGCGGAGTAGTTCGCCAGCCCGCGCGCGATCTCGCGGCCGGCCGGGTCGAGGCACGCGACCACGCCGCCGCGCTCGAATTCCCCGGCCACCTCGGTGACGCCGATCGGCAGCAGGCTCTTGCCGTCGCGCGTCAGCGCCTTCACCGCGCCGGCGTCGAGCCGCACGCGCCCGCTGACCGCCAGGTAATCGGCCAGCCACTGCTTGCGCGCCGCGAGCGGCACGGTCTGCGCGCGCAGCAGCGTGCCGATGCGCTCGCCGCGCGCGAGGCGCACCAGCACCTCGGGCTCGGCGCCCGCGGCGATCACGGTGTGCGCGCCGCTGCGCGCCGCGCGCCGCGCGGCCTGCACCTTGGTCAGCATGCCGCCGCGGCCGAGCGCGCCCGCGCCGCCGGCGATCGTTTCCAGCTTCGGGTCGCTGGCGTCGGCTTCGGCGACGATCTTGGCCTGCTTGCTTTTCCTCGGATCGGCATCGAACAGGCCGGCCTGGTCGGTGAGGATCACCAGCGCGTCGGCCTCGATCAGGTTGGTGACCAGCGCGCCGAGCGTGTCGTTGTCGCCGAGCTTGATCTCGTCGGTTGCCACGGTGTCGTTCTCATTGATGACCGGCACCACGCCGAGCGCGAGCAGGGTGCGCAGCGTGGAGCGCGCGTTGAGGTAGCGCTGGCGGTCCGCCAGGTCCGCGTTGGTGAGCAGCACCTGCGCGCTGCGCAGGCCGAGCGCGCGCAGGCAGCTCTCGTAGCACTGCGCGAGGCCCATCTGGCCCACCGCGGCGGCGGCCTGCAGCTCGTGCATGGCGTGCGGGCGCCGCGTCCAGCCCAGGCGCTGCATGCCCTCGGCGATCGCGCCGCTCGACACCAGCACCACTTTCTTGCCCATTTGCTGGAGCTCGGCGACCTGCCCGGCCCAGCGCCCGATCGCCGCGGCGTCGAGCCCGCGCCCCTCGTTGGTGACGAGCGACGAGCCGATCTTCACCACCAGCGTTTTCGCGTCGCGGATCATTTCCTCGCCAGCTCTTTCGCCGCCGCCTTGACCACGGCGTCGCAGCCCTCCCCGCTCAGAGCGGAGACTTTGAACCACGGGCGCTTCCAGCGCAACGCGGCGAGCGCCTTCTTCACCCGCGCGTCGGCGTCGTGCAGCGCGTCGATCTTGTTGAACACCAGCCAGCGCGGCTTTTTCTCCAGGCCCTCGCCGTACTTCTTCAGCTCGGCGCCGATCACGCGCACGTCGGCCGCGGGGTTGGCTTCGGTGAGGTCCACCAGGTGCAGCAGCAGGCGGGTGCGGGACAGGTGGCGCAGGAACTGGTGGCCGAGCCCCGCGCCCTCGGAGGCGCCCTCGATCAGCCCCGGGATGTCGGCGAGCACGAAGCTGCGCTCGCCGGCGCGCGCCACGCCGAGCGACGGGTTCAGCGTGGTGAACGGGTAGTCCGCGACCTTGGGCCGCGCCGCCGACACGGCGCGGATGAAGCTCGACTTGCCGGCGTTCGGCAGGCCGAGCAGGCCGACGTCGGCCAGCACGCGCAGCTCGAGCGCGAGCTTGCGGCTCTCGCCGGCCTCGCCGCGCGTGAACTGGCGCGGCGCGCGGTTGACGCTCGACTTGAAGTGCACGTTGCCCAGGCCGCCCTGGCCGCCGCGCGCGAGCAGCGCGCGCGCGCCGTCGCGCGCGAGGTCGGCGACCAGCGCGCCGTCGTCGAGGTCGCGGATCACCGTGCCGACCGGCATGCGCAGCTCGACGTCCTTGCCCGCGCGCCCGTTGCAGTCCGAGCCCATGCCGCGCACGCCGTCCTCGGCGCGGTGGATCACCGCGAAGCGGTAGTCGACCAGCGTGTTGACGTTGCGGTCGGCGCGCGCCCACACGCTGCCGCCGCGTCCGCCGTCGCCGCCGTTCGGGCCGCCGTAGCGGATGTACTTCTCGCGACGGAACGTGGCCGCGCCGTCGCCGCCCTTGCCGGCGTGCACCTCGATCTTCGCTTCGTCGATGAATTTCATCGGTGGAAATAAAAAAGCCCTACCGGGCTGCGATAGGGCTTTCGATGGAGTAGAGACCGGCTAAGCCGGCGAATTTTCCAATACGACGCTCACGGTGTTGTTGCCGTTCTCGCCGCGCACCTTGTACTGCACCTGCCCGTTCACGCGCGCGTACAGCGTGTGGTCGCGGCCGATGCCGACGTTCAGGCCGGGATGGACTTTGGTGCCGCGCTGGCGCACCAGGATCTGCCCGGCGTTGACGCGCTCGCCGCCGTACACCTTCACGCCGAGGCGCTTGGCCTTGGAGTCCCTTCCGTTGCGGGAACTTCCGCCTGCTTTCTTGTGTGCCATGGCTAGCTTGTGATGTCGTCGATGCGGACCTCGGTGTAGTTCTGCCGATGGCCCTGGGTTTTCTGGAAGTGCTTGCGCCGGCGCAGCTTGAAGATCTTCACTTTATCGCCGCGTCCGTGCGCGAGGACCGTGCCTTTGACCTTGGCGCCCGAGACGAGCGGCGCGCCGACCTTGACCGAATCGCCGCCGCCGACGAGCAGGACTTCCTCGAACGCGACCGTGGCGCCGACGTCCGCCGCGAGCGATTCGAGGCGCACCGGCTTGCCCGCTTCGACGCGGTATTGCTTACCGCCCGACTTGATGACTGCGTACATGGGAAAATTCTCTTCTCTTGCTTGCAAAAAGACCTGGAATTATAAGGTAATCATGAGCTTGGTGTCCACGCTGGCGCCGGTCGCCGAAGACATGGCCGCGGTCGACGCGCTGATCCGCCGTCGCCTCGACTCGGACGTGGCGCTGGTGCGCCAGGTCGCCGAGTACCTGGTCGGCTCGGGCGGCAAGCGCCTGCGCCCCGCGATGCTGCTGCTCGCCTGCGGCGCGGCGGGCTACGGCGGGCCGGCCCGCCTCGAGCTCGCCGCGGTGATCGAGTTCATCCACACCGCCACGCTGCTGCACGACGACGTGGTGGACGCCTCCGACCTGCGGCGCGGCCGCACCACGGCGAACGCCGCGTTCGGCAACGCCGCCGCGGTGCTGGTGGGCGATTTTCTCTACTCGCGCGCCTTCCAGATGATGGTCGAGGTCGACGACATGCGCGTGATGCGGGTGCTCGCGGAGGCGACCAACACGATCGCGGCCGGCGAGGTGATGCAGCTCATGGGCAGCCACGACCCGGAAGTGGACGAGGCGCGCTATCTCGAGGTGATCCGGCGCAAGACCGCGAAGCTCTTCGAGGCCTCGGGCCGCCTGGCGGGGGTGCTGGCACGGCAGGACACGCTCGAGCAGCGGCTGGCGGAATACGGCCGGCGGGTCGGCACCGCGTTCCAGCTCGTGGACGACGTGCTCGACTACGGCGGCGACCTCGGCAAGTCGCTCGGCGACGACCTCGCCGAGGGCAAGCCCACGTTGCCGCTCATCTACACCATGCGCCGCGGCAATGCCGAGCAGGCCGCCCTGGTGCGCCGGGCCATCACCGAGGGTGGGCGGGACGACTTCGCCGCGGTGCTGCAGGCGATCCGGGCCAGCGGCGCGCTCGACTACGCGCGTGCCGCCGCCCAGCGCGAGGCGGAGGCGGCGAGCGCCGCGCTCGAGGCGCTTCCCGCCTCTCAGTTCAAGCGCTCTTTGCTAGAATTGGCGTCCTTCGCCGTCACCCGTTCTACCTGAATCGGGGCGTAGCTCAGCCTGGTAGAGTACTGCGTTCGGGACGCAGGTGTCGCTGGTTCAAATCCAGTCGCCCCGACCACCGTTTTCCTTCCCGATGGATAATCGCGCGATGGGCCGCCTCATCGTCTTCATCGCGCTCGTGGTGCTCGCCGTGTGGCTGATCCGGCGCGCCTTGCGCGCCAGCGCCTCTCCGAAAGAAAAGTCTCCCGTGCAAGGCGACCTGGTGGCCTGCGCGCGCTGCGGCATGCACCTGCCGCGCGCCGAGGCGCGCGAGGCGGGCGGGCGCCTGTACTGCGGCGAGGAGCACGCCCGCCTGGGCGCCGGTTGATGGAAGCGTCGGTCCGCTACCCGGAGCTGTTCCTGCCGCCCGAGGAGCGCATCCCGGAGTCGTTCTGGATCTCGCTGCGCTACTTCAACTTCTACCGCATCGCGCTCGCCACGGTATTCCTCGGCACCGCGGCGTTCTACGACGACGCGGTGAACCTCGGCACCTACAACCTCGAGCTGTTCCGCTACCTCGCGGCGGGCTATCTGTTCTGCGGCGTGCTGCTGCACGGCGTGCTGCGCGACCTGCGCGACAAGTTCGAGCTGCAGCTCTCGCTGCAGGTCGGCCTGGACATCGTCGCCATCACGCTGCTCATGTACGCGAGCGGCGGGATCCGCAGCGGCCTGGGCGTGATGCTGCTCATCTCGCTCACCGGCGCCGCGATCGTCGCGCCGCGCCGGCTCACCTACCTGTACGCGGCGCTCTCCACCATCGCGCTGCTCCTCGAGCAGGGCTACTGGGTGCTCGAGCACGACCAGCCCACGGCGAGCTTCGTGCAGCCCGGCCTGCTCGCGATCGGCTGCTTCGCGGTGGCCGGGGTGACGAGCTGGCTCGCCGCGCGCGTCGCGGCGCAGGAGCGCCTGGCGCGCCAGCGCGGGCGCGAGCTCGCCACGCAGACGCGCGTCAACCAGCTGGTGATCGAGGACATGAACGACGGCGTGCTGGTGCTCGACCGCGCCGGGCGCGTGGTGCAGCACAACCCCCAGGCGCAGCAGCTGCTCGGCGCCGGCAGCCTGCTCGGCGCCGGCATCTCGACGCTGGTGCCCGGGTTCGCCGGCAGCGCCGAGATCGAGGTCGGCGGGCGCGACATCCGCCTGCGGCCGCTCGAGCGCTCGGGCGCCGAGCTCTCGGTGCTGCTGGTCGAGGACACCACGCGCGCGCGCGAGCAGGCGCAGCAGCTCAAGCTCGCCGCGCTCGGCCGCCTCACCGCCAACATCGCGCACGAGATCCGCAACCCGCTCGCCGCGATCAGCCATGCCGCCGAGCTGCTCGGCGAGGAGAAGCGCGCCGAGGACCGCGCGCGCCTGACGCGCATCATCCACGACAACGCCGGGCGCCTCGAGCGCCTGGTGTCCGACGTGCTGCAGCTCAACCGCCGCGACCGCGTGTCCGCGGCGCCGCTGCGCCTGCAGCCCTGGCTTACCGGCTTCGTCGCCGAGTTCGTGGCGAACGAGCAGGTGCCGGCCGAGCGCATCGCGCTCGAGCTGCGCCGCGAGTCCTGGATCGAGTTCGACCGCGAGCACCTGCACCAGGTGATGTGGAACCTGCTGCGCAACGCGGCGCGCTACGCGCGCCCGGAGCCCGGCGCGATCCGCCTGGTGCTGGACGGCTATGCCGACCGCGTCGAGCTCTCGGTGCTCGACAACGGCCCGGGCGTGCCGGCCTCGATCCAGAACCAGCTGTTCGAGCCGTTCTTCACCACCGAGGCGAAGGGCACCGGCCTGGGCCTCTACCTCGCGCGCGAGCTGTGCGCGGCGAACCGCGCCACGCTCGAGTACGTGCATGACCAGGCCGGCGCGCACTTCCGCATCCGCTGCCGCCAGGCCATACCAAAATGAGCCCTCATGAGCCGCCGTCCTGAACGCCGGGTCGGGCACAAGTCGGCGGCCCGCGTGCTGGTGGTCGACGACGAGCCCGACATCCGCGAGCTGCTCGAGCTCACGCTCGCCAAGATGGGGCTGGGCGTCGACGCGGCGGGCTCGATCGCCGAGGCCAAGGAGCGCCTGAAGGGCGAGCGCTACGATCTTTGCCTCACCGACATGCGCCTGGGCGACGGCGAGGGCCTCGAGCTGGTGCGCCACATCGCCGGCCTGGCCGTCGACCTGCCGGTCGCGGTGATCACCGCCTACGGCAGCGCGGACAACGCGGTGGCGGCGCTCAAGGCGGGCGCCTTCGACTACGTGTCGAAGCCGGTCGGCCTCGAGCAGCTGCGCGCGCTGGTGAAGTCCGCGCTTTCGCTGCCGGAGCCCGAGCGCGAAGCAGGCACGAGCCGCCAGCTGCTCGGCGCGAGCGCGCCGCTCGCGCAGGCGCGCGACCTGATCGCCAAGCTCGCGCGCACCCAGGCGCCGGTCTACATCTCCGGCGAGTCGGGCAGCGGCAAGGAGCTCGCCGCGCGCCTGATCCACGAGAACGGCGCGCGCCGCGACAAGCCGTTCGTGCCGGTGAACTGCGGGGCGATCCCCGAGACCCTGGTGGAGAGCGAGCTGTTCGGCTATCGCAAGGGCGCCTTCACCGGCGCGAACGAGGACCGCGAAGGCTTCTTCCAGGCCGCGCACGGCGGCACGCTGTTCCTCGACGAGGTGGCCGAGCTGCCGCTGCACACGCAGGTGCTGCTGCTGCGCGCGATCCAGGAGCGCCGCGTGCGCAAGGTCGGCGCCACCCAGGAGGAGCCGGTCGACGTGCGCATCATCTGCGCCACCAACCAGAGCCTCGCCGGCATGGTCGAGGCGGGGCGCTTCCGCCGCGACCTGTACTACCGCCTGAACGTGGTGGACCTCACCATGCCGCCGCTGCGCGAGTGCCGGGAGGACATCCCGACCATCGCCGCGCACATCCTGCAGCGCCTCGCCGCGCAGAACGGCACCCCGGAGGCGCGCCTCTCGCCCGCGGCGCTCGAGGAGCTGATGGCCTACGACTTCCCGGGCAACGTGCGCGAGCTGGAGAACATCCTCGAGCGCGCGCTCGCGCTCTCGCCGGGCGAGGAGCTCGGGCCGGAGGCGCTCGCGCTGCACCGCATCGCCCCGGAAGAAGACGAAGAGGAGCCGCAAGCCCAACCGGTTGCCAAGCCGATCGACTCGCCGCTGCCGGCGTACCTCGACCAGCTCGAGCGCGACGCCATCCTCCAGGCGCTCGGCAAGACCGGCTTCAACCGCACCGCGGCCGCCCGTTTGTTAGGGATCACTTTCAGGCAGCTCCGCTACCGGATGCAGCGCTTGAACATCAAAGATGAGAATCGTTGAGTCCCCCAACTTCGACGATCGTCCGCAAAACACCGCAGTCACCCTAGTCGTCCTGCACTCGATCAGCCTGCCGCCCGGCGAGTACGGCGGCGGCGCGATCGAGCAGTTCTTCACCAACCGCCTCGATCCCGAGGCGCACCCGTATTTCAGGGAGATCTGCACGCTCACGGTGTCCAGCCATTACCTGGTGCGGCGCCACGGCGAGGTGATCCGGTTCGTGCCCCCGGAGAAGCGCGCCTGGCATGCCGGCGCGTCTTCCTGGCGCGGCCGCGAGCGCTGCAACGACTTCTCGATCGGCATCGAGCTCGAAGGCACCGACGACGACGTCTTCACGCGCGCGCAGTACCGGTCTCTGGTTTCGGTGATTCGAAAACTGCAACGGCAATTCCCCCTCCGGCACATCGCGGCGCACAGCGAGATCGCGCCCGGGCGCAAGACCGACCCGGGGCCGCGCTTCGACTGGGCGCGCCTGCTCCAGTCCCTGGCGCGCCGCCGCTAACCCGATTTTATTTTTGCCCGCGGTTGCCTACTAGATAGGGCCGCCGGTCGGCCTGTCGGCACAGTATGTAGTGCCTGTGCGCGAGGTCACTAGATCTAGTGTCGGCTCGCCTCTACAAACGCGACATATTGCGCAACGCTGCAGCGCAGCATCGGCAAGTCGCGCTTGCATAACGAAAAAACTCTGGTGTAGGCTGCGGGGCATCTAGTGAGCAGCTACTAGATACAGGCCATAGAGGGGCCGTCGGTACTAGGAATAGGGTGGGACGTCTCGGACGGCCCGGTACTCAAAAGGGAATGGAAGGGGAGGCGGTATGCAGATCGCTCAGGACAGCGCAACGGCCACTTCGTCTTTGGGCGTGGAGCTTGCCGAAGCCGGCGCGCCGGCGCGCGGGCCGTACGCCGATTACAAGGTGATCCGCCGCAACGGCGCGGTGGTGGGCTTCGAGCCGGCCAAGATTTCGGTCGCCATGACCAAGGCGTTCCTGGCCGTGAACGGCTCGCAGGGCGCCGCCTCGGCGCGCATCCGCACCGTGGTCGGCGACCTGACCGAGAACGTGGTCACCGCGCTGATGCGCCGCCAGCCCGGCGGCGGCACGTTCCACATCGAGGACATCCAGGACCAGGTCGAGCTCGCGCTGATGCGCTCCGGCGAGCACGACGTGGCGCGCGCCTACGTGCTGTACCGCGAGGAGCGGGCCAAGGCGCGTTCCCAGGACAAGGCCGCTTCCCAGAAAAGCGAAATTCATGTGGTCGAGAACGGCGGCCGCAAGCCTCTCGACCGTGCCCGCCTGCAGCGCCTGGTGCAGTCGGCCTGCGAAGGCCTGGCCGACGCGCAGCCCGACCCGATCCTCGAGGCCACGCTGCGCGACCTGTACGACGGCGTGCCGATGGCCGAGGTGCGCAAGTCCGTGGTGCTCGCGGCGCGCGCGCTGATCGAGAAGGACCCGGCCTACAGCTTCGTCACCGCGCGCCTGCTGCTCGACTCGATCCGCCTCGAGGTGCTGGGCGCCGAGGCGAGCCAGGCCGACATGGAGACGCGCTACGCCGAGTACTTCCCGCAGTTCATCGAGAAGGGCATCGCCGCGGAGCTGCTCGATCCCGAGCTCGGCAAATTCGACTTGAACCGGTTGGGAAAGGCGTTGAAGGCCCGGCGCGACATGCAGTTCGGCTACCTCGGCCTGCAGACCCTGTACGACCGCTACTTCCTGCACAGCAACGGCAGGCGCATCGAGCTGCCGCAGGCGTTCTTCATGCGCGTGGCCATGGGCTTGTCGCTCAGGGAGAAAAACCGCGAGGCCCGGGCGATCGAGTTCTACGACGTGCTGTCCAGCTTCGACTTCATGAGCTCCACGCCGACGCTGTTCAATTCCGGCACGCAGCGCTCGCAGCTCTCGAGCTGCTACCTGACCACGGTGTCGGACGACCTGGAAGGCATCTACGACGCGATCAAGGAGAACGCGCTGCTCGCCAAGTACGCCGGCGGCCTGGGCAACGACTGGACCCCGGTGCGCGCGCTCGGCTCGCACATCAAGGGCACCAACGGCAAGTCGCAGGGCGTGGTGCCGTTCCTGAAGGTGGTGAACGACACCGCGGTGGCGGTGAACCAGGGCGGCAAGAGGAAGGGCGCGGTGTGCTCCTACCTCGAGGTCTGGCACCTCGACATCGAGGAGTTCCTGGAGCTGCGCAAGAACACCGGCGACGACCGGCGCCGCACGCACGACATGAACACGGCGAACTGGATCCCGGACCTGTTCATGAAGCGCGTCATGGAAGGCGCGGAGTGGACGCTGTTCAGCCCCTCGGACTGCCGCGACCTGCACGACAAGTTCGGCAGAGCGTTCGAGGAAGCGTACCTGCGCTACGAGGACAAGGCGGCGCGCGGCGAGCTCAAGCTCTACAAGAAGGTGCCGGCGCTGCAGCTGTGGAGAAAGATGCTCTCCATGCTGTTCGAGACCGGGCATCCGTGGATCACCTTCAAGGACCCGTGCAACCTGAGGAGCCCGCAGCAGCACGCCGGCGTGGTGCATTCCTCGAACCTGTGCACCGAGATCACGCTCAACACTTCCGACGATGAAATCGCGGTCTGCAACCTGGGGTCGATCAACCTCCTCGCGCACCTCACGGACCAGGGCCTCGATTTCACAAAAATAAGAAAAACAATTTCCACGGCGATGCGCATGCTGGACAACGTCATCGACATCAACTACTACGCTGTCGACAAGGCGAGGAACAGCAACCTGCGTCACCGTCCGGTGGGCCTGGGCATCATGGGCTTCCAGGACTGCCTGCACAAGCTGCGCGTGCCCTACGCCTCGCAGGAGGCGGTGGAGTTCGCCGACCGCTCGATGGAGATGGTGGCGTACGCCTCGTACTGGGCGTCCACCGAGCTCGCCGAGGAGCGCGGCCGCTACGCCTCGTTCCACGGCTCGCTGTGGGAGCGCGGCATCCTGCCGCAGGACACGCTCGACATCCTGTCCGCCGAGCGCGGCGGCTACGTGGAGCTCGACCGCTCCGCGACCCTCGACTGGGACGCGCTGCGCGGCCGCATCAAGCAGCACGGCATGCGCAACAGCAACTGCCTCGCCATCGCGCCCACCGCGACCATCGCGAACATCGTCGGCGTGTCGGCCTCGATCGAGCCGACCTACCAGAACCTGTTCGTGAAATCGAACCTGTCGGGCGAGTTCACCGTGGTGAACGACTTCCTGGTGGCGGATCTCAAGCGCGCCGGGCTGTGGGACGAGGTGATGATCGCCGACCTCAAGTACTTCGACGGCAACCTCGCGCGCATCGACCGCGCGCCGGCCGAGCTGCGCCGCCTCTACGCCACGGCCTTCGAGGTCGAGCCGAAGTGGCTGGTCGAGTGCGCGGCGCGGCGCCAGAAGTGGATCGACCAGTCGCAGTCGCTCAACATCTACATGGCGGGCGCCTCGGGCAAGAAGCTGGACGAAACCTACAAGCTGGCCTGGATCCGCGGCCTGAAGACCACCTACTACCTGCGCGCCATGGGCGCGACGCACGCCGAGAAGTCGACCGTCAACAAGGGAGAGTTGAACGCAGTCCCGAGCGAATCGATCGAGGCGCCAAAGATGTGCGCCATCGACAAGCCCGACTGCGAGGCTTGCCAGTGATCACCCTCGGCTCCCGCAGCTTCGCGGGGCCGTTCATGGCGCCGCTCTGGTCGCCGACCCGGGCGGCCGGGCTCTACGCGGTGATGGCGCCGGGCTGGCGGCTGCTCACCTGGCGCGCGCTCGACTTCGAGCAGGCCGCGGACCTGTCGGACCGCAGCCTGCTCAAGCAGCACCCCAAGTACGCCGAGTGGCTGCGCATCGTCGGCACCGAGTGGAACCTCTACATCGCCACGCACGAGATGGCGCTCTCGACGCCGGCCGAGCGCAACGCCGTGCTGCGCGAGCTGGCGCGCAGCTACCGGCCCGAATTCAAGCCGCTGCAGGAACCCAGCCTGAGCACGCTGCTTCTCGCCCAGGCCATGCGCAACAACAAGGACAACTAGAACGACATGCTCTCCTTCGAAAACCTGGAAACCCCGGCCGGCGCACCCGCCCGCAAGGCGCCGCAGCCCGACGCCGCGCTGCGCCGCGTCACGGTCGAGGACAAGTCGGTCATCAACTCCAAGGCCGACGTGAACCAGCTGGTGCCCTTCAAGTACAAGTGGGCCTGGGAGAAGTACCTCGCGGCCTGCGCGAACCACTGGATGCCGCAGGAAATCAACATGAGCCGCGACATCCAGCTCTGGAAGGACCCGCACGGGCTGACCGAGGACGAGCGCAGGGTCGTGAAGCGCAACCTCGGCTTCTTCGTCACCGCGGACTCGCTGGCGGCCAACAACATCGTGCTCGGCACCTACCGCCACATCACCGCGCCGGAATGCCGGCAGTACCTGCTGCGCCAGGCCTTCGAGGAGGCGATCCACACCCACGCCTACCAGTACATCGTGGAGAGCCTGGATCTCGAGGAGTCCGAGATCTTCAACGCCTACCACGAGGTGCCGTCGATCCGGGAGAAGGACGAGTTCCTGATCCCGTTCATCGACACCCTGACCGATCCGGCGTTCAAGACCGGCACCCCGGAGGCCGACCAGCAGCTCTTGAAGAGCCTGATCGTGTTCTCCTGCCTGATGGAGGGCCTGTTCTTCTACGTCGGCTTCGCCCAGATCCTGGCGCTCGGCCGGCAGAACAAGATGACCGGCGCCGCCGAGCAGTACATGTACATCCTGCGCGACGAGTCGATGCACTGCAA
>DASVFV010000156.1:0-3526 GCA_036379875.1 Burkholderiales bacterium | reverse complement strand
GGCTACAAGGTCATCACGGCGCAGAACGCCGACGAGGCGCTCGCCAAGGCGAAGGAGCTGCATCCCGACCTCGTGCTGATGGACATCGTGATGCCGGGCCAGAGCGGCTTCCAGGCCACGCGCGCGCTCGCCAAGGACGAGTCGACCAAGGCGATCCCGGTGATCATCTGCACCAGCAAGGGCCAGGACACCGACAAGGCCTGGGGCATCAAGCAGGGCGCGCGCGACTACGTGGTGAAGCCCGTGAAAGGCCCCGAGCTGCTGGCCAAGATCTCGGCGCTCGGTTAAGCGATGGCGCAGCGCATTTCCCTCCGGGACTACCAGCGCGAGCTTGCCGAGCGGCTGCGGCAGGCCGACAGCGCGCGCAGCGCGTCGAAGCTCGGCGTGCAGGTCGGCGCGCAGAGCTGGCTGGTCGACCTGGTCGAGGCGGGGGAGGTGCTGCCGGTGCCGCCGATCACCGCCGTGCCGCTCTCGCGCGCCTGGTTCCGCGGCGTGGCGAACGTGCGCGGCAACCTGTACAGCGTGGTGGATTTCGCCGCCTTCCTCGGCGCCGGCGTTTCGGCCGGCGGCGAGCAGGCGCGCCTGCTCCTGCTCGGCGAGCGCTTCCGCAGCGCCGCCGCGCTGCTCGTCGACCGCTCGCTCGGCCTGCGCAACCCGGCGCAACTGCGCGCGCGCGCGCCGGCGGCGGGACGCCCGGCCTGGGTGCGCGCCGAGTACGAGGACGAAGCCGGCGCGAGCTGGAGCGAGCTCGACGTCGCGGAGCTGGTGCGCGACGCCGAATTTCTTGCCGTGGGAGATTGAGGGAGAACCCGATGATCCGCACATTCCTCGCCGTCGTAGCCGTACTGACCCCGGCGCTCGCCGCCGCCGAGAACGGCGTCAGCGCCGACAAGATCGTGCTCGGCCAGGCCGCGGTGTTCTCCGGCCCCGCCGCGCAGCTCGGCATCCAGATGCGCAACGGCATCCGCTCGTACTTCGACTACGTGAACGCGAAGGGCGGGGTGCACGGGCGCAAGCTCGAGCTCGTCACCGAGGACGACCAGTACGAGTCCAAGGTGGCGCCGGTGGCGAGCCGCAAGCTGATCGAGGAGCACAAGGTATTCGCGCTGCTCGGCTACGTCGGCACGCCGACCGGCGTCGCGCACCTGCCGGTGGTGACGCAGGCCAAGGTGCCGCTGGTCGGCATGTTCACCGGCGCCGAGGTGCTGCGCGTGCCTTTCAACCGCTACGTGTTCCACGTGCGCGCCAGCTACTACGACGAGACCGAGAAGATCGTCGAGCAGGTGGTGTCCACCGGCGGGCGCAAGATCTCGGTGTTCTACCAGAACGACGCCTACGGCGAGGCCGGCCGCAAGGGCACCGAGCTCGCGCTGGAACGGCGCAAGATGAAGATCCACTCGACCGGCACGCACGAGCGCAACACGGTCGCGGTGCAAGAGGCCGCGAAGGCCATCCACGCCTCGCAGCCCGACGCGGTGGTGATGGTGAGCGCCTATACGGCGGTCGCCGCGTTCGTGCGCGAGATGCAGAAGCTCGGCAGCGGCGCGACCTTCTACAACGTGTCGTTCGTCGGCTCGAAGGCGCTCGCCGACGCGCTCGGCAAGGACGGCGTGGGCGTGGCGATCTCGCAGGTGGTGCCCTTCCCGTGGGGCACCGCGGTGCCGGTGGTGAAGGAATACCAGCAGCTCGCCAAGAAGGCCGGCCACGCCGACTACAACTTCAGCGCGCTGGAAGGCTTCCTGTGCGCGAAGGTGATGGTGGAAGGGCTGCGCCGCGCCGGCCGCAACCCGACGCGCGAGGGCCTGGTCGAGGCGCTCGAGAAAATGGACGCGGACATGGGCGGCTTCTTCGTCAGCTACTCGCCGAAGAACCGCGCCGGCTCCAAGTTCGTCGACCTGACGATCATTTCCCGTGACGGCAAATTCCTGCGTTAACACGACACAGCCGAGGCAATCATGGCATTCACTCTGAAACTTCCCTTCCGCGGGTTCACCACCGGCCGCCGCCTGCAGATCCTGATCGCGGCCCTGGTCGGCCTGCTGCTGGTCGACGCGGCGGTGGTGTGGCTCGACGCGCGCCAGGCCACCTTCGGCACCGTGTACATCGCGACGGTCGGCAAGATCCGCATGCTGTCGCAGCGCCTCGCGAAAGCGGCGCAGCAGGCCTCGCAGGGCAACCTGGAGGCCTTCACCCAGCTGAAGGACAGCCGCAACGAGTTCGAGGCGCAGATCAACCTGCTCCTGAACGGCGGCGAGGCGGCGGGCGGCGTGAGCCTGCCGGCCACCTCCTCGGGCGCGCGCCCGGTGCTCGAGGCGCTCGAGGCGCAATGGAAGAAGAACGACCGCAACGCGAAGCTGGTGATCGCCGAGCAGGCGAACCTGCTCAACCTCGGCAAGTCGGTGCGCGCCATCAACGAGCGCAACCCGGCGATCCAGGAGCTGGCCGACGAGATCGCCGCGCTCAGCGTGCAGACCGGCGGCTCGGCGCGCCAGAACGCCACCGCCGCGCAGCTCATGATGCTCACGCAGCGCATCGGCAAGAACGCCGCCACCATGCTGGCGGAGGCGCAGATCGACCCCGAGGTGTCGTTCCTGCTCGGCAAGGACACCAACAACTTCCGCGACATCGTGCAGGGCCTGCTCGCCGGCAGCGAGGCGCTGCGCATCCAGCGCGTGGCGGACCCGGAGCTGCGCGGCAAGCTGGGCGAGATGGAAGCCGCGTTCAAGGAATACCAGGCGGCGGTGAGCGGCATCCTCGGCAACCAGCAGCGGCTGGTGAACGCGAAGCGCGCCTCGTTCGATCTCTTCAAGGACAGCGAGGCGCTGCTCGCCGCGGCCGAGAACCTGAACAACGCCTACGAGGCCGAGCTCGGCGCGCGGCGGCTGAACTTCGTGATCCTCGGCGTGGTATCGCTCCTCGCCCTGGTTCTGCTGGTCATGATCGGCAAGACCTACCTCGACGACAGCCGGCGCCGCGCCGACGAGAGCGAGCGCCAGAACCGGGAAAACCAGGCCGCGATCCAGCGCCTGCTCGACGAGATCTCCAACCTGGCGAACGGCGACCTCACGGTGCACGCGCAGGTCACCGAGCACATGACCGGCGCCATCGCCGACTCGATCAACTACACGATCGACGAGCTGCGCCGCCTGGTGGCGGGCATCAACAGCGCCTCGCAGCAGGTAACCAGCGCCACGCAGGAAGCCGAGAGCGTGACGAGCAAGCTGCTGCAGGCGGCGCAGAAGCAGGCCACCGAGATCCAGGGCGCGGGCACCTCGGTGGCGCAGATGGCGCAGTCGATGACCGAGGTGTCGCGCAAGGCGACCGACTCCTCCAAGGTGGCGGAGAGCTCGGTGCACGCCGCGCAGAAGGGCGCGCAGGCGGTGCAGAACGCGATCCGAGGCATGAACGACATCCGCGTGCAGATCCAGGAGACCTCCAAGCGCATCAAGCGCCTGGGCGAGAGCTCGCAGGAGATCGGCGAGATCGTGCAGCTGATCTCGGACATCACCGAGCAGACCAACGTGCT
>DASVFV010000155.1:0-45741 GCA_036379875.1 Burkholderiales bacterium | reverse complement strand
CGCACCTTGCAGCACAGGCAGCCGCCTTCGAGCAGCACCACCTCCTCGTCGCTCGCTTCCACCAGCAGGTGGTCGAGCCCGACCTCGCCGAACTCGTTGACGATCACCGCGGTGCGCGCGAGCGCCGTGTCGCGCAGCAGGCGCGCGAGCAGGGTGGTCTTGCCGCTGCCGAGGAAGCCGGTGATGACGCTGATGGGAATCACAGCAAGGACTGGGAACCGATCATGAGGCGCCCGCCCGCGATTCCGGGCGCGAGCTCCTGGCGCAGGGTACGCAGCAGGCCGGGCAGGCCGGCGTGCGCGCCGAGCAGGCGCTCGCCGCGAAACACCATCCAGCCGCGCGGCGCATCGGGCACGATGCGCAGGTGTTCCCCCACCGCGATGGCGCCGGGCTGCTCCTCCACGCGGGCCGGGACCGCCCATACGCGCAGCGCGCCGCGCAGCACTCGCGCGAGCCGGTCGGGTTTATGGCTTGACATTTACGGGGACCAGCGAAACTATGACAGCGAAAGATAGACGTTGCATTCGGTATTTGTGAAATCGATATTTGATATCGCCGACGTCGATACCGGCGTCGGCACGAGCGACATTCCCGTGAGGAGGGAGAATCGATGAACCGCAAACTTCCGCTGCTCTTATCGGTATTCGGCTGCGCCTTCGGGCTCGCCGCCGGCGACGCCGCCGCGCAGGCGAAGTACAACCTGCGCTGGGGCCACTATCTCGCCGACAGCCCGTTCGTGCAGCTCGAGAAGGACTTCACCCAGGAAATCGAGAAGCGCACCAACGGCCAGGTCAAGATCACCATCACGTTCGCGCAGGGCCTGGGCAAGACGACCGAGCTCCTGACGCTCACCGCCAAGGGCGCGATCGACATGACGGCGACCGCGCCGGGCTACAACCCCGACCAGCTGCATTACTGGCGCGCCTTCCAGCTGCCGCTCACCTTCACCACCAGCAAGCAGGCGATGCATGTGCTCGGCGTGGTGGTCAAGGAGTTCCCGGTCTACCGGCAGGAGATGAACAAGGCTGGCGTGGAGTGGCTCTTCCAGCAGCCGCTCGGCGAGTACTACCTGAGCGGCTCCAACGCGGCGTGCGACAGCGTGGAGGGCATCAAGGGCAAGAAGATCCGCAGCTTCGGCGCCGACATCCCGAAGGCGTTCAGCGCCATCGGTGCGGTGCCGGTCACCGTGGCGCCCACCGATATCTACGAGGCGCTGCAGCATGGCACGCTCGACTACTCGGTCATCAACCCCGGCAACATGGTGGCGTTCAAGCTGGTCGAGGTGGCCAAGCAGCACTGCGGACCGGTGATGGCCATCACCGGCCACAACATCACGATGAGCAGCCGCACGTGGAGCCGCCTGCCGAAGAACATCCAGCAGGTGTTCCGCGACGTTTCCGCCAAGACGGCGGACGACTACCTCGCCTGGGTGGGGGACTACGAGTCCAAGGCCGTCGCCACCATGAAGTCGCAGGGCGCGAACTTCAAGCCGTTCCCTGCCGCCGAGCTGAAGAAGTGGCGCTCGAGCGCGCCGGACTTCCTCGCGCAATGGGAGAAGCAGACCGCGGAGGCCACCAAGGACGCCGCCACGCCGAAGAAGGTTGCGGCGCGCTGGAGAGAGCTGCTCTCCAAGTAGATGCAGACCCTCAGCGCGTGGCTGGGGCGCCTCGCGCTATGGCTCCTGCTGCTCGGCGCAGTCGGCATGATCGCCGCCATGCTGGTCGGCGTGGCCGATGTCGTCGGCACGGAGTTCCTCGGCCGCCCGGTGCTCGGCACGCTCGAGTTCACCGAGAGCACCATGGTGCTGGTGGTGTTCGGCGCGCTCGCGTACGCGCAGCAGCGCCGCTCGCACATCCGCGTGGAGCTCCTCTATAGCCACGTCGGGGCGCGCGCAAAGTCCTTCATGGAGGCGGTGACGCACATCGTCGCGCTCGTGTTCTTCGCGCTGGTGGGGTGGACGGGGTACGTGGAGCTGCTCTACAGCTGGGAGATCATGGAATCGACGATGGGCTCGGTGCGCTTCCCGCTCTACCCGGCGCGCTCGCTCCTGATCCTCGGCGTGTCTCTGCTCATCCTGCAGCTCGTGGTCGACATCGTGCAGGACATCGGCCGCCTGCGGCGCGGCGAGGCGCCGCCCGAAGCCGCGCTGCCCGAGCAGCGCGAATAGCGCATGGAGCTCCTGTCGCCCCAGCTCGCGGGCTGGATCGTGGTCGGCCTGCTGCTCGTCTGGCTCACGCTCGGCGTGCACATCGGCGTGGCGCTCGGCCTGGCCGGATTCATCGGCATCTACCTCACCGTCGGCCCGGACGCGGCGCTGGCGCAGATCGCGACCATCCCGTTCAGCACCACCAATTCGTTCACGCTCGCGGTCATTCCCTTGTTCATCCTGATGGGCTCGTTCGCCACCGTGGCGGCGCTCACCACCGATCTGTTCCGCGCGGCGTACGTGTGGCTCGGCAACCTGCGCGGCGGCCTCGCCATGGCGACCGTCATGTCGTCGGCGGCCTTCGGCGCCGCCTCGGGCTCGACCATCGTCAACGCCGCCGTGTTCACCAGAATGGCGATGCCGGAGATGACGCGCTTCGGCTACGACGTGCGCCTGAGCGCCGGCTGCATCGCCGCCGCCGGCACCCTCGCGGCGCTCATCCCGCCGAGCATCCTGATGGTGGTCTACGGGGTGATCACCGAGCAGTCGATCGGCAAGCTGCTCATCGCCGGCATCGTGCCGGGCATCCTCACCGCAGCGATCTACTGCGCCGGCATCTACGTCATCGCCCGCGTGCGTCCGGAGGTCGCGCCGCTCGCCAACATCGCGTTCACCTGGAAGGAGCGCTTCCAGTCGCTCTACAGCGTGTACGGCATCATCATCCTGTTCGCGCTGGTGGTTGGCGGCATCTACGGCGGCTACTTCCCGGCGACCTATGCCGGCGCGGTGGGGGCGTTCGGCGCCTTCGTCATCGCGCTGGTCAAGCGCCGCATGGGCATGCGGACCCTCGTCGAAGCCCTGAAGGAAGCGGCGGTCACGACCTCGGTGATCTTCGTCATCGTGATCGGCGGCATCATCTTCGCCCGCTTTCTCACCTATTCCGGCCTGGTGGACGTCATCTCGACGAGCCTGCTCGGCCTGGGCAGCGGCAAGTACATCTACCTCCTCGGATTCGTGCTGCTGTTCCTGGTGCTCGGCTGCTTCATCGAGCCGATCGCCATCATGGTCATGACGCTGCCGATCATGTTCCCGGTGATGGTGAAGGCCGGCTGGGACCCGATCTGGCTCGGCGTGGTCTCGGTGAAGCTCGCGGAGATCGGCGTCCTCACGCCGCCCGTCGGGCTCAACGTATTCGTGGTCAAGAGCTCCTCGCCGGTGCCGGTGACGCTCGGCCAGGCGTTCGCCGGCGTCACCCCGTTCATCGTCCTCGACCTGTTCTCGCTCGTCCTCTACGTGCTGTTTCCGGGAATGCTTCTATGGCTTCCCAACTTGGTTAAGGCATGAAATGCACCGTCGTCCCCGCGAAGGCGGGGACCCCATTTGCCTTTGATTTTTCAAACGGGATCCCCGCTTTCGCGGGGATGACGGCTTTACGTCCCTAGCAGGAAATTGCGAAATGTCCGTACTGAAAGCCGAAGGAAGAACTTTTCCCACCACGACCGAAGTCCTCGTCATCGGCGCCGGCGCGTGCGGCACCATCGCCGCGCTGGCGGCCAAGGAGGGCGGCGCCGAGGTGGTGATCCTCGAGCGCGACGCCAAGCCCTCGGGCAGCACCTCGCTCTCGAGCGGGCAGATCCCCGCGGCGGGCACCAGGCTGCAGCGCGCCGCGGGGCTGATGGACGACACGCCGGATCTCCTCTACCAGGACATCCTCGCCAAGTCGCACGGCGAGTGCGACCACGCCATCGCGCGCGTGATCGCCGACGAGGCGAAGAACACCGTGGAGTGGCTGGCCGAGCGGCAGAACGTGCCGCTCACCTGCATCCTCAACTTCCAGTATCCCGGCCACAGCCGGCCGCACATGCACGCGGCGAAGTCGCTCGACGGCGCGGAGCTGCACGCGGCGCTGCTCGCGGCGGTGGAGCGCGAGGAAATCCCGCTCGCCACCTCGGCGCACGCGACGGACCTCTACGCCGACGCCGACGGGCGCATCCGCGGCGTGCGCGTCACGCGCCCCGACGGCAAGACCGAGGACATCGGCTGCGAGGCGCTGATCCTCGCCTGCAACGGCTACGGCGGCAGCAAGGAAATGCTGAAGCGCTTCATCCCCGAGGCGGCGGAGCTGTTCTACGAAGGGCACGTCGGCAACCAGGGCGACGCGGTGCGCTGGGGCGAGGCGCTCGGCGCCTCGCTCAAGGACATGGGCTCCTTCCAGGGCCACGGCGCGATGGCCACCCCGCACGGCGTGCACCTCAACTGGGGGACCGTGACCGAGGGCGGATTCCACGTCAACGCGAACGGCAAGCGCTTCTCGAACGAGAACGCCGGCTACTCCGAGCAGGCGCTCAAGGTGCACCGCCAGCCCGGATCGGTCGCCTGGGCGGTCTGGGACGAGCGCTGCGACGCGGTCGCGATGCAGCAAGCCAGCCACGTCGAGGCCCGGCAGGCCGGCGCCATCAAGCGCTGCAATTCGATCGAAGAGCTCGCGCGCGTCGTCGGCTGCGACGCAAAGGCGCTCGCGCAGACCTTCGCCGACGTCGCCGCCGCGCAGCGCGGCGAGAAGAAGGACGAATTCGGGCGCGACTTCACCAAGAAGCCGACGCTCAAGCCGCCGTACTGCGTGTCGAAGATCGCCGGTGCGCTCACGCACACGCAGGGCGGGCTGGAAGTGAACACCGAGATGCGCGTGCTGCGAAAAGACGGCAAGCCGTTCCCCAACCTCTTCGCCGGCGGCGGCGCGGCGCGTGGCCTCTCGGGCCCGTCCGACTGGGGCTACCTCTCCGGCTCCGGCCTGATGGCCGCGACCAACATGGGCCGGCTCGCCGGCATCGCGGCGGCGAAGTTGGTCAGGAAGTAACCAGAGCCCATTGATCTCTTCCGCGCCGCGGGCACCGAATTTTCGTGCTTTCGTGCACCTCTTCGTCCTTCTTGCCGTGCCTCTCGCTTCCTTCGCACAACCGGTGGCGAAGGTCCATCGAATCGGCTTCCTTTCCAGCCTCGCGGCCAGCGACGGCCAGTTCCAGATCGAGGCGCTGCGGCTGGGACTGCGCGATCTTGGCTACGTGGAAGGTCGCGATGTCACGCTCGAATTGCGATGGGCCGCAGGCGACTACCAGCGCCTTCCGCGCATGGCCAAGGAGTTGGTCGATCTCGGCCCGGACCTGATCGTTTCCGCGGGAGGTCCTCCCCCCGCGCGCGCCCTGAAATCGGCGACCAGGACGATCCCGGTGGTCTTCATCTCCGGGAGCGTCATGGCCGCAGGAATTGTCTCGAGTCTCAGCCGACCCGGCGAGAACCTGACTGGTCTTGAAGTGTTCGCGGAAGAGCTCGACGCCAAGCGCCTGGAGTTGCTGCATGAGATCCTGCCGAAAGCGGTGCAGGTGGCCGCGATCTGGAATCCCGCCAACCTCGAGAGCGGGCTGCAGCGCAAGCGGCTCCAGGATGCCGCGCGCGCCCGGGGAATGCGAATGCGATTCGTGGAGGCACAGCATCCAGGCGAGATCGATGGCGCATTCGCGTCGATGGCACGCGAGAAGACCGACGCTGTCGTCGTGTCGGCAGATCCGATGCTCGTCAGCGAGCGGCGACGAATCGTGGAGCTGGCCGCGCGGTCCCGCGTCCCGGCGGTCTACTTCGATCGCAGCTTCGCGGAAGCTGGCGGACTGCTGAGCTACGGGACCGATCTTTTCGCGCTGTACCGCGGCGCCAGCACCTACGTTGACAAGATCCTCAAGGGTGCAAAGCCGGCAGATCTTCCCGTTCAACAGCCGACGCAATTCGAACTGGTGATCAATCTCAAGACCGCCAAGACGCTCGGGCTCATGATCCCGCCGCCAGTGCTCCTGCGCGCCAGCAGGGTGATCGAGTGACGGGCGCGTAGGATCCAGTTCCGACCCACCGACCTCTAGCGGAGACACCGATGATCAAGTTCTACTACAGCACCGCACCCAACCCGATGAAAGTGGCGCTCTGCCTGGAGGAGATGGGCCTCGCCTACGAGCCGATCCCCGTGGACACGCGCAAGGGCGACCAGCATCAGCCCGGCTACCTGGCGATCAACCCGAACGCCAAGGTGCCCTCGATCGTGGACGGCGACGTGACGATGTTCGACAGCAACGCCATCGTGCTCTACCTCGCCGAGAAGACCGGCAAGTTTTTGCCGAAGAAGGCGCAGGAGCGCGGGCCGATGCTCTCATGGCTCATGTTCGTCGCCTCGGGCATCGGGCCGTTCACCGGCCAGTACGTGCACTTCAAGACCTACGCGCCGGAGAAGATCGCCTACGCCCTCAACCGCTACGAGTTCGAGGCGCTGCGCCACTGGGGCATCGCGGACGCGCGCCTGGCGAAGAGCAAATACATGGTCGGCGACAGCTACACGGTCGTCGACATGGCGCTCTGGGGCTGGGCGCGCCTCGTGCCCAACATCCTCGGCGACAACGCGGCGAAATTCGCCAACGTGAAGCGCCTGGTGGATGAGATCAGCGCCCGCCCGGCGGCGCAGAAGGCGTTAGCCCTCAAGGACCGCTACGCGTTCAAGACCGAGATGGACGAGCAGGCCAAGCGCGCCATGTTCCCGGGCAACTACCGGGCGCAAGCCGGCGCGTAGTCAGCGCGCGATGTGCGAGGCGCTCTTCAACATCGCGAGCGCCTGGTCGCGCACTTTTTCCTGCGCGTCGTTGGTGAGGATGCTGAAGCCAACCACCACGTCGCCGACGAGCAGCATGCCCTGCGTGAGGTACTTGAACTCGCCGGGCTTCGGCTCGCGGTCGGTCGCCGAGAAGTAGTAGCCCGGGCCGGGCGCGCCCGCGAGCGGCTCGACCGGCAGGTACTGCTCGGTCGCGCCCGGCTTCACCTTGTCCGCGCCCTGCTGGACGCTGACCCGCATCTTGATCGCCGTGTCCGTGGACGCGCCCGGCTTCTGGCGCGCGACCGGCGTCACGACCACCTGGAACGGCGCCCCCTTGGGAGGCGAGAGCGCGATGGACTTTTCCTTCGGCTCGTCTTTCCAGCCAGCCGGGATGGTGAGCTCGAGCTTCGAGTTGTCGGGCAAGGCAAACGCCTTCTTCTCGCCGTCCGCCGCGACAGCTGCAGTTACGGAAAGAGAAAGAAGCAAAAAGCCGGCGGCATGGCTCAGCATGCTTCGAGCCGCTGCAAGACTGGTGCCCGCTGCTCGCCGCCGGGTCGAGCGGTTGAGCCTACTCGAGGATCCGGTTCGCCCGGGCCAGCAGCAACGCGGGCATGGCCAGGCCGAGCGCCCTGGCCGTTCTTTTGTTGATCACGAGCTCGAACTGCGTTGGCTCTTCGACCGGGAGATCGGCAGGCCGGGTCCCTCTGAGGATCTTGTCCACGAGCGTGGCGCCGCGGCGAAACATGTCCACGAAGTCCGATCCATAGGACATGAGCAGGCCGGCTTCCGCCCATCCGCTGTGGGTGCCCGATGTCGGCAGGCGGTGTGCGATGGAGAGCTCCGCAATCCGGATGCGATGATTGCCGAGTATCGGATCGGCGATCACGAGAAGTCCGCCGAGACGAGCGGCCTCCATCCCGGCGAAGGCCCGCTCTATGTCGACGCTCCCGGGCCCTTTCACGTCGAGCGGGACAAGCGTCATTCCCAGTGCGCGAGCGGCTTCGTGCGCGGTCTGCAACTGCGGCGCGGTGCTCGGGTTGGCCGCATTGCGCAGGACGCCGACCCGGTTCGCCGAAGGGGCGACCTGCTTCAGCAGTTCCAGCCGCTTCGGGATCAGATCCGAATGGGCGTCGGCCAGACCCGTGACATTTCCGCCGGGACGCGCCAGGCTGGCCACGAGTCCCGTGCCGACCGGGTCGGGCTCGCCCATGAACACGATGGGTAGCGTGGTCGTGGCGTTCTTGGCCGCTCGGGCGCTGCCCGCCGGCGCCGCGACCAGGACGTCGACCTGGAGATTGATCAGCTCGGCGGCGAGCGCGGGGAGGCGGTCGATACTTCCCGCGGCGTATCGCTGCTCGACCACGATGTTCCGGCCCTCGACATAGCCGAGGCTGCGCAGCCCTTCCCGAAAAGCGGCCATCCATCGCCTCGTTTGTTCGAGTTGCCCGGAAACAAGCGAGAGGTAGCCTATCCGCCGGACCCTTCGGGCGTCCTGCGCCGTCGCCGTGGCAGGCGCTGCGAGAAGCGCCGTCACTCCCAGGATGAAACCGCGCCGGCGCGTCAGCATCGGCGCAGGGAACCTGACAGCGACCCGAGGCCGGGTACGTGAGCCAGCTGCTGCGCCGCGCGCTCGAGCGCTCCGACTGCATCGGCCCTTAGCGAGCGCGCGGCGTTGGCGCGGAACTTGGCGAGCACCGCTTCCTCGCCGGGCGGGCGCGTGTGGTTGCCGAACACGTCGTCGATGCGCACGGTCCCCGCCTTGCCGGTTTTCGTTTCATAGGAAAGCTCGGCCTCGAAGCGCTCCGGGAAGCGCGCACCGGGGAGCGGTTCCCAGGAAATCCGTTCCGTCAGCTTGCGCACCGCGGCGCTCGCCGGCGACTCGAAGGTGGCGAGGTCGACCTTGCCTTCCTCGAGCCGCGCCGCCACCGCGATCGGCAGGCTCCAGCGCGCGGCGTGGCCGGTGGCCGGGTTTTGCTTGGCCTGCCACGGCTCGCAGATCACCGCCGCTTCGCCTTGCGGCACGCGGCAGACGATGCGCTCGACGTCGGCGGCGCGCACGCCGCGCTCGGCGAGTTTCTCGGCGGCCTCGATGAAGGGATGCAGGTAGTGGCAGCAGGGATAGAACTTGTAGGCCGCCTTCGGCAGGTGCCAGTGGCGACCGAGGTCGCCGATCAGGGTGCGGAAGCGCCCGGCGGCGGCTTCGTCGCCGGTGAACTGGCGGAACAGGCCGTGCTTTCCGTCGAGCGAGGTTTCGGGCCCGGTCATTCCCGCGCGGGCGAAGTGCGCTGCCACCACGCCGGCGTGCGCGGCCCATCCCGGGTTCAGCGATTTCACCGACGAGCCATTGGTGAGGAACTCCATGACGCCCGAGGCCTGGCTGAGCGCGATGCCGAGCGCGGCGACGCTCCGATCTTCGTCCAGGCCCATGAGCTCGGCGGCAAGGAGCGCGGATGCGAGCGCGCCGGTGACCGAGGTGCTCATGAAGCCCTTCGCATGGAAGCCGTTTGGCGCGGCGAGGCCGAAGCGGATCAGCACTTCCCAGCCGCGCGCGTAGGCGCCGAGCAGCGCGGCACCGCTCGCGTTCTGCGCTTCCGCCACGGCGAGCGCCGCGGCGGCGAGTACCGCGCTGCCGTGCGCGATCGAGGCGGTGTGCGTGTCGTCGAACTCCAGGCTGTGGATCAGGCCGCCGTTGATCAGTGCGGCGTCCGCGGCGCTTGCGCCGGCGCTCTGTCCGAACACGGTGGCCGGACCGCCTTTCGCGACCTCGGCGGCGTACGTGCGATACGCGGCGCCGATCGGCGAGCCCGCCGAGGCGAGCCCGACGCCGATGGCGTCGAGGAGGTGCAGCCGCGCCGCAGTAGCTGCGTCTTCCGGTAGAGAACTCGAAGACGCAGAGCGGATGGCGCGTACCAGCTCGCGGGCGAGGGTCATGCTTTCACCATCCCGGCGAGCGTTTCTTTCCACCCCTTGGAAAGCAGATCCCTGTCGCCACGGATGATCTTCGTCATGCTGTCCGGAACCGCCGGGAACACCGAGCCGGCGTTCTCGGCGAGCTTGGAGAGGAGCGTCGGCTCGTCGAACGGCTTGTCGGCGCCGCCGCGCGCGCTTTCCACCACCGCGCTCATCTCGGCGCCGTCGTTGAAGCGCATCGTCACGCGCGCCGGCCGGTCGTTCGGCGCGGGCTTGAGGTCCGGGTAGGGCTGCAGCCGCACGCGCGAGCGCAGCTTCGAGATCGCGGCATCCTCCAGCTTGTCCTGCGTGAAGGCGCGCGCGCCCGCCGTGCCGAGCTGCACGGTGGCGGCGATTGCGTGCGGCATGGAGAACTTCGCCGCCAGCACGGTCTCGGGCTCCGGGTTCCGCAGCGCCTGGCCGCCCGGCGCCGCCTCGACCACGATCTCGGCGATCTCTTCCTTCTTCTTCTGCATGCGGCCGAGGAGGTCGAGCGTGGCCTCGATCGCGGAATGCGCGTAGCCGCAGCAGGCGAAGACCTTGTGGTAGCCGTTCGTCACGGACCATACGGTGCCAAGCCCCTCGAGCAGCGCTTCGGGAATTGCGCGGCACTTGTAAGCGCCGACGAAGACATCGTAGGGCGTGACATCGTTGCCGCCGATGCCGGCCTCGGCCCAGTCCGCGGCGCGCAGGCCGAGCCACGCGCCGGCGGAGGTCCAGGCGTTGCGCACCAGCGCGCCCTCGACCGCGGTGTCGAACGGGCCGGCGAACGACATGCTCGCGCCGCCGGTCACCGCGGCCAGCATCGTTTTCGCATCCTGCCGGCGCGCGAGCGACGCGGCCGCCGCGCCGCCGATCGCCGCGAACGCGGCGTGCGGATGCACGTTGAACACCGGGAACGGAAAGGCGAGCGCGAAGCGCGTGGTGACTTCATAGGCGATGGCGAGCGCGCGCAGCACTTCCTCGACCGTGCGTCCTTGCGCTTCGGCTTCGGCGAGTAGCGCCGGGATGGTGTACGCGCCGCCATGGCAGGAGGCGTTGCGGAAGCCCTCGTCGAGCTCGCACCAGGTAATCGCCATGCCGTTGGCGCTCGCCGCGGCGTAACGGTCCGCGCGCGGCGCGCCTTTGGCGAGCACCGTGGCTTCGGGCTTGCCGGAAGAAGTCCGCAGCAAGGCTTCGCGCGCTTTTGACACTTGCATTTCCAACGACCCGGCCACCATCGCGCCGATGTCGTCCGAAAGGATGATCGCCGCGCGCCGGCGCACCGGCTCGGGCAGCGGCTTGCGGACCGCCTCGACGGCCCATTCGATAAGCTTGCGCGTGTTGGCGGCGGCTTGCGCGCGCGCCGGATTTTCATTAGTTGTCATGTTGGAGAATCCTCGCTAAAGGAAAACGCATGCGTATCTGGCACCAAAGCTTTACCGATTTGACGGTCATGCCGCTCTACCGCAAGACGATTACCGAGCATGCCGCCGCGGTGATGGGAAACGACGCCAAGGTGAGCGTGCACGGGCTGCGGCCCGGCACCTATACCGAGGGCTGCGCGCCGATCGACGCAATCAAGTATCGCTACGTCGCGGCCGTTCACGAGCTGCAGCTGTGCGATGCGGCGATGGTGGCGGAGCGGGAGGGCTTCGACGCGCTCGCGCTCGGCTGCTTCTTCGACCCGGGCTTGCGCGCCGCGAGATCGCTGGTCGACATCCCGATCGTCGGCCTCGGCGAGTCGTGCGCGCTGGTCGCCTGCTCGCTCGCGCGCAAGTTCGGGCTGGTCACGCTGTGCGAGGATCAATCGGCCGACTACACCGACCTGATGCTCGGCTACGGGCTCGAGCGCCGCTTCGCCGGCGCGCTCGCGCTCGACCCGCCGATCGACGAGTTCGCGCTCGAGGCCGACGAGAAGACCGCGCGCGCAATCGAGGAGCGCTTCGACCGGGCGTGCGCGGTCATGATCGAGCGCGGCGCCGAGATCATCATCCCCGCCGACGGGGTACTCAACGAGTTCCTGGTGCGCCGCCGCCGCTTGAGCGCCCATGGCGGCGTGCCGGTGATGGACAGCCTCGGCACGCTGTTCCAGCACGCCGCGTTCCTGGTGAAGCTCAAAAGCACGACCGGAACGACCATCAGCCGCCATCAGATGTACGCCAAGCCGGCGCGCGCGATGGTGGAGCATGTGCGGAGCTTCTCGGGGCAACGGAAGCTGGAGAGCGACTTTTCGGGAGATCGCTGACCCAAACGGGGTCCCCGCCTTCGCGGGGACGACAACACCTGTCGCCCGACGAAGTATTCGCTCCACCTTCCCCAAAACCCCATTTCTACCGAATTTTCCCGGGAATCGGCGGCTGGCCGATACGGCGCCAGAGATATTTGCCGTGCCCGCCCTTGCCGACCATCTTGTGGTCGTCCATCACCGTCACGCCGCGCGAGATCGCGCGCACCGGCCAGCCCTTCAGGTTCCAGCCTTCGTGCAGGTTGTAGTCGGCGTAGGACGCGAAGTCGGCGGCGTGCAGCACGCGCTCCTTGTCGAGATCGACGAGCGTGAAGTCGGCATCCGCGCCCGGCTCGAGCGTGCCCTTGAGCGGCGCGAGGTCGAAGACCTTCGCCGGAACCGAGCCGAGCAGCTGGCAGATGCGCTGCAGCGGGAGCTTGCGCTTGTGGTAGCCCTCCGAGAGCATCACCGGCAGCATGCTCGCGGTCGCGGGGAAGCCCTGCGAGGCGAGCCATAGCGGCTTGTCCTTGTTCACCTTCTTGCGCGCGTTGTGGTCGGACGCCACCAGGTCGACGGTGCCGTCGAAGATCGCTTCCCAGATCGCCTCGAGGTCGTCCTTGGTGCGGAACGGCGGGTTGGCCTTGCCCATGCCGCCGAGCTTCGAGTCCTCGGTGTGCGTGAGGTAGTGCGGGCAGGTCTCGACGATCACGTCCTTGAAGCGCGTGCGCCAGAACCGGATCACGTCGAGCGCCTTGCGCGAGGAGATGTGCGGGAAGTACACGCGCGCGCCGAGCTCCTCGGCAAGGTACATGGCGCGCAGCGCGGGCTCCGACTCGGTGATCGCGGGCTTGGACGCCGACCAGTCCTTGAGCGTGCTGCCGCCCGCGGCCTGCACCTTGCGCCGCTCGCGGTTCACGATCTCGATGTTCTCGGTGTGGCAGACCACGATCGGCCGCCCGACCTTGGCCGATTCCTTGAGGAGATCGTAGAAGAAGCCGTCGTCGGTGCCGTCGAGCCCCAGGTAACGCCCTTCCTCGCCCTTGAAGTTCATGAAGTACTTGAACGAGGTGACGCCGTAGTCGCGCACGTACTCGCCGAGCTCCTTGATGTGCAGCTCGTTCGCGGTGCTGAAGTGGAAGCCGAAGTCCACGTGCGCGCGCGCCACCGCGTGCTCGAGCTCGCGCCGGAACACGTCGCCGTAGGCCTCGTTGTTGAGGAAGTAGCCGAGCACGGTGGTGAAGCCGCCCTGCGCGGCGTTGGCGGTCTCGGTCGAGTACTCGGTGATCTTCTCGCCCATGCCGAAGTGCACGTGGCAGTCGATCAGGCCGGGGAATACGTGCAACCCTTTTGCCGACTGCTCCGCCACGCCGGAGGCGGCGGCGCCCGGAGCGAGCAGGGACTGGATCTTCCCGGCTTTCACCAGCACGTCCTTCTTCTCGGGCGCCTTGTCCGGAAACACCAGCGTGCCGCCGCGCAATACGAAATCGGTCATTGTCTTTCCCTGAGCTCCTGCATTGAGTAGATGGCCTGCGTGCCGGCCGGCGTGTTGAGCGCCGGCAGCGTAAGCGCGATGTCCTGCTCCGGAATATCGCGCGAGATGCAAACCAGGCGATTCTGCCGGTCGTCGTCCGGCCAATCGCCGAAGCGCTGCGGCGGATGGAACACGCCCTGCACGCCTTGCACGAACGCGATGGTGTCCTCGATCTCGAGCAGGCCCTTGACGCGGATGAGCTTCGCGCCGAACTCCTCCTTGGCGAGCCGCGACCACGCCGCCCATCCCGCCCACGTGACGGGTGGAGGAGGGCGGAAGGCGTGCGCGCGGATGCCAGAGAAGTGTTCCCGGGACCGGATCGGGCCGAGGAGCGAGACCTGGTACTTCCTCGCGCCCTCGTACGAGGCGAAGAGTTCTGCGGGCGACTCCAGAATGTCTGAATTCTTTAGATAGTTCAAAACCGGCGAGGGATCCGCCAGGTCGCGCTTGCTGACATAGAAGCGTTCGGCGAGCGCGACCTGCTTGTCGAGCTCCGGGTACTCGGTGCGCGAAGCGAGAAAGTGCTGCGCGTCGATGGCACAGACCGTGGCCTCAAAGGCGTAGGCGCCGGTCACCAGCGGGTGGCCGAGCAGCACGTTCAAGAGCGGCGCGGGATCCGCGGCGCCGCTCGTCTCGATGATCACGCGCTCGAAGGGCGGGATCTCGCCGCGCGCGCGCCGCCCGTCGAGGTCGGCGAGCGTCTCGTGCAGCGCGCCGGTGTTGGCGCAGCAGAGGCACCCGGCATCGAGCAGCACGACGTTGTCGGTGGCCTGCGCGATCACCGCCTGGTCGAGCCCGATCTCGCCCAGCTCGTTCACCACCACCGCGGTGTTGGCGAGCGAGGGCTCCTTCAGCGCGCGGTTGAGGAGCGTGGTCTTGCCGCTGCCGAGGAAGCCGGTGAGCAGGAACACCGGCGTCTTCATGCGTCTCCGAACAGCTCGAGCAGCGCTTCGCGCAGCCAGCGGTTGGCGGCGTCGTTCTCGACGCGCGGATGCCAGTAGAGCGACACGTCGAAGCTCGGGATGCGGATCGGCAGCGGGTGCACCTTCATCTTGACGAGATTGGTCCACGCCTTCGCCACCTGGCTCGGCAGGCTGACGATCAGGTCGCTGCCGGCGACGATGAGCGGCACGACCATGAAGTGCGGCACGCGCAGCGCCACGTTTTCTTCCACGCCGTGCTCGGCGAGCGCGCGCTCGAGCTGCTGGTGGCCGGAGCCCATCGCCGAGATGAGCACGTGGCGCGCGGAGAGGAATTCCTTGAGCGTGAGCGCGCTGCGCCGGCCGAGCGGATGGTCGGGGCGCGTCATGCAGACGTAGTGCTCGTCGAACAGGCGCTCGCGCCGGATCTTGTCGCGCAGCTGCGGCACGTAGCCGACCGCGAGGTCGATGTCGCCCGTCTCCATGCGCACCACCAGCTCCGCGGCCGGGATTTGCGCGGTCTCGATGCGGATCGCCGGGCCGTGCTTGTGCAGGTGGTCCATCAACTTTGGTAGCAGCACCGTCTCGCCGACGTCGGTCATGTACACGCGCAGGCTGCGCGTGGTGCGGCGCGGGTCGAACGCCTCGCGCGCGCCGAGCGCGCTGCGCACCATGGCGAGCGCGTCGGTGAGCGAGGGCGCGAGCTCGAGCGCGCGCGGCGTCGGCAGCATGCCGCCGCGCGTGTTCACGAACAGCTCGTCGCCGAGCTGGCGGCGCAGCCGTCCCAGCGCGCTGCTCATCGCCGACTGCGTGAGGCCCATGTGCGCCGCCGCGCGCGTGACGTTGCCGTGGCGCAGCAGCGCCTCGAACACCGGCAGCAGGTTCAAATCTGGTGTATTCACACGGTGGATGGGAGAAATTTACGCCATCGATTTGACTGATAATTATAGGTCCGCCTAGACTGATTTCATGAAACCTTGGGACGGCGTGATCAGCGAGCAGGATCAGAAGGCGACCTACGCTGCGGGTTTCGGCCGACCGTCGAGCATCGGCAAGCGCCCGGCGCTGCTGATCATCGACGTGCAGTACCGCACCATCGGCACGACGCCCAAGCCGATCCTCGAGTCGATCAAGGAATTTCCCACCTCGTGCGGCGAGATCGGCTGGAACGCGATGCGCAACATCGCGCTGCTGCTCGCGGAATTCCGCCGCAACGAGTGGCCGGTGCTCTACCCGCACGTCGCGCCGAAGAACAAGGCGACCGACGGCGGCCGCCTGGCGGAGAAGGTGCCGGCCATCATGGGCGTGGCCGCCAAGGGCTACGAGTTCCCGGCCGAGATCGCGCCGCGCGAAGGCGACGTGCTGATCCCCAAGAAGCATCCGAGCGCGTTCTTCGCCACGCCCCTCGCGAGCCACCTGATCGACCTCGGCGCCGACACGCTGGTGGTCACCGGATGCACCACCAGCGGCTGCGTGCGCGGCAGCGTGGTGGATGCCTTCGCGTACAACTTCCGTGCCTTCGTGCCGCACGACGCGGTCTACGACCGGTGCGCGACGTCCCACGCGGTCAACCTGTTCGACATGGCCGCGAAGTACGCCGACGTCGCCACCACCGCCGAAATCCTCGAAAGGCTGCGCCCGCTCGCGAAGGCGGCTCGTAAAGTAGGTTAAGCACTCTCTGAAAACGCTGCCTGCCGTCGTTCCCGCGAAAGCGGGAACCCCATTTCTTAAGAGAGAAAATAGAATGGGGCCCCCGCCTTCGCGGGGGCGACGAATTCAGACGCCTCCTGACTCCCGATGCGCGAAGCCGTAGTCGTCCTCGACATGACGCGCGACTCGATCGCGCCCGAGGCCCGTGCGGTGGAGAAGCGCCGCGCCATCCTTCCCCAGGCGGCTGCTTATCTGAACTGGGCGCGCGGCAAGGGCATGCCGGTGGTCCACGTGTGCAGCGCGCGCCGGCGAACCGACAAGTGGTTCCTCAAGTTCTGGGAGCTCGCCAACGAGATCTGGACGCCGGGCCAGGATCCCATTGCGGAAATTTATGAGCGTGAAAAAGACACCGTGGTGCACAAGCGCCGCTACAGCGGCTTCTTCGCCTCGGACCTCGAGCTCACGCTGCGCGAGCTGGACGCCGGCGCGCTGCAGCTGACCGGCTGGTCGACCTCGCTCGCGGTGGCGACCACCGCGATCGACGCCTGGCAGTGCGGCTTTCCCACCACGTGGTCGCTCGACTACATCGCCGCGATGGCCAAATCGAAGATCGTGCGCTCCGACGAATTGATGCGATGAGTATCGACGGCCGCGCCACGCGCCGCCAGCTGCGGGACGGAATCGAGTACTACAGCCTGGAAGCGGCAGAGGCGCTCGGCCTCGCCGGCGTGTCGCGCCTGCCGTGCTCGCTCAAGGTGGTGCTGGAGAACGTGCTGCGCCAGCACGCCGAAGGCCGCTCGGACGGCGCCGACATCGCCGCGGTGGCCGGCTGGCTCGCCACGCGGCGCGCCGAGAGCGAGATCGCGTTCCGCTTCACGCGCGTGCTGATGCCCGACTCGTCGGGCGTGCCGCTGCTCGGCGACCTCGCCGCGATGCGCGACGCGATGATCCGCCTCGGCGGCGACCCGGCGCGCCTCAACCCCGCGGTGCCGGTGGACCTGGTGGTCGACCACTCGGTGATGGTCGACGCCTACGGCGTGCCCGACGCGGCGCGCCGCAACCAGGTGCTCGAGCTCAAGCGCAACGCCGAGCGCTACGCGTTCCTGCGCTGGGGCGCGCAGGCCTTCGACAACCTGCGCATCGTGCCGCCGGGCAACGGCATCTGCCATCAAGTGAACCTGGAGTACCTGGCGCGCGTGGTGTGGACGGCCGACGGCGTCGCGTACCCCGACTCGGTGCTCGGCATGGACAGCCACACCGCGATGATCAACAGCCTCGGCGTGTTCGGCTGGGGCGTGGGCGGGCTCGAAGGCGGCGCCGGCGCGCTCGGCGAGTCGGTCGCCATGCTGGTGCCCGAGGTGATCGGCTGCCGGCTCAGCGGCAAGCCGCGGCCCGGGGTCACCGCGACCGACATCGTGCTCACCGTCACGCAGACGCTGCGCAAGCACAAGGTGGTGGACAAGTTCGTCGAGTATTTCGGACCCGGCGTCGCCGAGCTTTCGCTTCCCGACCGGGCCACCATCGCCAACATGAGCCCGGAGAACGGCGCGACGATGGGCTTCTTTCCCGTCGACGCCGAGGCGCTGCGCTACCTGCGCCTCACCGGCCGCGACGAGGCGCAGGTGAGGCTCGTCGAGGCCTACTGCAAGGCACAGGGACTGTTTCGCGACGCCCGCACGCCGCCCGCCGAGTTCAGCGCGATCGTGGAGATCGACCTCTCCGCGGTGGAGCCGAGCGTCGCCGGGCCGAGCCGCCCGCAGGATCGCGTGCCGCTCGGCGAAGCGCCGGCGGCTTTCCGAAAACTGGTTTCCAACCCGAAAGAAAAAGACGGCGATGTCGCGATCGCTGCGATCACGAGCTGCACCAATACCTCGAACCCCTCGGTGATGATCGGCGCCGGCCTGCTGGCGCGCAACGCCGTGGCGCGCGGCCTGAAAGTGCGCCGCGGGATCAAGACCTCGCTCTCGCCCGGCTCGCGCGTGGTAGCGGACTACCTGGCGAACAGCGGACTGCAGGCCTTTCTCGATGCGCTCGGCTTCCAGCCGGTCGGGTACGGCTGCATGACCTGCATGGGGAATTCCGGCCCGCTTTCCGTCGAGGAAGGGGTGACGGCGGTGGCAGTGCTATCGGGCAATAGAAATTTCGAGGGACGCATCCACCCTTCGGTGCGCGCAAATTTTCTTGCCTCGCCGCCGTTGGTCGTCGCCTATGCGCTGGCCGGCAGCGTGCTCGTGAACCTCGATGCCGAGCCGCTCGGCGCCGGCGTTGACGGCAAGCCGGTCTTCCTGCGCGACATCTGGCCGGACGCCGGGGAGGTGAGGGAAATAGTTGATGAGGTAGTCGCGCCGGGCCTGTACCGCAATAGCTATGCGACCGTGTTCGAAGGCTCGCCCGAGTGGCGCGGCCTGAAAGGCAAGGCCGGCAAGACCTACGCCTGGTCGCCGGGCAGCACGTTCATCCGGCGCCCGCCGTTCTTCGAGGACATGGAAGCCGTGCCGGCCGAGCCTTCCGACATCCGCGGCGCGCGCGTGCTCGGCATGTTCGGCGACATGTTCACCACCGACCACATCTCGCCGATCGGCGTGATCTCCAAGGGCACGCCGGCCGCGGAGTACCTCGCCTCGCTCGGCATCGCGCCGGCCGACTTCGTCAACTACGCGGCGCGGCGCCTGAACCACGACGTGATGATCCGCGGCACCTTCGCCAACGTGCGCGTGCGCAACGAGATGACGCCCGGCGTCGAGGGCAGCAGCACCGTGCACCATCCGGGCGGCGAGCGCCTGCCGTTCCACGCCGCGGCGGAGCGCTACCGCGCCGAGGGCGTGCCGCTCGTGGTGATCGCCGGCGCCGAATACGGCGCCGGCTCCTCGCGCGACTGGGCGGCCAAGGGCACGCGCCTCCTCGGCGTGCGCGCGGTGATCGCCGAGAGCTTCGAGCGCATCCACCGCTCCAACCTGGTCGGCATGGGCGTGCTGCCGCTGCAGTTCCCGGCCGGAGTGACGCGCAACACGCTCTCGTTGAAAGGCGACGAGACGTTCGACATCTCCGGCGGCCTGTCGCCGCGCGGCGAAGCCCGATGCACCATTACGCGCGCGGACGGCAGCAGCGAGAAGCTGAAGCTGCTCTCGCGCCTCGACACGCGGCGCGATGTCGAGTATTTCCGCCACGGCGGCCTGCTGCACTACGTGCTGCGGCAGCGCCTATCGAACAAGGGGGTTGCATGAATCCAAGGAAGAAGCTGCGCGAGCTGCTCGCGCGGCCGGGCTACATCGTCGTGCCCGGCGCCTACGACACGCTGAGCGCGCGCCTGGTGCAGGTCGCGGGCTTCGACGCCGTTTACCTCACCGGCGGCGGCTATTCGCGCGCCAACGGCTATCCGGACATCGGGCTGCTCACGCAGACCGAGGTCACGCAATGGATCTCGCGCACGGTGGACGCGGTCGAGATCCCGGTGATCGCGGACATGGACGCCGGCTACGGCAACGCGCTCAACGTGATCCGCAGCGTGCGCGAGTACGAGAAGACCGGCGTCGCCGCCTTCCACCTCGAGGACCAGGTGTCGCCGAAGAAATGCGGCCACTACGAGGGCAAGCAGGTGGTCAGCAGGGCGGAGATGGTCGGCAAGATCAAGGCGGCGGTCGACGCGCGGCGCGACGCCGACATGGTGATCATCGCGCGCTCCGACGCGCGCGCGATCGAAGGCCTGCAGGCTTCGATCGACCGGGTGAACGCGTACCTTGAGGCCGGCGCGGACGTCGGCTTCGTCGAGGCGCCGCAGTCGCGCGAGGAGCTCGCCAGCGCCGCGCGCCAGCTCAGGAAGCCCGCGCTCGTCAACGTCTTCGAGGGCGGCAAGACCCCGCCGCTGCCGGCGCGTGAGCTCGAGGCGATGGGCTACCGCATCGGCATCTACCCCTCGCAGACCCACCGCGCGGCGATCGCCGCGGCGAAGCGGGTGCTCGCGGTGCTGAAGCGCGACGGCGACACGGCGGCGATCGAGTCGGAGCTCGCGACGTTCAACGACCGCGAGGAGGCGGTGAACTCGCGCCACTGGCGCGAGCTGGAATCGAAATACCTGAAGGACGTCTGATTGCGCAACCGCCAGTCGTCCTCGCGCGGCAATTCGTCGTCCCCGCGAAGGCGGGGACCCCGTTTAAGAAAAAAATGGGGCCCCCGCCTTCGCGGGGGCGACGGCTTTAGACCGCCATGGGGCACCTGATGCGCGTCACGCTGTGCGAGAACATGCGCGCGGTACCGTACGTGCCGTTCTATCTCGCGCTCGCCGGCGGTTACTGGGAGAGCGAAGGGCTCGACATCCAGCACGTCGTTTCGCCGAGCACCGCGCGCACCGCGACCGCGCTGCTCGACGGCGCGGTGGACGTCTCGTGGGGCGGGCCGATGCGGGTCATGATGCACCACGACGCCGACCCGCGCTGCCCGCTGGTTTGCTTCGGCCAGGTGGTGGCGCGCGATCCGTTCCTGCTGGTCGGCCGCACGCGCAAGCCGGCCTTCCGATGGCGCGACCTCGCCGGCCTGCGCGTCGCGCCGGCGGGCGACGTGCCGACGCCGTGGATGACCTTCCAGGACGACCTGCAGCGCGCCGGCCTCGATCCGGCAGCGATCGCCGGCAACCGCGTGCGGCCGATGAAGCGCAACCTCACGGCCTATCGCCGCGGCACGGTGGACGTAGTCCAGGTCTTCGAGCCCTACGCCGATCAGCTGGTGAGCGAGGGACGCGGCCACGTGTGGCACCGCTTCAGCGAGCGCGGCGACTGCGCTTATACGACCTTCTATGCGACGCGGCGCTTCACGCGCGCGCGGCGCGAAGCATGCTGCCGCTTGGTGCGCGGCATCGCCCGCGCGCAGGCGGCGCTCTTTGCCGCCACGCCGGGTGCGCTCGCCGACGCGGTCGCCGGCTTTCTGCCCGAGCTTTCGCGCGCGGCCCTCGCGCGCATCATCCATTCGTATCGCGCGAGCGGCCTGTGGGCGCGCACGCCCGAGCTGCCGCCGGCGCCGATCCTGCGCCTCAAGGCGGCGCTGGTTTCGGGCGGGCTCATCCGTTCCGACCCGCCTTACGAGAGAATCGTCGACCCCGATCTTTCAAAACCATGATGAGCAAAGTCCCAACCATCGACATCTCGAAACCCGGCATCGGCCCGGACGTGGCGCGAACCTGCGAAGAGACCGGCTTCCTGATCATCTCCGGCCACGGCTTCCCGCTCGAGCTCCTCGAGCGCGCGAAGCGCGAGCTGTTCGCGTTCTTCGACCTGCCGGAAGCGACCAAGAACCGCTGGCATCCGAGCGGGCCGTCCAGGCAGCGCGGCTACCATGGCTTCGCCACGCGCGGCCTCGCGTACACGCTCGGCCAGAAGACGCCGCCCGACCTGCGCGAGACCATCTTCCTGGGACCGGTCGACGACCATCGTGCCCACTACGCTGGCATGCCCGAAGCGGCGACGAGCTACGCGCCGAACCTGATCCCGGACCAGCCCGCGGGCCTCGACTCCACGCTGGTCGAGCTCTACCGCGCCTACGAGCGCCTGGCGGACAAGATGATGCGGGTCTTCGCCGCCGCACTACGCCTGCCCGAGGGGTTCTTCGACGGCACGCTCGAGCGCCACTTCAGCATCATGTCCTGCCACCACTACCCGGTGCTCAAGGAGCCGCCCCTGCCAGGGCAGCTTCGCACCGGCGCGCACACCGACTACGGCGCCATGACGATCCTCGCCGCCACCGACGCGCAGGGCGGCCTCGAAGTGCGCCTGCCCGATGGCTCGTGGTCGGCGGTGCAACCGCGCCCTGGAGAGTTCGTGGTCAACCTGGGCGACATGATGGCGCGCTGGACCAATGAGCGCTGGGCTTCCACGCTCCACCGCGTGGTGAACCCGCCTCTCGGCGTGGCGCAAAGCCGTCGGATGTCGATCGGCATGTTCGTGCACCCGAACTACGACCAGCGCATCGAGTGCGTGCCGACCTGCCTCGCGCCGGGCGAGAAGCCGCGCTACGAGACCATCACCGCCGGCGAGCACATCAAGCGGAAGATCGAGCGCAGCCATGCGGCTGCGTAGCAATTGATTTTCGTTTTGGCGAAATAGAATCGTCGTTCCCGCGAAGGCGGGAACCCCATTCATGAAAAAGACAAACAATAAAAAAAGAAAACGGGGCCCCCGCCTTCGCGGGGGCGACTATTCTGGACGCGGGGGCGACGGATTTAGCGCTTCACTGACCAGCGAGGGCGATGCACTCGATTTCGATCTTCATCCCCGCGGAAAGCTGCACGCCACAGACCGTGCGCGCCGGCGGATCCACCGGAAAGAACTGCTTGAACACGCCGTTCATGTTCTCGAACTCGAGCATGTCGTAGATCAGCACGTTCAGCTTCACCACGCGCTCGAGCGAGGAGCCGGCCGATTCGAGCAGGTGGCGCATGTTGGTCAAGGTCTGGCGTGTCTCGTGCGCCATGGTGCCGGGGCTGCGCTCGCCGGTGCTGGGGTCGGTGGACAGCATGCCGGAGAGGAAGATGAAGTCGCCGGCGCGGATGCCGGGGCTGTGCGGGAGGTTGAAGTTGCGCGAGACGTTCAGCTTGTCGTTCTTCGGCTCGATGATCTTGCGCTCGACAGGCATGGGCTTCTCCCTCGGTCAGGCCAGCGCGACGGCGTCGAGCTGCACCTTGAAGGCGTCGATGATGCGCACGCTCCACACGGTGCGCGCCGGCGGCCCTTTCGGCACGTACTGGCGATAGACGCGGTTCAGCGCGTCGTACTCGATGCGGTCGTAGATCATGGCGTGCACCTGCACCAGGCGCTCGAGCGACGAGCCCGCCGCCTCGAGCACCAGCTTGAGATTGCCGAAGGCGCGGTGCGCTTCGCTGGTGAGCGTGCCGTTCAGCCGCTCGCCGCTGTCCGGGTCGACCGGCACCACGCCGGAGACGAACACGAAGTCGCCGGCCCGGATCGCGCTGCTCTGCACCCAGCCGTAGCCCGCGGCCATGTCGAGGCCGGGACGCGGGGGCGGCAGGATGACGCGTTGCATAAACGCCAGGGATTGTAAAGGCATGACCTTCGCCCGCGTCACGCTGCCGCTCGCGGTGTTCGGCCTCATCAACCAGGCCGCGCGCACCGTGATGGCCGTGATCGGGCCGGTGCTGGCGGTGGAGTTCGCGCTCTCGGCGAGCGAGCTCGGCATGCTCGCCGCCTGCATGCTCGCGGCCTATGCGATCGTGCAGCTCCCCGACGGCATGGCGCTCGACCGGGTCGGCGCGCGCAACGTGCAGGCCGCATTGGCCCTCGTCACCGCGGGCGGCTTCGCGCTCTTCGCGCTCGCCGAGAGCTTCGCGGCGCTGGTGGTCGCGCGCGTGGTGATCGGCGTCGGCGTCTCGGCCGGCCTGATGGCCATCATCAAGGCCAACGCGCAGTGGTTCGCGCCGTCGAAGGTGGCGCTCATCACCGGCATCGCGGTCTCCATCGGCGGCCTGGGCAGCGTGCTGTCCACCGGGCCGGTCGCGGCGGCGCTGCCTGCGCTCGGCTGGCGCGGCATCCTCTGGGTGCTGTGCGGCCTGTCGGCGGCCACGGCGCTCTGGATCGTGCTCTCGGTGCCGCACGGGGGCGGCAGAAGGTCCGACCTCAGGACCGAGCTCGGCGTGATGGCCTCGATCCTGCGCTCGCCGGTGTTCTGGCGCTACGCGCCGGCGGTGGCGATGCTCTCGGTGCTCAACTTCGCCTACCTCGGCCTGTGGGCGGGGCCGTGGCTGCGCGACGTGGCCGGCTACGACAGCCGCGGCAGCGCGAACATCCTGCTCGCGTACACGCTGACCATGATGGCCGGCGCGTTTTTCGTCGGCGCGGCGGCGAGCCGCGCCAAGCAGCGCGGGCTTCCGCCGATGCTGGTGACGCTCGCCTGCACGGCGGGACAGGTGGTGGCGCAGATCGGGCTTGCGCTGCAGCCCACCGCGCCGCTCGTGGTGGGCGCGCTGTGGATGGTGTTCGCGTTCTGCGTCGCCGGCGCGACGGCGGGCTACATCACGGTCGGCCAGATGTTTCCGCCTGAGCAGACTGCGCGCGTGGCGACCGCGGTCAACACTCTTACGCTCGGCGCCGCGTTCGTGCTGCAGGCCGCGGTCGGCTGGACGCTCGACCTGTGGCCGCGCACCGCCTCGGGCGGCTGGGATCCGCGCGGCTATTCGGCCGCGCTCGCGGGCTCGCTCGCGCTGCAGCTTTTCGTCGCGGCGCGTCTCTTCGGAGGAAAACGCTAGATGGCGCTCGAAATCGCAATCCGCCGCTTCGGCGGCGCCGAAGTGCTCCAGGCGCGCGAGGCGCCGCCGCAAGCGCCGGGCAAGGGCGAGCTGCGCATCCGCCAGACCGCGATCGGCGTCAACTTCACCGACGTGCACGGCAGGCGCGGCGACTATGCGCCGCTGCACGCGCTGCCGATGCCGCTCGTGCTCGGCATGGAAGCCGCGGGCGTGGTCGAGGAGGTGGGCGAGGGCGTCGAGCGCTTTCGCGTCGGCGACCGCGTCGCCTACGCCTCCGGGCCGATCGGCGCCTATCGACAGGTGCGCAACTTTCCGGCGGAACGCTGCGTCGCGCTGCCGCCGGGCGTGTCCGAGCGCACCGCCGCCGCGCTCCTGCTGAAGGGGCTCACGCTGCAGACGCTGCTGCGGCGCGTGTTCCGCGTGCCGGCCGGCGCGTGGGTGGTATTCCACTCGGCGGCGGGCGGCGTGGGGTCGCTCGCCGGGCAGTGGCTGCGCGCGCTCGGCGCGCACGCCGTCGGCATCGTGGGCTCGGAAGCCAAGCTCGCCGCGGCGCGCGCCGCCGGCTACGAAGAAGTGCTGGTGCGCGGGCTCGACGATTGGCCGGCCCGGGTGCGCGAGCTTTCGGGCGGCGGCGCGGCCGCGGTCTACGACTCGGTGGGCCGCGACACCTGGCACGGCTCGCTCGCCTGCCTCGCGCCGCGCGGGCATTTCGTCTGCTTCGGCAATTCCTCCGGCCTCGCGCCGTCGTTCCAGGTGAACGAGCTGCGCGACCGCGGCAGCCTGGTGCTCACCTGGGTGCGCTTCGGCGACTACACCGCGACCGCGCCCGAGCTGCAGGCGGCCGCGCAAGAGCTATTCGAGATGGTGACGAGCGGCGCTCTGCGCCCGGCCGAGCCGCAATGCCTGCCGCTCGAGCGCGCGGCCGAGGCGCACCGCCTGCTCGAGAGCGGCCGGACCACCGGACCGCTCGTCCTCCTGCCCTAGCTCTTGCTCGGCGACCAGCCGTAGGCCTTGGCGCACGCGCCGCCCATCAGCATGGCGCGCTCGCTCTTGCTCAGGCGGTCGGTCTCGAGGAAGGGCTTCACCGCCTGCTCGTAGTTCACCACCGCGAAGGCGCGCGTCCAGTCCGTGCCCCACAGGCAGCGCTCGATGCCCCAGGCGTCGACGATGCGCCGGATCGGATCCCAGATATCGGGATACGGATAGGGCTTGTGCGAGAGCGTGCAGGCGCCGCTCACCTTGATGAGCGCGTTCCTGCGCTTCGCGAGCGCGAGCACCTTCGGCAGGTCGGCCCACGGATCGGCCGCCAAACCGTCGCGGGTGCGCGGCTGCAGGATCGCCATGTGGTCGACGATGAAGCGCGTATTCGGATGGCGGTCGATGAGCGCGGTGCCCGCGTCGACGTTGCCCCAGAAGAGAACGTTGACCGGAAAGCCGTGTCGCGCGGCCTCGCGCGCGATGCGGTCGAGGCCGGGATCGTCCGGCCGCAGGCCGGCTTCGCGCGTGGTCAGCATGATGCGCACCGCCACCGCGCCCGGCTGCTTCCTCCACTCGGCGATGACTTCGCCGACCTTCGGATCCGCGGGATTAACCGGCTTGATGATCGCGAAGCGCTTCGGGTGCTTGCGCTGCACCTCGACCGCGTAGCTCGCGTCGTACTGGTAGAGCGAGAAGGCGGAAATGAAGATCGCGCCGTCGACCCCGACCCTGTCCATCGCCGCGACCATCTCGTCGCCGGTGACGTGGGGAGGCCAGTTCGGCACGCTGTGCCAGGGACGCTTCGGGCTGTTCGCTTCGTACGCGTGGACCTGCGAGTCGATGATCGGCATGAGCGAGAATCTACCGCATGTTCAGGGACGGCCCACTCACCCGCCGGGCGCCGGAAACCATCCGCTATGGCACCGGCCGCTGCGCGCTCGGCGCGCTGCTCGTCGCCTCCAGCGGGAAGGGCATCGTCACAATCATGGTGCGCGACACGCAGGCGCGGCTGGTCCGTGATTTCGCAGCGCGATTTCCCAAGGCCAACCTGGTTCGCGACCAGAAGACCAGCAAGGCCCTGGTGGCCAAAGTGTCCCGCTACATCGCGGCACCGTTTCGCCCGTTCCCGCTGCCGCTCGATATCCGCGGCACCGAGCTCCAGCAGCGGGTGTGGAATGAGGTGCGCAAGATCCCCTTCGGCGAGACTTCCACTTACGCGAAGGTCGCCGCGGCGATCGGCGCGCCGAAGGCGATTCGCGCAGTCGCGCAGTCCTGCTCGCGCAGCTGGTTCGCTTTCGCGGTGCCGTGCCACCGGGTGCTGCACACCGGGCGTGCCCGCCAAGGCAGGCAGTACGACTGGGTGAAGTACGAAGCTAGAATCCGGCCATGAAAACCGTCTACGGCCTGCTTGTTTGCCTTTTCAGCGCCACCGCCACGCTCGCGCAGCAGCCGGTGCGCTTCGTGCTGCCCAACGCTGCGGGCTCCGGCGTCGATGCGATCACGCGCGCGGCGCAACCCGCGTTCGCCAAGGCCTTCGGCGCGCCGGTAGTGGTCGAGAACCAGACCGGCGCCGGCGGCGTGATCGGCCTGCAGACGCTGGCGCGCTCGGCGCCCGACGGCCACACGCTCGCCGTGGTGTCGAACAACGTGGTGATCTTCCCGAGCGTGCTGAAGTCGCTGCCGTTCGACATGCCGGGGGACTTCACGCCGATCGCCAAGGTCGGCGCGACGCCGATGGTGCTGGTGGTCAATCCGTCCAAGATCTCCGCCACGAACCACAAGGAGCTCGCCGCGCTGCTCAAGGCCAAGCCCGACGCGTACAACTACGCGTCGAGCGGCAACGGCACGATCCTGCACCTGGCGGTCGAGCTCTACTTCGACGCCGCCGGCCTCAAGACGCGCCACATCCCGTACAAGGGCGTCGGGCCGATGGTGAGCGACCTGCTCGGCGGGCAGGTGGACTTCGCCGCCGCCGCGCTGCCGAGCGTGCAGGGCCACATCGCAAGCGGCAAGCTGCGCCCGATCGGCCTCTTCCCGGCGCAGCGCACGCCGGCCGCGCCGGACATCCCCACGTTCGCCGAGCAGGGCCTGAACAACTTCGAGGTCGAGGCCTGGTTTGCCGTGATCGGCCCGAAAGGCATGAATGCCGCGACGGTGAAGAAAGTGCACGACGCGGTGACCGCGGCGTTCTCCGACCCGGCGGTCAAGGAAGCGATGGCGAAGCAGGGCAACACGATCCGCATCGCGTCCACCGAGGAGACGCAAGCCGCCTTCCGCACCGAGATGGCGAAGTACGCCGCGCTGGTGAAGAAGGTCGGCCTCGAGCCGCAATGACAAGACGTCCGCAGCTCCTCCTGTGGACTCAATCGCCCGCGCCCTACCTCGAGGCCGTCAAGGCCGCCGGTCTCGCCGACCGCGTTGCCATCGACACGCTAGCTCCCGGCGCGAAACCTTCCGCCGAGCAACTGGCGCAGGCCGAGGTGCTGATGGCCTACCACATGCCGCCCGGCGTGCTGGGCGCCATGCCGAAGCTGCGCTGGGCGCAGGCGATGACGGCGGGCGTGGAGGGCTGGGTCGCGCTGCCGGACCTGCCGCCGGCGCTGCTGCTGACCTGCGCGCGTGGAACCCACGAGGAGTCCATGCCGGAAAACATCATCGGCGCGCTGCTCTACGTGGCGAAGCCCTACGCCGCCGCCGCCGAGAACCAGAAGCGCGGCAAGTGGGTGCGCATGGTGCCCGAGCCGCTGACCGGAAAGACGCTCGGTATCCTTGGCGTCGGCGTTATCGGCCAAAAGGTGGCGCGCATCGCGGCCACGCTCGGCATGCGCGTGATCGGCACGCGCCGCCGGCCCGCGCCCGTGCCCAATGTCGAGAGCGTATTTCCCGCAGAGCGGACCGACGAGGTCCTGGCGCAATCCGATTTCGTCCTGCTCCTGCTGCCGGCCACGAAGGACACCGAGAACTTCATGGACGCCGAGCGCCTGCGCCGCATGAAGCGCACCGCGTGGCTCCTCAACTTCGGGCGCGGCCAGCTCATCCAGGACGACGACCTGGTGGCGGCCGTGACGGAGAAGCGCATTGCCGGCGCGGTGCTGGACGTCTACCGCGAGGAGCCGCTGCCGGCCGGGCATGCGTTCTGGACCACCGAGGGCATCCTCGTCCTGCCGCACGTCGGCGGGCCGCACCCGCAGCGCGACAAGTTCGTCGCGCGCCTGTTCGTCGACAACCTGGCGCGCTTCCTCGACGGCAGGCCGCTGCGGGAAGTGGTCGACCGGAAGCTGGGGTATTGAAGGTCGTTTCACTGGTAGGCTGCGGGCCCGATGATTCAGGACACCGAACCAGGAGCTCGCCGCGCGATCGTCGCGGCCGTGCAACTGCCGAGCGTCAGCGACGCAGAGCTCGATGCCTCGCTGGCCGAGCTGCGCCAGCTTGCCAAGACGCTCGGCTTCCAGGTCGTGCGGACGTTCACGCAGAAGCGCGCCGGCTTCGACCCGGCAGGCTATTTCGGTGTCGGCAAGCGCGAGGAATTGCGCGCCCTCGTGGAATCCGGCGCGGACATCGTGCTCGTCGACCACGAGATCTCGCCTTCGCAGGCCCATAACCTCGAGAAGGAGGCCGGCTGCGAAGTGATGGACCGCACGATGGTCATCCTCGAGATCTTCCACCGTCACGCGCGCTCGCGCGCGGCGCGCGCGCAGGTCGAGATTGCGCGCCTCGGATACATGGCGCCGCGCCTGCGCGAAGCGGCCAAGCTGGCCGGCCCGAAGGACCGGGCGCGCAGCGGCACCGGCGGCCGCAGCGGCGGCGAGTCGCACGGCGAGCTCGACCGGCGCAAGATCCGCGACCGCATCGCCGAGCTCCAGAAAGAGCTGGACGGAATGAAGCTCGGGCGGGACACGCAGCGCGCGAGGCGGGGAGAGCGGCAAGGGCTCGCCCGCGTGGCGCTCGTCGGCTACACCAATGCCGGCAAATCGACGCTGATGCGCGCCCTGACCGGAAGCGAGGTGCTGGTTGCCAACAAGCTCTTCGCGACGCTCGATACCACGGTGCGCGCCCTGCATCCGGAGCGGGTCCCGCGCGTGCTGGTCAGCGACACGGTCGGTTTCATCAAGAACCTGCCGCATGCGCTCGTCGTCTCGTTCAAGACCACGCTCGACGAGGCGCTCGAGGCGTCGCTGCTCGCCCATGTCGTCGATGCAAGCGATCCGGGCTTCGAGCGGCAGCGCGCGGTCACCGAGCAAGTGCTCGACGAGATCGGCGCCAGGGAAGTGCCGCGACTACTCGTGTTCAACAAGATCGACCGCGGTGGTGACGCGGCGTTGCTGCGCAGCCGCTATCCGGATTGCCTCGTGATGAGCGCCAAGAGCCCGCAGGACGTCGCGAAACTGCGCGAGCGCATCGTGGCGTTCTTCCAGAAGGACCTGGTGGAGGCCGAGCTATTCCTGCCGTGGACCGCGCAAAAGCTTCGCGGGGAGATCTTTTCGACCTGCGAAGTCCTGGAGGAGCGTGCGGACGGAAACGGCGCGTTCCTGCGCGTGCGCGGCGAAGCCGATGCGGTGGCACTGCTGCAGCAGCAAGCCAGCGGCTTGTCGAGTTAGTCCGGTTTGAAGCGCGCGTCGCGCCAAGCCAGGGCCGCCTTGAGGCCCTGCTCGCGCGCGAGATCCATGAAGCGCTTCTTGTCGGGGGAGCCGGCGGATTCGATGGCGTGGTCGATGTCGAGCGCGGTCTTGAGCGCGTCGCGCATGCCCTGGATTTCATAAGTCCTGTTCAGGGCTTTCTTGGTGTCGCGCACCAGGCCCGGATCCATGACGGCGATGTTCCTCGCGATGCGTAGCGCGGTGGCGAGGTGCTCGCCGGGCTCGACTACGCGGCTGACGATCCCCAGGGCGAGGGCGCGCTCGGCGCTCACGGTGTCGTCGCCGGTCAGGAGGATGTCCTTGGCAGCCTTCGGCCCGACCATCCACGGAAGCAGCAGCGTGACGATGCCGGCGCCGAACTTGAGCTCGGGCTCGCCGAACACCGCGTCGCGCGAGCAGACCGAGATATCGCAGGCGAGCGCCATCTCGAACGCGCCGGCCATGCACGCGCCGTGGATCGCGGCGACGGTGGGCTTGGCGCAGTCCCAGAAGCGCATGGTGGTCGAGAAGTCGAGCTCGAGGATCTCGCGCCACACCTGCGCGCCCTGAGGGTTGCGCGTCATCTGCTCCTTCAGGTCGAAGCCCGAGGAGAAGCCGCGCCCCGCGCCGCACAGCACGATCGCCCGCACGTCCGCGTCTGCCTCGAGCGCGTCCATGGCGTGGTTGATCTCGAGCAGCACGTCCTTGCCGAGCGCGTTCAGGCGGTCGGGGCGATGCAGCTCCAGCACCGCGACGTGGCCGTCGCGCGTCACGCGGATCGATTCGTACTGGTTCATGGGGTCGGCGGCCTCCAGGGCCGGGACGAGCTCGCTTGCGTCCAGCATCGCGGCGAAGCGCCCGCGATCGGCCTTGCCGGTGCGACCCGCGGGAAGCTCGCGCGCGAAGTAGAGCACGTCGGGCAGCTTGTGCCTTTCCAGCCTGGTGGAAAGAAAAGCGAGCACCTCGGCGGCGCTCAAACCTTTCTCGCGCGGCACGACCAGCGCATGGATGCGCTGCCCGAGGCGCTCGTCGTGCCGGCCGACCGCGAGCGCGGCGGCCACCTTGGGATGCGCGCTGCAGGCGAACTCGATCTCGAGCGGCGCGATCTTGCTGCCGCCGCGGTAGATGAGCTCCTTCTTGCGCCCGACGATCTCGACCACCCCCGGGTCGCGCTCGCGCGCGAGGTCGCCGGTGGCGAGCCAGCCGTCCCGGATCGGCTGCAGCTGCGGCTCGTCGAGGTAACCGCTCATCAGGTACGGGCTCGAGATCTGCAGCTCGCCGTCGTCGCCGACGATGCGAAAGCGCACGCCGGGCGAGGGCCGGCCGATGCAGCCGGCGTAGCGCGGCAGGTCGGCGGGCATCAGGAAGAAGTCGCAGGTCGAGGTCTCGGTCAGCCCATAGATGTCGATGAGCGGCGCGGGCGCGAACAGCGCGCGCAGCGTCTCGCCGAGGCCCTTGCCGAGCGTTTCTCCCCCGATCAGCACCTGGCGCAGCGCCGGAGCATTGCAATGAAGCTTGTCGGAAGGAACATCCAGGATGAGGCTGCGCATCATCGTCGGCACCACCGCCACCTGCGTGGCGCGGCTGTCTTCCAGGTCTTTCAGGAATCCGCCGGACGCGAACTTTTCGCGAGGGAGCAGGCAGCCGCCATGCAACAGGGTGAGCAGCGCGACCCAGATGCCGAAGCTGAAGGTGATGTTGAGCACGAGCAGCGTACGGTCGCTGTCCCGGAAGCTGAGCATGCTCTGGATCGCCTCCAGCTTGCCGATGAACGCGCGATGCGACAGCACCGCTCCCTTCGGCATGCCCGACGAGCCCGAGGTGAAGACGATGAGCGCCGCACCGTCGAGGATCGGGCGTGACGGGGGTTTTTCATCGGAGAGAGTTTTCAGTTTTGCGTCGAATTCGAAGCGCGCGCGGGTCTTCGTGGCCACGTGCGCGACCGCGCCTTCCGGGGACGAGCGATGCACGGGAACCACCACGCCGCCGGCGAGCCACACGCCCGCGTACGCGGCGAGGTCGAGCGGCTGGTTCGAGATGCGCACGTGCACCGGCTCGTTCGCGGCAAGGCCGGCTTTCGCGAGCGCATCGCGCACGGTCTGTGCGTCGCGAAGAAAAGTCGCGTAGGAAAGACCGGGGAATGCTTCCCGCGCGGCGAAGCGCTGCGCGGCCTCGGCGAGAAGCGTTCCGAGGTTCAGGCGCGGCGCGAGATCGAGAAGGTGGGCGGCTGGCGCAGCGATTGCGCGACCACGCAATAGCGCTCGGTCAGCTTGAGGAGCGTGGCGATCTGGTCTTCGCTGGCGTTGGTGTCGAGATCGAAGCGCAGGCGGATGGTCTTGAAGCCCACCGGCGCGTCCTTCGCCACGCCGAGCGTGCCGCGGAAGTCGAGGTCGCCTTCGGCATGGACACTGCCCTTCTTCACCTTGACCCCGATGGCGGTCGCGACCGCGCCGAGCGTGACGCCGGCGCATGCAACCAGCGCCTCGAGCAGCATGTCGCCCGAGCACGCGCTCAGGCCGTTTCCGCCGGTGGCGGGGTGCAACCCGGCCGCGGTGAGCGCCTTGCCGGTCTGCACGCTGCAGGTAATACCTTCGCCAAGCGTGCCGTCCGCCTTCAGCGTGATGACGGCCGCGTCCGGGGTGTCGCGGTACTTGGCCTTCAGCGGCGCCTGCAGTTCCTTGAGTTGTTCTGTGTTCATGCGGAAATCATACTCTGGCGCGCCGTTCCACCCCCGCGGCACGACGCTTGCTGCGGTCCGGCGACGCCATGGCAGGTGGATCCGAACGCAGGTCAGCAGATCGCCGGCAGTCCGACCGGCGCAGCGGCGGCGCGCCCGATTTCCGCGGGCTCGCGCCGTTCGACGATCTCGCCAGCCACGGCGACGACATCCTCGGCTATCGCGTCGAGGCAGCCGATGGGGAGGTCGGACGCGCCGTGGATTTCTGTTTCGAGCACGAAAGCTGGGTGGTGACCGGCGTGCTGGTCGAGCCGCGGCGCTTCCTTCCCACGCGGCGACGCTACTTCGTGCCGCTCAACGCGATCGAGCGGATCGAGCAGCGCGCGCGCACGATCTACGTGCGGCTCGGCCGCAAGGAGCTCTCGCTCGGCTCGCGCCGGCAGGCGCGGGGCTGGATGAGCCGGTGGAAGCGGCGGGAATCGTTACGTCGCTAGCGAGCCCTTGAGCACTTGCCCGGCGAAGTTTCCCGTGGATTCGCCATTCTCCAGAGTCACCGCACCGTTCACGATGGTGGCGCGGATGCCGTCGGCCTTTTGCACCAGGCGGCGGGCCCCGCCGGGCAGGTCGGTCTCGATCCGGGGTACATGGGGGCGCACGCGGTCGGCCTCGAAGAGCACCAGGTCCGCGCAATAGCCTTCCTTGAGCAGCCCGCGGCCCTCGATCTCGAAGGCCTGCGCGTTGTCGTGAGTCATCTTGCGCACTGCCTGTTCCAGCGTGAACGCGCCGCGCCGGTTTACCCAGTAGTGGAGGAAGTGGGTCTGCAGCGAAGAGCCCATTTCCTGCGCCGAGTGCGCGCCCGAATCGGAGAACGTCGCGAGGGTCGAGTCGTGCGTGAGCATGCCGAGCACGTCCTCGGGCTTCTCGTTTACGACCGGCTGCACGAACACCTGGTCGGGGTTCTCGAGGATGAGGTCGATCATGGTCTCGACCGGATGGGTTCCCCGCTCGCGGGCGAGCTGCTCCACCGTCGGGTCGTCCCAGTCGACACCCTTGAGGACGTACAGGTTGCCGTAATCGGGCTTGCGCGGATCGGTGGTCGCGGCCCCGCCGCCCTGAAGCTTGTTGTCCTTGGGCTTCATCTTCGCTTCGGCAGCGACGAGCTGACGGCGCCGAACGGGATCTCGAAGCAGTCGCTTCTGCTCCTCCAGCGGGTGCGAGCGGACCGCCTGCCATTCCGGTAGCACGTCGAAGGGCAGGTACGACTTCAGGGAAAAGATCGCGTTGATCGATCGGGTTCCGCCTTGACCGAACATCCGGCCGCCGGCGTCGTTCACGTCCTTGATGACCTTGACTTGCGTCTGCCAGGAAACCGGATCGTCGCCTTGCTTGGTGCCGACCAGCCCGAACATGACGGTGCGCTTGTAGTCGAGCGCGAGCTTTTTCAGCCGCTCGAGGAAGGCGAAGTTGTCCTTGTGGGTCAGGAGCACCTGGCCGACCTGGAAGATGCCGGTGCCGAGCTGCGTCATGGCGGCGAACAGCGCCTCGATTTCCTTCCAGCTCGCCTGGCGGCTCGCGACCGGCGTGCCTTCCGGCGTGAGGTGGGTATGGGTGAGCGAGGTCGACACCCCGACCGCACCCGCGCGCAGCGCCTCCTGTACCAGGCGCGCGATGGCGCGAATCTCCTCCTCGTTCGCTTCATCGGTCAGCGCGCGGCGGCCCATGACGTACATGCGCAGCGCCGAGTGCCCGACGTACATCCCGTAGTTGAGCCCTTTCGGGCGCCGCTCCACCGCGGCCATGTATTCCGGAAAGGTCTCCCAGGTCCAGTCGATGCCATTCGCCATGGCGGCGGCGGGTATGTCCTCGACGTAGGAAAGGCAGCTCGCGTACCACTCGCGGTCCGCGGGCTTGCACGGCGCGAGCGTGAAGCCGCAGTTGCTCATGATGACCGAGGTCACGCCGTGGTAGCAGGAGCACGTCCCGGGCGCATCCCACATGACTTGGGCGTCCATGTGGGTGTGCCCGTCGATGAACCCGGGCGCGACGATCAGCCCGTCCGCATCGATGACGCGCCGGGCCTGGTCGCGGATCCTGCCCACCGACACGATGCGTCCGGCGGAAATTCCAACGTCGGACGCAAAGCGCTTCGCGCCCGATCCATCGACGACCGTGCCGCCTTTGATCAGAAGATCCAGCATCACGTGCTCCTTGTCCGTTCCTGGCGTCGCCCGCGCGACAGCCAGCCCAGGATTGTGCAGCCCGCTGCACAAAGAATGCCGTTTTGACCGGCTAATCGAACAGATCGTACCTGCGTAAAGTGGTCTGGTCCGTAACCACTTCAGGAGAGCCGCATGACCAAGACCTATACCCCGTACGCACTCGCCGCGCTTCGCATCGTCGCGGCGTACCTCTTCATTCAACACGGCACGGCCAAGCTTTTCGGCTTCCCGCATCAGGAGATGTTCGACAGCCTCCAGCTCTTCTCGCTCGTCGGCCTCGCCGGCGTGATCGAAGTCGCCGGGGGCGTGCTGCTGGGCGTGGGGCTCTTTACGCGCTCGACCGCATTCGTGTTGTCGGGAACGATGGCCGTCGCCTACTTCATGGCCCACGCGGTGCAAGGCAGCGTGCTCATGCCGCTCTTGAACGGCGGTGAGCTCGCGGCACTGTACAGCTTCGTGTTCCTGCTGTTCGTCTTCACGGGTCCGGGCGCGCTCAGCCTCGACGGGCGCAGGAAGCCCATAATGCTGCCGTGGATCTCGACGGCATCGCAATCTTCGTAAAGGTCGTCCAGGCCGGGAGCTTCAGCCGCGCAGCGCGGCAACTCGGCCTGCCCAACACCACCGTGAGCGCCAAGGTCGCGAGGCTCGAGAAGCGCCTTGGCGTCACGCTCATCCAGCGCACCACGCGAAAGCTGCACGTCACCCCGGCCGGCCGCGCGTATTACGAGCGCTGCGCGCCCGCGCTGGCGGCGATCGAGCAGGCGGAGGCGCAGATGAGCGTCGCTGCCGGCGAGCCCGCCGGCCTGCTGCGCATCACCGCGCCCGGCGACGTCGCGCACGGACTATTGCCGCCGCTCGTGACCCGCTTCCTCCAGCGCCATCCCCGAGTGCAGGTGGAGATCGTGGTCGCCAACCGCGTGGTGGATCTCGTCGCCGAGGGCATTCACCTCGCCATTCGCGCCGCGCCCCTGGCGGATTCGACGCTCGTCGCGCGCAGGTTCATGCCGTTTTCCGGCGGCCTATGGGCGAGCGCCGCCTATCTCAAGCGCAAGGGCACGCCGCGCTCGGCGCACGACCTGGCGCAGCACGACGGCCTCGTGTTCTCCCGCATCGCCGGCAAGCCGCTGCAGCTGCTGGCGTTCGCAAAACGCCTCATGGTCGACGACCTCGAGACGCTCGCCCTGTTCGCCGAGCGCGGCCGCGGAATTGCCACGCTGGTCGACTACCTCGCGCGCGAAGCCGGGCTCGTGCAGGTGCTGCCCGGCTGGTCGTGGATGTCGGGTGCACTTTCCTTCGTCTATCCCGGCCAGCGCTTCGTCCCCGCGAACGTGCGCGCATTCATCGACACGGCGCTCGAGCTGCGCGACGGCACGCGCTGATTGTTCGAGTCAAGCGCGCGTGGCGCGCCTGCGAGAAGAGCCGAGCAGCCAAGCCAGGTAGGCCGCGGCGGTGACGTCATAGGTCGCGCAGAACGCGGGCCACCAGGAGGGTACGCCCGGGTTGGAGACGAGGTGGCCATGGCCGAAATCCAGAATGCCGTGCGCAGCTAAAGCGCCGACGACCAGCCAGAGATTCGTCCTGAAGCCAAGGATGGCCACGAAAAGGAAGGCCGCAATGACCAACGATTCCACGGCTAACGCCGAAAGCGAGCCGCCCATCACGGCGAACAAGGCGTAGTACGAGGCGATGACCGCCGTCAGGGTGGGATAAAAGGCCCGGTCGCGGTCAAGCCCGGACAAGGAGGCGGTGAACGATACGGCCAACGCCAGGGATACGCCGACCCAATAAGCCATGTCTACAGGCCGAGGTGCCGCAGGTCCTCTGGAATCGGCATCGGCTTCATCGCCGGCACGCGGGACCTGCCGGTGTTTCCGAGCGGTACCCAGATGCGGGAGAAAACGAGCGAGGCCAGCATGCGAGGCAGCTGGCCGAGCACCTCCCTGAAATCGCGCTGCTCCAGACCGGCGCGAAACATGAGCCAATGCGCGTAGGTGTGCCTGGTGGTGCTGCGCTGGCCGAGGATGTGCGCGCGCTCGAGGTGATAGAAGCACTGCGAGTGCTCGCGATCCTGCAAAGCCTTCAGCGCGAGCGAAATTTCGGCGTCGTAGGCGGTGGAGACATTCTTTTCCATGGCGAAATGGTAGTCCACCGGGGAACATTTGTTGCATGGGGCAGGGTTTCCCCGGAGGCCCACCAGCATGCGATTACTGCGCCGTTTCCTGCCTGAAGGAGGCCGACGTCAAAGCCATGGCGCGATGCATCTCGCTTGACATCGACTGCGCTGCGATCTGCCGCGCGGCGAGCGGGTACATGGCGCGCGGCAGCGAATACGCCGGCTTGATGTGCGAGACCTGCGCTGACCTCTGCGAGGCGTGTGCGGAAGAGTGCGCCAAGCACAGCAAGATGGAGCATTGCCGCCAATGCGCCGAGGCGTGCCGGCGCTGCGCCGCGGAATGCCGCCGCATGGCATCCGCGCAGCCCGAGGCGCGCGGCAGACGAGCCGCGCAAGCCGCGGCTCACTAGGAGCATTGCAGAGTGGTGGAGGCGGCGGGAATCGAACCCGCGTCCGTAAACCATCCACAGTCAGGACTACATGCTTAGCCTGGTGGTTTGAGCTTCGCTTCGAGATCGCCCACCGGCAGGCTACCTCTCGGCTAGCCGCTTCGACGGATCCCGCGACCTAAGCGGCCAAAGCCGCGGGAGAGGCTGATGTCAATGACGCTGCACTCCCTTGCGGGAGCCTAGGCCATCAGCAACCTAGTGCAGCGTCTAGCCGGTGTTAGGCGGCTAGAGCGAAACGCTCGTCGTTGGCGTTTGTAGTGTTTCCAGAATGGATTTACGAGGTGATCTGGTCCTCGGCATGCCCTGCGCTGCTTCAGTGTCCACGTCGAAACCAGGTCGCCCCCGGAATCGTGTGTCCGTGCATTTTCTCATATGCGGGCGGCGAGCTCGGGAATCAACCCCGGCGGGCGTCGCCCTCGTGCGACGGGACCCGGCGCGGCAGAACGAGCCGGAATGTCGTGCTGTCGCCCGAGGAATCGAATTCGACGCCGCCGCCGTGGGCGCGCGCAATCGCCTTGGCGATGAACAGCCCGAGCCCGAGGCCTTCGCCGCGTTTCGTGTAATCGCGCTCCGGGTGGAAGGGCTCGAAGAGGCGCGGCAGCACTTCCTGCGGGATGGCTCCCCAATTGCGCACTTCCACGGACACGCGCTGGTCGTCGCCCGTGAGACGCACATGCACCGGCGAGCCGGGCGCGCCGTGCTGCACGGCGTTCGAGGCGAGGTTGGAGATGGCCTGCAGCACGCGATGCTCGTCCCACGCGCCTTCGCCGTCGGTGTCGCAGTCGAACGTGATCTTGCGGTCGCTCGCGAGGGCGCCGAGCTCGTCCACGATCTGGCCGCACATCACGCGCAGGTCGGTCGGCTTGGGCTCGATGGGAATGCCCGCCCCCTGTCGCTCCTGCGACAGGTCGAGGAGGTCGCCGACGATGTGCTGGATGCGCTTCACCGCGCGCAACACGGTCGCGGCGCGCTTGCGGGTCTCGCCCGGGTCGGCGCCGAGCTCGAGCAGCTGCGCGTTGAGCTGGATGGTCGACAGCGGGCCGCGGATGTCGTGGCCGACGATGGCGAGGATGCGCTCTTCGAACTCGCGCGCCAGCGCGAGCTGCTCCTGGTCGCGCTGCTCGCGCGCGTCCTGCTTCTTGCGGCGCTCGTCGACGTCCACGCAGCTGCCGATGAAACCCGCGAACGATCCGGTGGCGTCGGTGAACGGCACGCCGCGGTCGAAGATCCAGCGGTACTCGCCGTCGTGGCGGCGCAGGCGGTACTCCATCTCGAACGCCTCGCGTCGGCCGAAGTGCCCGAGATAGTGCGCCAGGCAGCGCTCGAAATCCTCGGGGTGGACGCCTTTCGTCCAGCCGTCGCCCACCTCCTGCTCGAGGGTGCGCCCGGTGAACGCGAGCCAGGTGTCGTTGAAGTAGTCGCAGTTCGCGTCGAGGCCCGAGCGCCAGACCATGACCGGCGAGTTTTCGGCCAGGAGACGGTACTCCGTCGCGGTCAGTGCCTTGGCCATGCGACTGACTATCTCACCTCCAGCGGGTCAGCGCCATCCCTTCAGCACCAGCTTGCCGATCATGGTTCCGGACTCCAGTTTCTCGTGCGCCTTCCTCAGGTTGGCGCCGTTGATCGGCGACAGGGTTTCCTTCAGCGTGCCGCGCAGCTTGCCGGCGTCGAGCAGGTCGGCGACCTGGTTCAGGAGCTTGTGCTGCTCGATCATGTCGGGCGTCTTGAAGCGCGGGCGCGTGAACATCAGCTCCCAGCACACCGAAGCGCTCTTCGAGCGCACCACGTCCATCGAGAGCGGCTTCTGGTTCCCGACGATCGCCACCACCGCGCCCTGCGGCGCGACCAGCTCGGCCATCGCGTCCCAGTAGGCGTCGAGGTCGCCGCTGAAGTTGGCGACGTAGTCGACCGGGGTCTTGATCTGGTCGGTCAGCTTTTGCCGGTGATTGACGACTTCGTCCGCGCCGAGCGACTTCACCCAGGCGATCGTGTCGGGGCGAGAGGCCGTGGCGATGACGTGCAGGCCAGCGTGCTTGGCGAGCTGGATACCGATTGATCCCACGCCGCCCGCGCCGCTGATGATGAGGATTCGTTTTCCGCGCTGGATTTTCATCCGGTCGTGAAACGCTTCCCAGGCGGTGATCGAGGTCAGCGGCATCGCCGCGGCCTGCGCGAAGTCGAGCTTCTTCGGCTTGCGCCCGACGATGCGCTCGTCGACCAGGTGGAATTCGCTGTTGCAGCCCGGGCGCGTCACATCGCCCGCGTAATAGACCTGGTCTCCGGGTTTGAATAATTTTGCTTCAGAACCGACTGCTTCGACCGTCCCCGCGGCGTCCCAGCCGAGCACCTTTTGCGCGGTGGCGGCCTTGCGCTGCTTGTAGTCCACGGGGTTGACCGAGATCGCCTCGACCTTGACGAGCAGGTCGTGGCCGGAAGGCGAGGGCTTGGCGAGTTCGATGTCGGCGAAGGTGTGGTCGACGGCTTTCATAGGTGCCTGATGAGGTCCATGGGATGGGCGATCACCACCTCGGCCTCCCAGGTGCCGGGCGTGCCGCTCTCGGGATGGTGGTAGCCCCATTCGACCGCGATGGCGCGCGCGCCGGCGGCGTGCGCGGCCTTCATGTCGCGCAGGTCGTCGCCGAGGTAGCAGCACTCGCGCGGCGCGAGGCCGAGCTGGTCGATCGCGTGCAGGAGCGAGGCGGGATGGGGCTTCAAGTGCGGCGTGGTGTCGCCGCACGCCACGCAGTCGGGCTTGAGCTTCAGTGCATCGAGGATGATCTCGGTGAAGCGCGTGCTCTTGTTCGTCACCACGCCCCAGCGGATCTCGCGCCGCTTGAGCTCCTCGAGGAGCTCGGCGACGCCGGGGAAGAGCTTCGTTTCCTGGCAGCAGCATTCCGCGTAGAGGTCGAGGAACTCTTCGCGCATCGCCTTGTACTCCGCGTCATCGGGCTTCAGGCCGAATGCCGCCTGCAGCAGCCCGCGCGCGCCGGCGGAAGCGAACGGGCGCAGGCGCTCGAGCGGCAGCGGCTCGTGACCCTGCTCCTTGAGCATGCGGTTCACCGCCTCCGCGAGGTCGGGCGCGGTGTCGGCGAGCGTGCCGTCGAAATCGAACAGCACCGCGCGGCTAGGCATCGCGCTCGCAGCACACCAGGTAGTTCACGTCGCAGTCGCGGCCCAGGCGGTACTGGCGCGTAATCGGGTTGTAGGTCATGCCGATCATTTCCACGGTGCGCAGTCCCGCGTCGCGCGTCCAGTGGGAAAGCTCCGAAGGCTTGATGAAGCGCTGGTAGTCGTGCATGCCTTTCGGCAGCAGGCCGAGCACGTACTCCGCGCCGACCACGGCGAAGAGGTACGACTTCGGATTGCGGTTGATGGTCGAGAAGAACACGCGCCCGCCCGGCCGCACCAGGCGCGCGCATGCCGCCACCATGCCGGCGGGCTCGGGCACGTGCTCCAGCAGCTCCATGCAGGTGACGACGTCAAGGGTTCCGGCGTGGGCGGCAGCGTAGTCCTCCACGCTGACCATTTGATAGTCGACGGAAAGCCTGCTTTCCTGCAGATGCAGCGCGGCGACGCTCAGGGCCTTCTCGGACATGTCGATGCCGGTGACCTTCGCGCCGCGGCGCGCCATCGCCTCGGCGAGGATGCCGCCGCCGCAGCCCACGTCCAGCACCGCGGCGCCTTCGAGCGCGGCGTGGCCGGCGATCCACTCCAGGCGCAGCGGGTTGATCTCGTGCAGCGGGCGGAACTCGCCCTCGGGATCCCACCAGCGATGCGCGAGCGCGCTGAATTTGTCGATCTCGGCCTGGTCGACGTTCACGGCCCGATTGTAGAAACAAAAAACCCCGCCGGAGCGGGGTTTCTTGTTGAACTGACTGACTAGCGGCGGGTGCCGATGACCTCGATTTCCACGCGGCGGTTCTTGGCGCGGCCGTCGCGCGTCTTGTTGTCGGCGACGGGCTGCTTCTCGCCCTTGCCTTCGGTGTAGACGCGGTTCGCCTCGATGCCTTTCGACACCAGGTAGGCCTTCACCGATTCGGCGCGGCGCACCGAGAGGCGCTGGTTGTACGCGGCGGAGCCGGTCGAGTCGGCGTGGCCGATGGCGATCACCACCTCGAGGTTGACGCCTTTCGCCTTGCCGGAGATGTCGTCCAGCTTCGAGCGGCCCTCGGGCTTGATCACCGACTTGTCGAAGTCGAACAGCACGTCGGCGGCGAAGGTCACCTTCTCGGCGACCGGCTTGGGTTTCTCCGGCGCGGGCTTGGGTTTCTCGGGCGCCGGCGCGGGCGCAGCGGGCTTCGGCGCAGGCGGCGGCGCGGGCTTGGGCGCCGGAGGCGGGGCGGGCTTGGGTTCGGGTTGCGCGGGCTCCGTAGCGCAACCGGCCGCGAAGGCGAGCGCCACGAGCAGTAGCCATACTTTGTTGATCATTGATCCCCCGCTGTTCGAAATCTTTTTGGGTTCAAGAGTCTGCGTGACTCTCCAGGGCATTCTGCCATACCTGCGCACGGTTTTCCAAGCGCCGATCCAGGTCTTTTCGCTCGCCGTCGACCCAGACATGCGTTACGTGCTGCCGGTCCGCCGCATGTACGAGGAGCGCGACCGGGTCGTAACAGGGGCCAGGCAACGCGACGGCGACGAGGTCGGCACGCTTGCCCGCTTCGATTGACCCGATGCGTGTGCCGCGGCCGAGCGCGTATGCGCCGCCCAGGGTCGCGGCGCGCAATGCCGGGTGGGCAGGCAACCCGGTGCTGCGCATCACCGCGAAAAGATCCAGCCTGCGCGCGGCGTCACCGGTGCCGAGCGCGATGTTCGGCATGGCGGAAGGGCCATTCACCACGGAGCAGCCATGCCGGGTGAGGATCGCGACGTCGCGCGCTTCCGCACGAAGCGCGACCAGCCCGGGGCCGAGCAGGCCGAGCCGCGCGAGGCGCTCGACCGGCTCCTCCGTGAGGATCGGCAGGTCGAGCTCGGCGGCGAGCGTGCCGATGCGCTTCAGGGTTTGGTCCGACACCGAATGCGGCGCGAAGCAGAACGGCTGGTCGCTCGCGCGGTCGCGGAACGCGAGGCCCTTGCGCAGGTAGTCGTCGCTGTCCGACGCATACGCCGTGGGCTCGTCCTGCACCGAGAGGCCGAGCACGACCCGGATGCCCACGTCCTGCGCGGCTTCGAGAACGGCCTCGGGAAAGAAGTAGCGGTCGGCGAAGCAGGTAATCCCGCCGCGCAGCATCTCGGCGCAGGCGAGCGCGGTGCCGTCGCGCACGAAGTCCGCGGACAGGACGCGCTTTTCGGCCGCGGCCCTGCGCTCGTCGGGGAAGCCGCGCATCAGCGCGAGGGCGGCTCGCGTGTGCGCGTTGACGAGTCCGGGGACAAGCACGTGATCGGGGAGATCTACGCGCTCGTAGTCGGCAAACTGGGTCCCCGCCTGCGCGGGGACGACTGCTTGGATGAGGCCGTCGCGCACGGCGACGGCGTGATGCTCGAGAACCGCGCCCGCCGGCTCGACCGGGACGATCCAGCGGGCGCTGAGGAAAAGCCGGTTCGCTATCTCGGCGTACCCTGGATCTCGACCACGACCCGGCGATTGGGCGCCAGGCATTCGATCAGCTGCTTGCGCGGCTGCTGCGGGCAGGACTTCACCGGCAGCGTCTTGCCGAAGCCGAGCGTCTCGACCTTGGAGGCGTCCGCGCCCTTGGAGACGAGGTAGGCGCGCACCGCTTCGGCGCGCCGCTCCGAGAGCTTCTGGTTGTACTGCGGGCTGCCGATGCGGTCGGCATGGCCGTTCACGATGATGTAGCGGATCTCGCGCAGATCGCGCAGCTTGTCGATCACCTCGCTGTCGAGCTTGGCGCGCGCCTCGGGCTTGACCACGGCCTTGTCGAAGTCGAACAGCTCCGTCGAGGACAAGTTGATGACCGCGGGCTTCTTCGGCGGCTCGGGCTTGGGCTCGGGCTTCGCGACCTGCGGCGGCGGCGGTGGCGGCGCCGGCGTGGCCTGCGGCTGCGGCGCGGGCTTGGCGACGGGCGCCGGCGCCGGCGTGGGCGCGGGCTTCTCGGGTTCGGTGGCGCAGGCGCCGATGAATGCGAGCGCCGCGGCGATCAGAACGGGCTTGCGGGCGTTCATTTCTCCCCCTCGTTTTTGTGCTGCAAAAGACCGCCGAATTTAAGCACAGGAAAAGCGGCCCAGACAAGCGTTTTTTAGAGGGAAAACCGATGCTTGCATGATAAAATTGCAGCCCTTCCCGATGGAGCAATTCGCCAAAGAAACGCTGCCCATTTCCCTCGAAGAGGAGATGCGGCGCTCGTACCTCGATTACGCGATGAGCGTGATCGTCGGACGCGCACTTCCGGACGTGCGCGACGGCCTGAAACCGGTGCACCGCCGCGTGCTGTTCGCGATGAACGAGGCGAACAACGTGTGGAACCGGCCCTACGTGAAGTGCGCGCGCATCGTCGGCGACGTGCTGGGCAAGTACCACCCGCACGGCGACGCCGCGACCTACGAGGCGCTGGTGCGCATGGCGCAGGACTTTTCCATGCGCTACATGCTGATCGACGGACAGGGCAACTTCGGCTCGGTGGACGGCGACTCCGCCGCGGCCTACCGCTACACCGAGTGCCGGCTGGAGAAGATCTCCTCCGAGATCCTCGCCGACATCGACAAGGAAACCGTCGATTTCGTGCCGAACTACGACGGCAAGGAGCAGGAGCCCTCGGTGCTGCCGACGCGCGTGCCGAACCTGCTGGTGAACGGCTCCTCCGGCATCGCGGTCGGCATGGCGACCAACATCCCGCCGCACAACCTCGGCGAAGTGGTCGACGCCTGCCTGCACATGCTGGCGCAGCCGCACTGCGCGGTGGAGGAGATCATCAAGCTCATGCCGGCGCCGGACTTCCCCACCGCCGGAATCGTCTATGGGCTGTCGGGCGTGCACGAGGGCTATCGGACCGGGCGCGGCCGCGTGGTGATGCGCGCGCGCACCCACTTCGAGGAGGCCGGCAAGGACAAGCAGGCGATCATCGTCGATGAGCTGCCCTACCAGGTGAACAAGAAGGTGCTGCTCGAGAAGATCGCGGAGCTCGTCACCGACAAGCGCCTCGAGGGCATCTCCGACATTCGCGACGAGTCGGACAAGGACGGCATGCGCGTGGTGATCGAGCTGAAGCGCGGCGAGATCCCCGAGGTGGTGCTGAACAACCTGTACAAGATCACGCAGCTCCAGGACGCCTTCCATATGAACATGGTGGCGCTGGTCGACGGGCAGCCGAAGCTGCTGTCGCTGAAGGAGCTGATCGAGCAGTTCATCTCGCACCGGCGCGAGGTCGTCACGCGCCGCACCGTCTACGAGCTGCGCCAGGCGCGCAACCGGGGCCATGTCCTGGAAGGCCTCGCGGTCGCGCTCTCGAACGTCGACGTGATGATCGAGCTGATCAAGACCTCGCCCAACCCGGCCGAGGCGAAGCGCAAGCTGATGGAGCGCGCGTGGGCTTCCGAGCTGGTGAGCGGCATGGTCGGCGCCGGCGCGGCGCAATACCGCCCTGAGGGGCTGGCGGTGGAATACGGATTGAAGACCGACGGCTATTACCTGTCGGATGTGCAGGCGCAGGCGATCATCGACCTGCAGCTGCGCCGCCTCACCGGGCTCGAGCAGGACAAGATCCGCGACGAGTACCGCGAGGTGATCGCCGCCATTACCGACCTCCTCGACATCCTGGCCAAGCCGGCGCGCATCAGCAAGATCATCGAGGAGGAGCTGCGCAAACTGAAGGCCGACTTCGCCGACAAGCGCAAGAGCGAGATCGTCACGGTGGCGGAGGACATTTCCATCGAGGACCTGATCGCGCCGCAGGACATGGTGGTCACCTTCTCGCACGGCGGCTACGTGAAGGCGCAGCCGCTCACCGAGTACCGCGCGCAGCGCCGCGGCGGTCGCGGCCGCTCCGCCACCACGATGAAGGAAGACGATTTCATCGAGCGCCTGTTCGTCGCGCACTCGCACGACTACCTGCTGTGCTTCTCTAACCGCGGGCGGCTCTACTGGCTCAAGGTCTACGAGGTGCCGGCGGGCAGCCGCTCGAGCCGCGGCAAGCCGATCGTCAACATGTTCCCGCTCGAGGAGGGCGAGAAGATCACCGCGGTGGTACCGGTCAAGGAGTTCGACGAGAACCACTACGTGTTCATGTCCACCGCGCAGGGCACGGTGAAGAAGACCCCGCTCGCGGACTTCTCGCGCCCGCGGCCGAGCGGCATCATCGCGGTCGGCCTGGAAGAGGGCGACTACCTCGTGGGCGCGGCGCTCACCGACGGCAAGTACGACGTGATGCTGTTCTCCTCGGAAGGCAAGGCGGTGCGCTTCGAGGAGAGCGACGTGCGCCCCATGGGCCGCCAGGCCACCGGCGTGCGCGGCATGAAGCT
>DASVFV010000154.1:0-10107 GCA_036379875.1 Burkholderiales bacterium | reverse complement strand
CCGAGCGCGCCGCACAGCTCGAGCGCGCGCAGCACGTCGAGCCGGTTCATGAAGCCGTAGCGCACGCGCACGCGCCAGCAGTTGTTGCCGAGCTTCTCCACCCGCACCCGATCCTCGAACGCCACCCACGGCACGTCGCGCGTCTCCACGGTCAGGAACACCACGCGCTCGTGCAGCGCGCGGTAGTGCTTGAGGCTGTGCAGCAGCGCGTGCGGCGTGACCTCCGGGGTGGCGGTGAGGAACACCGCGGTGCCGCTGACGCGCTGCGGCGGCTCGGCGAACAGGCTCTTCAGGAACGGCTCGAGCGGCACCGACGAGCTGCGCAAGTGCTCGAGCAGCAGCTCGCGCCCGCGCCGCCAGGTGCTCATCGCCACGAACACGCAGCCGCCGATCACCAGCGGGAACCAGCCGCCGTCGTTGATCTTGAGCAGCGTGGCGGAGAAGAAGCCGAGGTCGATCACCAGGAAAAAGCCGGTGGAAAACACGCACAGCCACAGCGGGTAGCGCCAGGCGTAGCGGATCACGAAGAAGGTGAGCAGCGTGTCGACCAGCATGGTGCCGGTCACCGCCACGCCATAGGCGCCGGCCAGCTCGGAGGAGGAGCCGAAGCCGATCACCGCGCCGATCACCGCCGCGCACAGCAGCCAGTTGATGCTCGGCACGTAGATCTGGCCGAATTCGCGCGGCGAGGTGTGCACGACCGTGACGCGCGGCAGGAAGCCGAGCTGCACCGCCTGGCGGGTGATCGAGTAGGCGCCCGAGATCACCGCCTGCGACGCGATGACCGTCGCCATCGTAGCGAGCGCCACCATCGGGTAGAGCGCCCAGCCGGGCAGCAGCATGTAGAAAGGGTTGGCGACGGCCGCGGGCTCGCCCATCAGCAGCGCGCCCTGGCCGAAGTAGTTGAGCGTGAGCGCGGGCGCCACCAGGCCGAACCAGCCGATGCGCACCGGCTTCTTGCCGAAGTGACCCATGTCGGCGTAGAGCGCCTCGGCGCCCGTCACCACCAGCACCACCGCGCCCAGCACCACGAACGACTCCACCGCGTGCGTCATCAGGAAGCGCAGCGCGTGCAGCGGATTGAGCGCCGCGAGCACGGCGGGCTCGCGCACGATGCCGTACACGCCGGCCGCGGCGAGCGCGAGGAACCAGGCCAGCGTCACCGGCCCGAACAGCATGCCGACCGCCTCGGTGCCGCGCGACTGGAAGGCGAACAGCGCGGCGAGCACGCCCACCGCGATCGGCACCACGTAGGGCTTGAACGCCGCGGTGCCGACCTCCAGCCCCTCGACCGCCGAGAGCACCGAGATCGCCGGCGTGAGCACCGCGTCGCCGTAGAACAGCGACGCGCCGAAGATGCCGATCACCAGGAGCGGAATGCGCCAGTGCGGCTGGTGCTTGATCGCCTTCGAGGCGAGCGCGATTAGCGCCATGATGCCGCCCTCGCCGCGATTGTCGGCGCGCATGATGAGCGCCACGTACTTGAGCGATACCACCGCCATCAGCGACCAGAACATGAGCGACAGGCCGGCCAGGATGTTGTCGTGCGTGAGCGCGATGCCGTGCTCGGCGGAGAAGGTCTCCTTCACCGCGTAGAGCGGGCTGGTGCCGATGTCGCCGAACACCACGCCGAGCGCGAGCAGCGTCAGGGTCGGCGTCGACTGGCGAGTGGGCATCGGGACGGCACTGTACGGGACGGCCGGGCCCGCTGCGCGCCGCGGCGCGCTTTTTTACGCGTTCTTAACGGGCGCGCTGCGCTAGAGTAGCCGCATGGGCTATGCATGGGCCGCGGGCGCGACCGTCGCGGCCACGCTCGTCGCGCTCGGCCTCGCCGCCTGGTTTCACGTCGTCAACGTCGCGCTGATCTACCTGCTCAGCGTGGTGCTGGTCGCGCTGCGCTGGAGCCGCGGCCCGGTGATCGCGGTGGCGCTGCTCAACGTCGCCGCGTTCAACTTCTTCTTCATCCCGCCGCGCGGCACCTTCCACGTCGAGGACCCGCAATACCTGCTCACCTTCGCCATGATGCTCGGCGTGGGCCTGATCGTCTCCGAGCTCACCGACCGGGTGCGCGCGCGCGCCAAGGCGCAGGCCGCGCTCCAGATCGAGGCCGAGACCGAGCGCATCCGCAGCGCCTTGCTTGCTTCGATCTCGCACGACCTGCGCACGCCGCTCGCGGTGATCACCGGCAGCGCGTCCACGCTCGCCGAGCGCGGCGAGCGCCTGCCGCCGGCGGAGCGCGCCGCGCTCGCGCAGAGCATCTACCAGCAGGCGCGCGACGTCTCGGAGCTCGTCACCAAGGTGCTGCAGATGACGCGCCTGGAGAGCGGCGAGATGAGGCTCGAGCGCGACTGGGACTCGCTCGCCGAGATCGCCGGCACGGTGCTGCGCCGCCTGCGCGAGCGCCTTTCCACGCACCTGCTGATGCTCGACCTGCCCGACGACCTGCCGCTGGTGAAGGTCGACGCGAGCCTGATCGAGCAGGTGCTGACCAACCTGCTCGAGAACGCCGCGCGCCATACGCCGCCGCGCACGCTGATCCGCCTGCGGGCCCACGTGGCGGGAGGCGAGATGGTGGTTTCCGTGGAGGATTTCGGCCCCGGCCTTGCGGAAGCGGACCTCGAGCGCATCTTCAAGAAATTCCACCGCGGCGCCGGGCTGGGGCTCGCCATCTGCCGCGCCATCGTCGAGCTGCACAAGGGCCGCATCTGGGCCGAGCGCCTGCCCGGCGTCGGCACCGCGTTCCGCTTCACGCTGCCGCTCGAGGCCCCGCCGCCGCTGCCGGTGGAGGCGCTCGCCAAGTGAGCCCGACGGTCCTGGTGGTCGAGGACGAGCCGGAGATCCGGCAGTTCCTGCGCTCGTCCCTCAACGCCGAGGGCTACCGCGTGATCGAGTCGCCCAACGGGCGGCGCGGCTCGCTCGACGCCGGCATGCACAAGCCCGACCTGGCGATCGTCGACCTCGGCCTGCCGGACTTCGACGGCCTCGAGGTGATCAAGCGCATCCGCGAGTGGTCGCCGATGCCGATCATCGTGCTCTCGGCGCGCATCCAGGAGCGCTCCAAGATCGACGCGCTCGACAGCGGCGCCGACGACTACATCACCAAGCCGTTCGGCGTCGGCGAGCTGCTCGCGCGGGTGCGCGTGGCGCTGCGGAACTCCGTGAAGACGGAAAGCGGGCAGAGAATCCTCAACCTCGGTTCCTGCTCCGTGGACCTCGAAAGACGGCGCGCAAGCAGGAACGGCGAGGAAGTGCACCTCACCGCGATCGAATTCCGCCTGCTCGCCTGCCTCGCCAAGCACCTCGGCATGGTGGTGACGCACAAGCAACTGTTGCAGGAGGTGTGGGGGCCGACGCACGTCGACGACACGCACTACCTGCGCGTCTATATGAAGCAGCTGCGCGAAAAGCTCGAGCCCGATCCCGTGCGGCCGCGCTATTTGCTGACCGAGACCGGTGTCGGCTACCGCCTGGTCGCCGACGAATAAGGCAATAAATGGGGACGGACCCTATTTTTCGCAAATGCACCTGAATCTCAAATGAGAAAAATAGGGTCCGTCCCCATTTATTAGATTTCGACGCGCGTGCCGAGCTCGATGACGCGGTTGGTCGGGATGTTGAAGTAGTCGGTGACGTTGCCGGCGTTGCGCGCCATGGTCGCGAACATGCGCTCGCGCCAGCGCGCCATGGTGGAGACGCCGCCCGCCGAGGGCACGACCTGCTGGCGCGAGAGGAAGAACGAGGTCTGCATCAGGTCGAACTCGAGGCCGAGCGCGCCGCACACCTCCAGCGCGCGCATCACGTCGGGGCGGTTCATGAAGCCGAAGCGCATGCGCACGCGCCAGCAGCCCTGCCCCATGCGCTCGACCTTGACGCGCTCCTCGAAGGTCACCCACGGCACGTCGCGGATCTCCACGGTGAGGAACACCACGCGCTCGTGCAGCACCTTGTTGTGGTTCAGGTTGTGCAGCAGCGCGTGCGGCGTGGCGTCGGGCGTCGCAGTGAGGAAGATGGCGGTGCCGGGCACGCGGTTGGGCGGGTCCTTGAGCAGCGACTTGAGGAACGGCTCGAGCGGCACCGAGGCCTCGCTCAGGCGCTGGAACATCACCTCGCGCCCGCGCCGCCAGGTGGTCATGACGGTGAACACGCCGATGCCGATCGCGAGCGGGAACCAGCCGCCGTTCGGCACCTTGAGCATCGCCGAGCCGAAGAACGCCGCGTCGATGACGAAGAAAAAGCCGGTCGCGGCGGCGCACAGCCACAGCGGATAGCCCCAGGCATAGCGCACCACGAAGAAGGTGAGCACGGTGGTGACCAGCATGGTGCCGGTGAGCGCCACGCCGTAGGCCTGCGCGAGGTTGCTCGAGGAGCCGAAGCCGAGCACCGCGGCGAGCACCATCACGAGCAGGAACCAGTTGAGCGCCGGGATATAGATCTGCCCGTAGGCGCGCGCCGAGGTCTGCACGATCTGCAGGCGCGGCAGGAAGCCGAGCTGCACCGCCTGCCGGATGAGCGAGGAAGTGCCGGTGATCGAGGCCTGCGACGCGATCACCGTGGCCGCGGTGGCGAGCGCGACCATCGGGTAGAGCGCCCAGCCGGGAAACGCGTGGTAGAAAGGGTTGTCCACCGCCTTCGGGTTGGCGATGAGCAGCGCGCCCTGGCCGAAGTAGTTGAGCGCGAGCGCGGGCAGCACCACCGCGAACCAGCCGATGCGGATCGGCCGCTTGCCGAAGTGGCCCATGTCCGCGTACAGCGACTCGGTGCCGGTGAACGCGAGCAGCACCGCCCCCAGCACGCCGAACGAGAGCAGCGCGTGGCCGGTGACGAACGCATAGGCGTGGCGTGGATCGAGCGCCTCGAGCACGCCGGGGTTGAGCCAGATGTTCCACAGCCCCACCGCGCCGAGCGCGAGGAACCAGAGCAGGCACACCGGCCCGAACAGCGCGCCGACCTTCGCGGTGCCGAGGCGCTGCAGCGCAAAGAGACCGAACAGCACCACTACCGAGAGCGGCAGCACCCAGCGGTCGAAGAGCGGCGTGCCGACCTGCAGCCCCTCGATCGCCGACACCACCGAGATCGCCGGGGTGAGCACGGTCTCGCCGAGGAACAGCGACGCGCCGAGCAGGCCGAGCAGCATCACGTACAGGCGCAACTGCGGGCGCGCCTTGAGCGCGTTGCTCGCGAGCGCGAGCAGCGCCATGGTGCCGCCCTCGCCGCGGTTGTCGGCGCGCATCACCAGCACCACGTACTTGATCGACACCACGACGATCAGCGACCAGAAGATGGTCGACAGCCCGCCGAGGATCGAGGCGGTCGTGAAGGGCAGGCCGTGCGCCGGCGAGAACGTTTCCTTCACCGCGTACAGCGGGCTGGTGCCGATGTCGCCGAACACGACGCCGAGCGCGGCCAGCGTGAGGGCCGCCTGGGAATCCTTGCCCGAGCGATCTAGGTCCAAGGCGGGCGCAACTTACCGTCGCGCCGCGGGCAAGGCAAATTCGAGCTTCAGCTTCAGGGGTTCGCCCGCCGGCGGTTCTTGTGGTTGTGGTATTTCGGGGTAGAACAGGATCACGCCAGCGGCCGCGACCGCGAGCGCCAGCGCGGCGGCCAGGTACGGCAGGCGCGACGGGCGCAGCGCGGCGAGGCGCGCGCGCTCGCGTTTCGCGCTCTCCAGGCGCTGCGCGGCCTCGGCGCTGCGCGCCTGCTGGCCATCCAGCGCTTCCTCGGCGGCGACGCCCGCGCGCAGCAGGTCGGCGGCGGCCGATTCGGCCTCGGCGCGCCGGCTGGCGGCCGCCTCGCTCTTGCGCTCGGCGTCGAGCTTCCGGTTGAGCGCGGCGAGCGCCTTCTCGTCGGCGCGCGTCTGCGCGGCGCGCGCCTTCGCCGCCGCCCGGTCGGCCTCGGCGCGCGCGGCAAGCGCGAGGCGCAGCTCCTCCTCGTGCCCGGCGCGCGCGCGCGCGGCTTCCTCGGCCTGGCGCGCCGCCGCCTCGGCGTCCACCTGCTTGCGCGTCAACGCCTCCTCGGCAGCGATGCGCGCCTGCAGCGAGGCCGTGGCGCGCGACTCCGCCTCGGCCTTCTCGAGCGATGCCTGCTCGCTGCGCCGCTCCGCCTCGAGGCGCATCTCGTGCTCGGCGGCCGCCTTGGCCTCGGCGTGCTCGCGCTCCGCGGCGCGGCGTGCGGCCTCGGCGTCGGCCTCGGCGCGCGCCTGCGCGCCGCGGCGCAGCTCCGCATCGAGCGTGGCGCGCTGGTTCGCCGCGTCGGCGGCGTGCTTCTCCGCGGCGGCGCTGCTGCGCGCCTCGGCTTCGAGCGCGCGCTCGGCGGCGATGCGGCCCTGCAGCTCGGCGGCCGCGGCCGCCTCGGCGGCGGCGAGCTCCTCGGCCGCGGCGCGCCGGCGCTGCTCGGCCTCGATGCGCGCGGCGAGCGCCGCCTCGGCCTGCGACTCGACCTTCTCGCGCTCGCGCGCGAGGCGCGCCGCCTCGGCCTCGGCCTGCTGGCGATCCTCGGCCGCCTTGCGCGCCGCGGCCTCGGCCTCCTCGCGCTCCCTGGCCGCTCGCACGGCCGCCGCTTCCGCGGCGGAAAGCGACCGGGCTTTCTCGGCGAGCGTGGCATCCGCCTCGGCCCTCTCCAGCGCGGCCTGCGCGAGCGCCTGCTCGGCGGCGGCGCGCTCCTGCGCCTCGACGAGCGCGTGCGCCTTCGCTTCCTCGGCCTCGCGCGCCGCCTGCGCCGCGACGGCCTCGGCGGCCAGGCGCTCGCGCGCGATGCGCTTGATTTCCGCGTCGGCGCTCTCGCGCTCTCGCGCGAGGCGCGCCGCCTCGGTCTCGACGTGCGCGCGCGTATCGGCCGCCATGCGCGCCGCTTCCTCCGCGGCGGCCTGGCGCTTGCCCGCCTCCAGGGCCTGCGCCTCGACCTCGATGCGCTCGCGCGCCTTGGCGTCGGCGGCGAGCTCGAGGGCCTTGCGCTCCTCGGCGAGCTTGGCCGCGTGGTTGGCCGCGGCGATGCGCGCTTGCGCCTCTGCGAGGGCTTGGGCTTCGGCCTGCTTGCGCTCCTCGGCGGCTTGCAGGGCGGCGCCTTCCGCCTCGGCGCGCGCCTGCGCGCGCCGCGCGGCCTGCGCGTCCTGCGCCTCGCGCTCCTTCACCGCCGCCATGGCGCTGCGCTCGGCCGTGATGCGCTCCTCGGCGGCCGCGCGCGCCTGCTCTTCCGCGTCGGCGCGCTGGCGCGCCAGCTCGGCGGCCGCCGCCTCGACGCGGCGGCGCTCCTCGGCGAGCGCGCCGGCGCGCGTCTCGGCCTCGATGCGCGCCTGCGCCTGCGCGTGCGCCGCGCGCTCGGTCTCGACGCGCTCCTGCGCGATGCGCCCGGCTTCCAGCTCGGCGGCGACGCGCGCCTCGGCCTCGCGCTTCTGCTTGTCCTCGGCGGCCTTCTTCTCGCGCGCCGCCTCGAGCGCCTTCGCCTCGCCGTGCGCGCGCTCGCGCGCCGCCTTGCGCGCCTGCTCCTCGTTGGCGGCGCGCTCCTTCATGGCCGCGGAGGCCTGTGCCTCGGACTCGGCGCGCGCGCGCGCGTGCGCCGCCGCTTCCTGCTCCTTGTGCTTTCGCGCCTCCGAGAGCGCCAGGGCCTTCTTCTCGGCCTCCTCGCGCTGGCGCGACTCGGCCGCCGCGGAAGCCTCGGCGCGCTCGCGCTCGGCCACCAGGCGCGCGGCCTTCGCTTCGGCCTCGGCGCGCGAATGCGCGAGGCGGCGCAGCTCGACCTCGGCGGCCTGGCGCTCGCGCGCGAGGTCGAGCGCGCGGCGCTCCTCGCCGGCGCGCGCCTGCGCGACCTCCTCGCCGCTCTTCTCGCGCTCGATGCGCTCGCGCTCGGCGCCTTTCAGCTTGTCGATCAGCTTGCTCATTTCTTGCGGGCGGCCGCGGCTTTGGCCAGATCAGCGGCGCTCATCTTGGGTTTGGCAGGCGCCGCGGGCATCGGCGGCGGCGCAGGCGGCGGCGCAACCGCCGGTTTTCCGGGGGTTTTTGGAGAGAAGTCCAAATTGATCATGTCGCCCAGCTGATCGGCGTAGGTCTCCTTCACCTTCTGCATCACCGGCAACGCCTTCTTGAACGCCTCGACCAGCTTCGGATCGTACTTGCTGCCCGCGCCGCGCTCGATCTCGCCCACCGCGCGCTCGATCGGCAGCGGGTCGCGGTGGAACTGGGTGCTGGTCATGGCCTCGAACGAGTCGACGATCGCCATCACGCGACCGCCCCACGGGATCGCCTCGCCCTTCAGCCCCTTCGGGTAGCCCGAGCCGTCGAAGTTCTCGTGGTGCGTGAGCGCGAGCTGGCGCGCCAGCTTGAGCAGCGGGTCGTCGCCCTCGCCGATGATGTCGGCGCCGAGCTGCGGGTGGCGCTTGACGCGCTCCCAGTCGGGCACCGAGAGCTTGTCGCGCTTCCGCAGGATCTCGGAGGGCACGCCGAGCTTGCCGATGTCGTGCAGCGGCGCGGCTTTCTGCATCATGTCGGCGACCTCGGGCTTGGCGCCGGCGGCCTGCGCGATCAGCTTGGCGTAGTGGCCGAGGCGGATCACGCGGTTGCCCACCGCCTGGCTCTCGTGGAACTCGAGCACGCGCGCGAGGCGCTTGATCAGGTCGGCGCGGCTGTTCTCGAGCTGCTCGGTGCGCTGCTTGACCATGCGCTCGAGCTCGCTCTGGTGCTCGGCGAGCGCGAGGTGCATGCGCACGCGCGTCTTCAGCACCGCGGCGTTGGCGCCGGACTTGGTGAGGTAGTCGACCGCGCCGAGCTCGAGCGCCTCGACCTGCGCCTGCGCCTCGGTCTTGCCGGTGAGGAACACCACCGGGATCGAGGCGGTGGCCGGCTCGCCCTTCAGCGCGCGGCACACCTCGAAGCCGTCGATGTCGGGCATCTCCACGTCGAGCAGGATCAGGTCGGGGCGCGGCTCGCCGAACGCCTTCTCGATCGCGGTGCCGGGGTCGGCGGCCGGGATCACTTCGTAGTCGGACGAGAGCGCTTTCTCCATCAGGGCGAGCATGTCCTCGGAGTCGTCGACCACGAGGATCACCGGGCGCTTGTCGGCGCTCATGAGAACACCACGGTGAGGCGGCCGCTCGCGCGCCGCCGCGGCGCCTGCTTGACCACGATCTCGACGTCGCGCCCGAGGCTGGTCAGGCAGGCGATCAGCTTGCGCTCCGACACGCCGCGGATCTGGCCGCGCAGGATGGCCGACAGCTTGGGCTGCGTGAGGCCGAGCAGCTTGGCCGCCTCGGTCTGCGTCAGTCCCCGCGCGCGGATGATCTCGCGGATCTTCTCGACGAGCTGCTCCTTGACCGCCATGCCGCCCCCTGCTGGAGCGGCGAAGTATACCCAAACGGGAATATCAGACGCCCTTGGCCTGGCGCCACGCGCGCATCAGCAGGCGCGCGTGCTGCTCGGGCGCGACCGGCTCGCCGTGGAAGAAGCCCTGCACCTCGTCGCACTGGTGGCGGCGCAGGAAGCGCATCTGCGGGTCGGTCTCCACGCCCTCGGCGATCACCTTCAGGTGCAGCGCGTGGGCGAGCGAGATGATGGCCTGCGCGAGCACGCCCTCGTCGGCCTCCTCGCCCGCGCCGATGTCGCGCACGAACGAGCGGTCGATCTTCAGCGTGTCGATCGGCAGGTCCTTGAGGTAGGAGAGCGACGAGTAGCCGGTGCCGAAGTCGTCCACCGAGAGGCGCACGCCGAGCTGCTTCAAGCCCTGCAGGATGGCGATCGCCGCGTCGACGTTGTGCATCACCATGCTCTCGGTGAGCTCCATCTCGAGGCGCGAGGGCTCGAGGCCGGTCTCCTCCAGGATGCGCGACACGGTGCGCACCAGCCCCTCCTGGCGGAACTGGCGCACCGACAGGTTGACCGACACCGTGCCGGGCTCGAGGCCCTCGTCGAGCCAGGCGCGGGTCTGGCGGCAGGCCTCGCGCAGCACCCATTCGCCGATGCTCACGATCAACCCCGTCTCTTCGGCTAACGGAATAAAGCGCGCCGGGCGCACCAGCCCCCATTCCGGATGCAGCCAGCGCACCAGCGCCTCGGCGCCGCAGATCTGGCCGGTCTTGAGGTTCACCTTCTGCTGGTAGTGCAGCGCGAGCTCGTTCCTCTC
>DASVFV010000153.1:0-4342 GCA_036379875.1 Burkholderiales bacterium | reverse complement strand
TCTACACGCTGCTTTGCGGCGGTGCAGCGCTGCTCGCCGCGCGGGTCCAAAGCCGAGGATGGCCGTCGTGGCTACAATAGCCGCACAAAGGAGGGACTATAAAAATGAACCCTGCTGGTCAATCCAACATGATGCTGCTCGGCCGCATTCTCATGGCGGTCGCCGGTACCGCCGGCTACTTCGCCAAGCTCGGCTTCCCGATGCCGGGGGTAATGGTGTGGGTATCGATCGTGATCGAGATCGGCGGCGCCGTCCTGTTGATCCTCGGCTGGCAGACGCGCCGCATCGCGTGGCTGCTGATTCTGTTCGTGGTGATCGCGACCGCGATGGCGCACCGCTTCTGGGAAGTCGATGCCGCGCAGTACGGCGCGCAGCTGAATTACTTCCTGAAGAACCTGGCCGTGGTCGGCGGGCTGCTGTACGTCGCGGCGTTCGGCGCCGGCGCGCTCAGCGTGGACGGGCGCGCCCGAACTTCATAGCAGGACGAGCAGCCAGACCGCCGCGGCGCTGGCGAGCGCCAGCATCACCGCGGCGCTGCCGATGTCCTTGGCGCGCTTCGCCAGGCGGTGCTCCTCGAGCGAGACGCGGTCGACGGTCGCCTCGACGGCCGCGTTCACCAGCTCGACGATCAGGACCAGCAGCACGCTGCCGATGAGCAGCGCCCGTTCCACTCCGGTGTGGCCGAGCCAGAGCGCGGCCGGAACGGCCGCGACGGACAGCGCGACCAGCGAGCGGAACGCCGCTTCGTGGCGCAACGCCGCGGCGAGGCCGGCGAGCGAATAGCGGGTCGCGTTGAGGACGCGCCGCGGCCCGCTCTTTCCCTTGTGCGGGCTCTCTTCTAGGTCGGAATGCCGAGCGTGAATAGGAGCTCTTCCTGCGCCGAGCGCCGCCGTCCGCGGCGCGGCTTGAGTCTCTCATAACCGCCCTCGGCGTTCATCAGCCAGGCCTGGCAGTTGTCGTCCAGGTAGGCCTGCAGGCCCTCGCGGATCACGCGCCGCTTGAGCGCCGGGTCGAGCACCGGGAAGCACAGCTCGATGCGGCGGAAGAAGTTGCGGTCCATCCAGTCGGCGCTCGCGAGGTAGACGTTCTCGGCGCCGCCGTCGTGGAAGTAGAAGATGCGCGTGTGCTCGAGGAAGCGCCCCACCACCGAGCGCACGCGGATGTTGTCCGACAGCCCCGGGATGCCCGGCTTGAGCGCGCACACGCCGCGCACGATGAGGTCGATCTTCACCCCGGCCGCCGAGGCGGCGTAGAGCTCCTCGATGATCTGCGGCTCGAGCAGCGCGTTCATCTTGGCGATGATGCGCCCGCCCTTGCCCTCGGCGGCGCGCGCCGCCTCGTTGCGGATCGCCGCGACGATGCGCTTGTGCAGCGTGAAGGGCGACTGCCAGACGTGCTTCATCTTGCTCACGCGCCCGAGCCCGGTGAGCTGCTTGAACACCTCGTTCACGTCGGCGCACATCTCCTCGTTCGCGCTGAGCAGGCCGAAGTCGGTGTAGAGGCGCGCGGTGCGCGGATGATAGTTGCCGGTGGACAGGTGCGCATAGCGCCTGAGCTTGCCCTCCTCGCGACGCACCACGAGCGCCATCTTGGCGTGCGTCTTGTGCCCGACCACGCCGTAGATCACGTGCGCGCCGACCTCCTCCAGGCGCGCGGCCCAGTTCAGGTTCGCTTCCTCGTCGAAGCGCGCCATCAATTCCACCACCACGGTGACTTCCTTGCGCTTGCGCGCCGCCTCGACCAGGACCTCCATCAGCTCCGAGTCGGTGCCGGTGCGATACACGGTCTGCTTGATCGCGATCACGTTCGGATCGTTGGCCGTGGTGCGGATGAAGTCGATCACCGGCAGGAACGACTGGAACGGGTGGTGCAGCAGGATGTCCTGCTTCTTCAGCACCTCGAAGATGTCGCCGGTATCGAGCGCGGGCGGCAGGCCGGGCTGGAACGGCGGGAACTTGAGCTCCGGAATCTCCACCTGGTCGGGCACCGGGCGCAGGCGGTAGAGGTTCACCGGGCCGTCGACGCGGTAGAGGTCGGCGTCGCGCAGGCCGAACTGCTGGAGCAGGAATTCCACCATGCGCGGCGAGCAGTTGTCGGCCACCTCGAGGCGCACCGCGTCGCCGAAGTGGCGGTGGAAGAGCTCGCCCTGCAGCGCGGTGTGCAGGTTCTTGATCTCCTCTTCCTCCACGAACAAGTCCGAATTGCGCGTGACGCGGAACTGGTAGCAGCCCTGCACCCTCATGCCGGCGAACAGCTCGTCCATGTGCGCGTGCAGGATGGAGGACAGGAACACGAACGCGTACTTCGCGCCGCCCGCGATCTCCTGCGGCAGCCGGATCACGCGCGGCAGCGCGCGCGGCGCCTGCACGATCGCGGCGCCCGAGTTGCGCCCGAACGCGTCGCGGCCCTCGAGTTCCACGGCGAAGTTGAGGCTCTTGTTGAATACGCGCGGAAAGGGATGCGCGGGATCGAGCCCGATCGGCGTCAGCACCGGAAGCAGCTCGCGGAAGAAATACTCGCGGATCCACTGGCGCTGCGCCGGGCTCCATTCCTCGCGCTTGGGGAACACGATGCCGTGCGCGGCGAGCGCCGGCAGCACGGTCTGGTTGAGCAGCTGGTACTGCTCGGCGACCAGCGCGTGCGCCTCGCGGCTCACCTGCTCGAACACCTCGGTGGGCGCGCGCCCGTCGGGTCCGGGCTCGGGCAGGCCGAGCTTGATCTGCTCCTTCAGCCCCGCGACGCGGATCTCGAAGAACTCGTCGAGGTTCGACGAGACGATGGTGATGAAACGCAGCCGCTCGAGCAGCGGCACCGTGTCGTCGGCGGCCTGCGCGAGCACGCGGCGGTTGAACGCCATGATGCCGAGCTCACGGTTGAGGAACTGCGCGGGGGCGGAGATGCGGCGGTTCACGGCGGCGGCGGTGTGCGGCGACCGTTCCATTCTAATCTGTTAACTTCGCCGCCATGGCGCGTCCCGAAACGCTCGCCGCCGTCGATCTCGGCTCGAACAGCTTCCACCTGCAGATCGGCCGCGTGGTCGAGCGGCAGATCTACCCGCTCGACGCGTTGCGCGAAGTGGTGCGGCTCGGCGGCGGGCTCACCGCGGAAAAGCGCATCGACCGCGCCACGCAGGCCGCCGCGCTCGAGGCGCTGGCCAAGTTCGGCGAGCGCCTGCGCGGCTTCCCGCGCGCCGCGGTGCGCGCGGTGGGCACCAACGCGCTGCGCGTGGCGAAGAACTCGTCGCAATTCCTGCGCGAGGCGCGCGCCGCGCTCGGCTTCCCGATCGAGGTGATCTCGGGCCGCGAGGAAGCTCGCCTGATCTACCTGGGCGTCGCGCACGCCATGCCGTTGTCTACGAGTAAAAGGCTCGTGATCGACATCGGCGGCGGGTCCACGGAGTTCATCATCGGCACCGGCCTCGAGCCGCAGCTCACCGAGTCGCTCTACATGGGCTGCGTGAGCTGGAGCCTGAAGTACTTCCCCGGCGGCAAGATCGAGAAGAGCGGCATGAAGGCCGCGGAGCTGGCGGCGCGCCAGGAGCTCTCCTCGCTGGTGAAGCAGTACAAGGAAGCCGCGTGGGACGAGGCGGTCGGCTCCTCCGGCACCGCGCGCGCGATCGAGAACATCCTGCGCGAGAACGAGCTTGCCGCGGAAGGCATCACGCGCGACGGCTTGGTTCGTCTGAAAAATATTCTGGTAAAGGAAGAGCGTGCAGACCCCGATCGCCTCGCCGGCCTGCGGCCCAACCGCGTTCCGGTGCTGCCGGGCGGCGTGGCGATCATGGCCGCGGTGTTCGACGCGCTCGGCCTCGAGTCGATGAAGGTCTCGGAAGGCGCGCTGCGCCACGGCGTGCTCTACGACCTGCTCGGCCGCGTCGAGCACCGCGACATGCGCGAGGTGACGGTGGCGCAGTTCATGCGCCGCTACCACGTCGACGCCGGGCACGCCGAGCGCATGAAGAGCCTCGCGCTCACCATCTACGACGCGCTCGCGCCGGGCGCGGAGCGCGACGAGGACGCCGACCGGCAGCTGCTCGCCTGGGCGGCGCGCCTCGCCGAGATCGGCCTGTCCATCGAGCACGCGCAGTACCACAAGCACTCGGCGTACGTGCTGCAGAACGCCGACATGCCGGGCTTCTCGCGCATGGAGCAGCAGCGCCTCGCGCGCATCGTGCTCGCGCACCGCGGCAAGCTGGGCAAGATGCACGACGCCGGGCTGGACGCGGGCGACTGGAAGCTCGTCTTTTCGCTGCGGATCGCTTCGCTCATCCTGCGCAACCGGAGCGATGCCGGGCTGCCTTTCCTGCGGGTCGCCGCCGACGCCGGCGGCTTCGCCCTCGACC